>JAYVNN010000457.1:0-9575 GCA_043758435.1 Chthoniobacter sp.
TCCGGTTTAGATTTCCCCCCAGCCGGGTGCTTGCAAGCGTCCCGGCTTTGCGTATGAAAGCGCGCTCGCCCGCGCTTTTTCACCAAATGCTGAAACAGGTCATCCCTCGCAAAACGGTCTATCGCCTCTCGCTTTACTACCGCGCGCTCCAGCGGCTGCGGACGAATAAAATGGAAACCGTGTCCTCCGCCGCGCTGGCCAAAGCCGCGGGCGTGAAGGCCACGCAACTGCGCAAAGACCTCACCTACTTCGGCCAGTTCGGCACGCGCGGGCTGGGCTACAGCGTGGAGGCGCTGAGCAAGCAGCTCACCGATGTACTCGGCACCACGCGGCTCCAGCCCGTCATCCTTGTCGGTGCGGGCAATCTCGGCGCGGCGCTGCTGCGCTACCAGGGCTTTGCCAAGGAGGGCTTCGAGGTGCTGGCGGCGTTCGACGTGAAGGCCACGAAAACGCGGGCGCGCGAGATCGGGATGCAGGTGCTGCCGATGACGAAGCTGGCCGAGTTCATCGGCGCGCATCACATCAAAATGGCGATCCTCACCGTGCCGGGAACCGTGGCGCAGGAAGTGGCGAACGAACTCGTAGGCGCCGGCGTGCTCGCGATCCTGAATTTCGCGCCGATCGTTTTGCAGGTGCCGGATAATGTCGTGGTGAACAACGTGGACCTCGCGATCGAGCTGGAAAATCTCAGCTACTTTATCCAGTGAGCGGCGGGCCTGCGAAACTCCGGGGAGCGCACGCGTCCCGCGTGCTGGTTTTGGCGTCCCGCCAAAACGAACTTGCCGAACGCGTGAGCCGGGAATGAGCGCTGGTTCTGGATGCGACGCCGCAGGAACTTCGTCGCGGCGGGACGCCGCGACCAGCACGCGAGACGCGCGCGCTCCCCAGAGTTCCGGCGCGCTCGCGCCAAATGCGGCGGTCGCTGCACCGGACTTCGATCTCGATGCGACGCTCGGCTGCGGGCAGGTGTTTCATTGGGTGCGCGAAGGTGCGGGCTGGCTCGGCGCGGTGGGCGAGGCAGCGATGTACGTGGAGCAGCGCGGGGCAAAAATCGCGGTGTCGGCAGGCCTGGAAAAAATCGCCGCACAGTATTTCGCGCTCGATCATCCGCTGGCGGAAATCTGCGCGACATTTCCCGGCGATCCGGCGATGGCGGAGGCGGCGCGGTTTTGCCGCGGGATGCGGATCGTGCGGCAGCCGGCGTGGGAATGCGTGGCGACTTTCATCACCTCGTCGATGAAGCAGGTCGCGCACATCGCGCAGATTTCGCACACGCTGCGGCGGCGCTTCGGCGCGCGGCTGGAGTGCGAAGGGCGCGACCTTTTCGCCTACCCGGCGGCGGAGGCGCTCGCGCGGCTGAGCGAGGCGGATTTGCGCACGTGCGCGCTCGGCTTTCGCGCGAAGAATCTGCTCGGTGCGGCGCGCATGATCGCGGAAGGCGCGGTCGATTTGGCGAAGGTCGCGCAACTCGACGACGCGGACGCGCGCGCGGAACTGTGCCGCCTGCCGGGCGTCGGCGAAAAGGTCGCGAACTGCGCGCTGCTTTTCGGCTTCGAGCGGGTGCGGGCGTTTCCCATCGACGTGTGGATCGAGCGCGTCTTGCGGGAGCTGTATTTCCAACGGAAGCGCAAGGTCACGACGCAGCGCCTGCGTGCGTTTTCCGCGGAGTATTTCGGCCCGTTCGGCGGCTACGCGCAGCAGTATCTTTTTCATCACGCGCGCAAGACGTGGCCGCGCGGGCGGGCGAAAGGTTGATGGATGCGGCGGATTGGGGGATAACTGGCGCTGCGCCCACGCAAACTTTTTTCCCATGCACATCGACGTCGTCCTTCACCCCGCGGAAATCGCCACCATTCTCCCGGCGCGCAATCTTTCCACGACGACCTGCGTGGTCTTCGACGTGCTGCGCGCGACCTCCTCGATGATTACCGCGCTGGCCCACGGCGCGACGGAGATTTATCCCGTGCGCACCATCGAGGAGGCGCACGCGCTGAAAGTGCGGATGCCCGCCGCGATGCTCGGCGGCGAACGGCAGGGCGACATCATCCCCGGTTTTGAAGCGGGCAATTCGCCCTTGGAATATCGCGACCGGGTGCGTGGGCGGCAGATCATCACCACCACGACGAACGGCACCATCGCCCTGCGCGCGTGCGAGACCGCGCAGCGCGTGCTCGTCGGCGCGGTGCTGAATATCGCGGCGGTCGCGAACGTGGTGCGCCAGTCGTGGCCCGAGCGGCTGCTCATCGTCTGCGCGGGCACCTTCAGCGAATTCGCCCTCGAAGACGCCGTCGCCGCCGGGCTGCTCATCGGCTACCTCGGCGCGGAGAGCCTGAGCGACGCCGCGCACGCCGCGCTGGCCGTCACGCGGCTTTACTCCGAGCCGCTTTCCGCACTCCGCGCTTCGCGCAACGGGCGCGCGCTCATGGCCTCGGCCCGCACCGCCGATGTCGAATGGTGCGCCCAGCTTTCGCACTACAATGTCGTCGGCGAAATGCAGTCGGCGGTGGTCCGCCCGCTCACGCCATGAGGACGGCGCTCGACCGTTTCACCGCGCCGCTTTTCGCGTGGATTCCCGACATCTCGGCGGTGCCCGTCCGGCGGCAGGTGACCATTGGCATCGCCGCGTCGGTCGTGCTGCATCTGCTCGCGTTTCTCGTCCTGGCGCTGCTCGCCGGAGTGGTGCGAAAGCCGGTGGATTTAGCCGCGGCGAGGCCGCCGCCGGAGGAGTTGGAGATGACGATCATGCCGCCCGAGGAGCCGAAGATTCTCGCCGCGCCGGTCGAGCAGGAAAAGCCATTCATCGACTCGCGCGGGCTGGCGGAATCAAAGCCCGCGGCCAATCCCGTTTTTGAAACCGACAAGGACATGACCGCCGCGAGCGAGAAAGCCGCGAGCGGCGACGTGCCACTGCCGAGCCAGGACGGGCGCGGGAGATTCGACCGCGTTTTCGACACGAAAAAGTCCTCCGTCGGCCCGATGAAAGAGCCGCCCGCCCCACTGCTCGAAATCGCCTCCGCCCCTCCTGCGCCGCCCGCGAAAGCGCAACCCGCGCAGGAAAAATCCACGTCCACACCGCCCGCCGCCACGCCTGCACCAGCGGCCACGCCGCCGCCCAAAACCGATGCGGCGAAGGTGGCCCAAGCCACGCTCGAAAAACTCCGCGAGGTCGAGAAGAAGCGCGACGACGAAATCGCCCTCGCTGCGAAGTCGCTCACGCCTTTGCCCCAGCCCGTGACGAAGCTGGAACAGCCCGAGATTCGCCGCGCCATCCCCGTCCCGCCCGCCCCGCAGCAGATGGCGAAACTCACGCAGCCCGCGCCGCCCTCGCGGTCCGGCTACCAGCCCGAGCAGGAGAAAAGCAAAGTCGAGGGGAACATTTCCAACCGCGGAAAAAACGCCGTCGATGCCATCGCCACGCCGCTCGGCAAATACAAGGCGCAGGTCTATAACGCCGTCGGCTCGCGCTGGCTCTACTACGTGAAAAGCCAGATGGACGTGCTCGCCATCGGCACCGCGAAGGTCAGCTTTTTCGTCACCCGCGCGGGCAAGGTGCAGGACATCCACACCGACGCGAATACCGCAAATGCGAGCTTTGCCGAGGTCTGCGAGCGGTCTATCCGTGACGCCGAAATCACCGCGCCGCCCGCCGGTTCGCTCGACCAGATGCGCGACGGACGGCTCGAATACTCCATCACTTTCACCCTCTACACTTTCCACGAATGATCCCCGCTCCGCTGCTCGCCGCGTCCTTCCAGTCGGTCTTCACCTTTTTTGAAAAGGGCGGCGTCTTCATGTATTTCCTTGCGGCCTGCTCGGTCGTGTCCGTCGCCGTCATCGTGCTGCGCGCGCTGGCCCTGCGGCGCGATCTCGTGGTGCCGCCATTCATCGAAAAAGAGATCGAGTTGATCCAGCCGGGCGATGCCGCCTCGGCGGCCGTGCGGCTCTCGCGCGTGGTGGAAAATGACCGCTCGGCGCTGGGCCGCATCGTGCAGGTCGGGCTGCGGCATTTGAGCTGGCCGAAGTCGGAAAATATCGAGGCCGTGCAGACCCGTGCACAGCACGAAATCGTGCGGCTGGAGAGCGGGCTGTTCGTGCTCGAAGTCATCGTCGGCATCGCCCCGCTGCTCGGTCTGCTCGGCGCGGTCTCGGGACTCGTCACCGTCTTCGCCGCGTTCGGCGCGGACGCGGCCTCGCAGGATCCGCGCGGCATCGCCAAAGGCATTTCCGAAGCGCTGAGCACGACCATCGTCGGCCTCGCCATCGCCATCCCGAGCCTCATCGCCTACAGCTATTTCACGCGCAAGATCGAGACCATGGCCGCGGAAATGGAATCCCTCACCGCCGACCTCCTGGCGAAGTGCTACTACCAAAAATCCCGCGCCGCCGAACCCGCGCCCCAGCCCGAGCGCGAAGCCAGCCAGTACGCACCCGCGCCGCCCCGCGTGGAAATTCCCCGGCCCGCCCTCGGCGTGCGGCCCACGCAGGAGGGCGCGCTGTGACTTTCTACCGCCGCAAGCGCCGCATGCCGCAGGTCATCATCGTCTCGCTGATCGACATCTTCGCCATCCTCCTCATCTTCGTCATCGTCACCACCACCTTCAAAAAGCCGCAGCCGCAGGTGACGATCAAACTCCCCGAGTCCAAAAGCGCCGTCGCCGCGGACAAATCCGACGAACCCGTGGTGCTCTCGATCTCGCCCGACGAGCAGCTCTTTCTCGACAAAGAACCCGTCGCCCTCTCCGCGCTCAAGGAAGCGCTCGCGCCTTTGCTCCAGCGCACCCCGCCGCCGCCGCTCGCGCTGAAGGCCGACAAAAAAGTGTCCTACGGATTTCTCGTCAGCGTGCTCGATGCCTTGCGCGAAGCGGGCGTGAAGGGCAGCATGTCCGCCTTTACCGAATCGAAATAAATGATCCTCGAAATAGTGCAATATGGGAACCCGGTGCTCCGTGAAAAAGGGCGCGAGGTCAAAGAAGTGGACGACAAAGTGAAGAAGCTCGCCGCCGACATGCTCGACACCATGCGCTCCGCCAACGGCGTCGGCCTCGCCGCTCAGCAGATCGGCGTGCCCTTGCAGATGACCGTCATCGACGTAGCCGACATCGAGGACCGCCCCAGCGCCATGTTCATCGGCGACGGTGAGGTGAAGATCGAGGACCACATGCCCCTCGTGCTCCTCAACCCCCAGCTCAAGCTCAGCAAAGACAAGGAAACCGGCAGCGAAGGCTGCCTCAGCTTCCCCGAGATCACCGCCGACATCACCCGCGCCTCCGGCGTGCGGTGCAAAGCGCGACTGCTCGACGGCCGGGACATCGAGTTCGACGCCTCCGGCCTCCTCGCCCGCGCGCTCCAGCACGAGGTCGATCACCTCCACGGCATCCTCTTCATCGACCGCATGAACTCCGCCGCCAAAGCCAGCGTCGCCGGCCGGCTCAAGCGGCTGCAAAAGGAAGTGCGGAAGTAGGGAGCGCGTCGCATTTTCAAAAAGTATCGCAAAACTCTGCTGAAAATAGCCCAGCACTATGAATTGCCTCCCACCATTTTCTGCCCTAGGCGACTGACAAAACTCTCTCAGTCGTACAATCACATGTTAGGCGTCGCTAACCAAATCCAACAACCGCATCCATGAAAATACCAACGCGCATCCTCACCATCCTCGGAGCGATTCTAATCGCTAGCATCCCTGACGCTCGTGGTGAGCAGGAAGGAGACTACACCTATTCCATCAAGGACAACACAGTCCTCATCAGCAAATTCACAGGCAAAGGTGCTGCCGCGACAGTTCCAAAGACTGTCAAAACACTTCCAGTGACGAGCATCGAAGCCAACACTTTTCTCGGCAGTAAAGACTTGACCAGCGTCTCTCTTCCTGAGGGCGTCAGCTCCATTGGGGAGACAGCCTTCGGCGATTGCGAAAAGCTGGTTAAGGTTTCCATTCCGGCCAGTGCTGCCACAATTGGGAACCATGCCTTCCGAGGGTGTCCAAAGCTGTTGAGCATCGATGTCGCAGCAGCGAACCCCAATTACCGCAGTGTTGACGGAATATTGTTTGATAAACTTCAGACGATCCTAATCAAGTATCCGAGCGGCAAGAAAGGTTCCTATACCATATCTGACAGCGTCATATCCATAGGGCGCGCGTTCTCATTCTGCGAAGGCCTGACTGGTCTTGTGATTGGCAAGGGCGTCGCTTCAGTTGAGGTTAGGGCACTTGCTGGCTGCAAAAACCTGCTCAGCGTGACCATCGGCGAAAACATGGCCTCTATAGCAAACAGCGCTTTCCTACAGTGCGAGAACCTGACGAGCATTGCCTTTGGGAGCGGTGTTACGTCGATAGGTGAGACCGCGTTCCAAGAGTGCAAAAAGCTGACTAATGTCATCATCCCCGCCAACGTGATTTCCATCGACTACGGAGCCTTCGCTGACTGCACCGGCTTGAAAAGCGTAACCTTCAAGGGCAACGCTCCGAAGCTTGGTGATAAAGCCTTTGCAGGAACCTCCCCTAGCTTTGGCATCCTTTACACCAAGAATAGCACGGGATTTACTTCTCCAACTTGGAATGGCTATCCTGCCGTGAAGGTGGACGCACGCTAGAACCCAGCTATGCAGACCTCAATGAATTCGACCGCAACGCCTAACTGTTGCGCCTCGACACGTTGTCCGCAGTTCGCGCGAAGCGCATTCAGTAGGTCTTGAAATGCACGCTCAGCGTGCGGAAGACATGCACCGCGCCTTGGGCGGAAAAATAGATCAGCTCGGCGGCGGTGTTGTTCTGGCTCCACTTCCAGCCGACGATGGTCTGGGTGACATCGCCCGCCGGCTCGGTCTTGCGCGAGATGAGCTGTCCCTGGCCGTAGAACTGTTCGAGCTTCTGCCGCCATTCGCCCATGTAGGTGTTGTATTTCGTCTCGTCCCAGTCGTCTTTTTGAAACTGCAGCTCGACCTCCACGAGCTGCCCTTGGAGGAAGTAAAAGACGGTTTTTTTCTGCCCCTGGCTTTTCAGCCCGTCCACGTCCCACACTTCGCGGCCCTCGACCGTGCGCCGCTGCAGGATCACGGCTTTGCTGCCCTTGATGAGCGCCTCCATGCGCTCGGCGGTCTCGCCCCAGCGCAGTGCCTTAAAGGGTGGCTGGATTTCCACCGCGCGCGCCCGAGGGACGGCGGCGAGCAGGAGGAGGAAAGCGGTGAGCCAGGTGGAAATCGTGCGAGTCATCGGCGGTGCGGGGCGCGTCCATAAAACGAGCGCGGTCAGCACACACTGCGGTTGAAAATTGTCAATGCGGCGGGTAGTGGCTCAATTTGAATGCTCTAACACAGAGGCACGGAGAACACGGAGAAGCACAGAGGTTGGGAAAAAACACCACCTTCCCTTTCCGCCTCTGTGTCCCTCCGTGTTCTCCGTGTCTCTGTGTTTAGGCTGGCTGGGTGGCTGGCAAAATTGAGCCACTACCATGCGGCGCGCTTGACGCCGTGCGGCGGGCGCGCACGCTTGGCGCATTCTTCGCCATGAAACTCTCCCCATTTCTCCGCGCGCTCCTTTTTCTCCTGCCGCTCACCGCGGGCCACGCCGAGGTCATCGAAACGGATGTGCTCGTTTTTGGCGCGACCGCGGGCGGGGTGAGCGCGGCCTGCACGGCGGAGCGGCTGGGGAAGAAGGCGGTCGTGACCGAGTTTGGCCAGCATGTCGGCGGGCTCACGTCGGGCGGGCTGGGCTGGACGGACATCGGCAACAAGGCGGCCATCGGCGGGTTCGCGCATGACTTTTACAAGACGCTGGGAAAGCACTATGGGCGCGAAGAGGCGTGGTGGTTCGAGCCGCACGTCGCGGAGGAAACGCTGCGCGCGCGGCTCGCGGAGGCGCGGGTGCCGGTGCATTTCGGCCAGCGGCTCGCGGGGGTGAAAAAGGAGGGCGCGCGTATCGTCGAGATCACGATGGAAAACGGGAATGTCTTTCGCGCGAAGACCTTCATCGACTGCACTTATGAGGGCGACCTCATGGCCCGGGCGGGCGTGAAATACATGGTCGGGCGCGAGGCCAATGAACGCTTTGGCGAGACGCTGAATGGCGTACGCGGAACCACGCCGGCGCATCAGTTCGGCGTGCCGGTCGATCCCTACGTGCGGCCCGGCGACCCCGCGAGCGGCCTGCTCCCGCTGGTCATGCGCGAGCCGCTCGGCGAACCCGGTGCCGGCGACCGCTGCGTGCAGGCTTACAACTTTCGCCTCTGCCTCACGAACAACCCCGCGAACCGCCTCCCGATCAAACCGCCCGCGGGCTACGATGCGCAGCGTTTCGAGCTGCTCGGCCGCTACTGCGCGGCGCTCACTGCGGCGGACAAAAAGCCCGCGCTCAAAACTTTCCTCAAGATCGACATGGTCACGTCCGACAAGACCGACATCAACAACCAGGGCGCAATCTCCACCGACTTCATCGGCGAAAACTACGCGTATCCCGACGCCGACTACGCCTCCCGCGCGCAGCTCTGGCAGGCGCATGAGGACTACATCCGCGGCTTCCTCACCTTCCTCGCCACCGACCCGCGCGTGCCGGAAAACGTGCGTGCCGAAATGCAGCAGTGGGGCCTGTGCAAAGACGAATTCCCAGACACCGGCGGCTGGCCGCACGCGCTGTACGTGCGCGAGGCGCGGCGGATGATCGGTGCCTACGTGATGACGGAAAAAAACTGCCGCCGCGCCGAGACGCCCGACGACGCCGTGGGCCTCGGCGCCTACAACATGGACTCGCACAACTGCCGCCGCCTCGCGCAAGACGGCGCGGCGCGCAACGAGGGCGACTTTCAGGTGGGCGTGAAACCGTATCCCGTCTCCTACCGCGCCATCATCCCGCCCGCCGGGGAGTGCGAAAACCTGTGGGTGCCCGTCGCGCTTTCCGCCACCCACATCGCCTACGGGTCGATCCGCATGGAGCCGGTCTTCATGATCCTCGGCCAAAGCGCCGCCACCGCCGCCAGCATGGCCATCGACGACCGCGTGGCCGCCCAGAAAGTAGATTACGCGAAGCTGCGCGCGCAGCTTTTGCAAGACGGCCAGGTGCTCGCTTGGACGGATACGCCCGCCGCCACCGCGCCTGCGCCCAAGCACGACGGCCTCATCCTCGACGACGCCGACGCGCAAAAAACCGGCGAGTGGATCGCCTCCAACGCCAGCCCGCCACAGGCCGGAACCGGCTACCTCCACGATGGCAACACGCACAAAGGCGAACTCTCCGTCCGCTGGACGCCCGACATCGCGGAAGCTGGCGACTACGAGATCGAGCTGCTCTTTCCACCGAACGCGAACCGCGCGACCAACGCCCCCGTGCTCATCGAACTCCCCGGCCAACCCGCGCAGACCGTGAAGGTCAACGAGCGCGCGGCGGGTGGCGCGAAGGCGCTCGGAAAATTCACCCTCACGCGCGGCAAGGGGCTCACCATCACGCTCTCGAATGGCGACACCGACGGCTACGTCGTCGCCGACGGGATTCTCCTGCGGCGGGCGAAGTAGGTGAAGGTGCTGTAAAAAAACGCGGTGCCCGTTTTGGGCCATTGCGTAAAGGAGCGGCGCGCTTCCAGCCGCCG
>JAYVNN010000458.1:0-3075 GCA_043758435.1 Chthoniobacter sp.
AAGCGCCTCGCCGTGCTCCTGCCAATGCACCAGATCGCGGCTCGTCGCGTGGCCCCAGTGCATGTTTCCCCAGCCCCAGCCGTACGGGTTGTGCTGGAAAAAAAGGTGGTATTCGCCCTTGTAAAAAACGAGGCCGTTCGGGTCGTTCGTCCATCCGCGCTGCGGCGAAAACTGGAGCTGCGGGCGCAGCGGTTCGCGGTAAAGATCGCCGGAATTTTTCAGCGTGTCGCCCTGCTCGATCTGCGCGAGCGCCTGCGAATCTTCGGGGAGTTTGTCCACGATGACGGTCACGCTTTTCCCCGCCCAAGCGCTCACGTCGAGCGGTGCCCACCAGTCGGCCTGCGCGTCGGCGAGTTCGATGTCGAAGAAGCGCTCGACCTTGCCATCCACGAGCACCTTCACGTTGCGCTTCGGCGCTCCCGTCTTCACGGGAAAATGCAGCAGCTTTTTCGTGACAGCGATCTCGCGCTTCGCATCCGTGAGCATCCCCGCCGCACGCCGGTCGCTCTGCACGATGTGATCCGCATTGATGTGCCCCCAGCCATCTTTGCGCTGATCCACAATTTCGATGCGCGCCGTTTTCCCGCCCAACTCGCGTACATCCCAAGCCGCCGCCTGCAAATTCTCGCTCCCGCCCGGCTGCGTGTTCGGCCCGGTGACCGTGCGCACCGCCACTCCATCCACGAGCAGGTTCATACACGTCTCGCCCGAGTAGCCGCCGCCGCCGATGAGGAAGTTGATGAACGCCCGCTCGACCTTGAATTCCGGCGACGTGAGCCGCCCCGTAGCCTCGTCGCCGCCGTTGAATGAGTTCACCAAGCCCTTGCCGGAAAAACCTTCGACCTTCATCTGCCCCGGCAGCGGCCCGTGCGCCGGACCGCCGCCAAACGCGGTGCCTTCGGCCTTCCACGCGCCATAGCTTTCGCCTTCGAAGTCGGCGAGGACGACGTCATCCGCAGCATGGACAACCGTGGAGGTGAAAAGAGTTGCAGCGAGGAATGCGAGGCGGGGAAAGCGGATGGTCTTCATGGAATTTTGGGGAGGCAAAAGTTGGGCGATTTGAATCTTACCGGCGGGGCGTTTTGTGTCACTGCTTCGCCGTTCCAAACCGCTCCAGCGCCCACTGGCGGAAGACGCCCTGCGCTTTGCCGCCTTCGCCGGGGAAGCCGGCATGCTGCACCATCCACACGATGGCGACGCCTTGCGCGGGGCGGATTTCCATGTTCGTGGCCTGCGCGCCGCCGTGGCCGAACCAGTCGCCGCCGACCGCGAAGCCGAGGCCGTAGCTGTCCTTCACCGAGTCGGGCGTCTGCCGTTTGGTGAGTTCGTGAAAGGCCGCCTCGCTGAGATAGCGGCGTCCGTCGAGTTCGCCACCGCGGAGCAGCATGCGGCAGAAGCGCGCGGTGTCCTGCGCGGTGGAAAAAAGGCCGCCTGCGGGCATGGGAAAGCGGCGCGTGCGATCGGAGAGCGGGTAGATGAGCTGGCCGATGGGCGTCTCCACGAGGTCGTTTTTTCCCGCGTTCGGCTTGTAGGATTTTGCCACGCGCCGCGCCTGCTCCTCGCTGGGCCAGAAGGTCGTCTCTTTCATCCCGAGCGGATCGAAAAGCCGCTGCTGCATGAAGTCCTCATACTTCATCCCGGCAACGACCTCGATGATCCGCGCCGCCGTGTTGATGCCTGCGTTCGAGTATTGGTAATGCGTGCCCGGCTCCGTTTGCAGCGGCGTCATCGCGTAACTGCGCACGGCGGCGGCGAGCGGCAGGCCGTCGAGCGTGGGCATCTCCACCGCGGAGCTGAAAGGCAGGCCGCTCATGTGGCTCAAAATCTCGCGCACGGTCACGGCGTGCGCGGGCTTGCGCAGGAAGGCGTGGGCGTCGTCTTTTTCCGCGGCGACCATCTGCCCGCGAAACTCGGGCAGATATTTTTCCACCGGGTCGTCGAGTGCGATTTTGCCTTCGTCTACGAGCATTAGCACGCCCGTCGCCGTCATCGGTTTCGACTGCGAAGCGATCCAAAACAGCGCGTCGGTTTTCATGGGCGTGCCCTTCGACACATCGGCGAACCCAACCGCGTCGAGGCTCAGCACTTTGTCCCGATCCACCACGAGCCCGACCGCACCCGCGAGCCCGTGCTGCTCGACGAACGGGCGGAGTTGTGCCGCCGCGGAATCGACCACGGTCACCGGCTTGCTGTCATTCTCCGCGGTGCCTGGCAGCTTGATGAAATTCGCCGTGTGCCCCGCGCGCACCGCGAGATTCGCGAGCGTCGTTTTCAGCTTTGCCTGCTCATCCGCATTTTCCGGCAGCGCGTCTTTTTGCAAGGCGGGCAGCAGTTTGTCCCACACGATGTTGATCTCGGCTTGCATGTCCTTCGTGTCGGCGGTGATCGCCACCACCGCGTCCTGCTCCGGCAGCACGATGCAGAATTGCCCGAACGCCCCGTCGCCCCGATACGCCCCGTGGCGGCAGCGCCAGAATTGAAAGCCGTAGCCTTGATCCCAGTCCTTCGTCGGATCGCTGCCGTTGGAGACTTGCTTCGATGTCGCCTGCTCGACCCACGCCGCAGGCACGAGTTGCTTTCCGTTCCATTGCCCTTTTTGCAAATAGAGCTGGCCGAATTTCGCGATGTCCTCCGTTTTCAAAAACAAACCCCAGCCGCCGGCGGAAACACCCTGCGGACTCGTGCTCCACTCCGCACCCTCGATGCCGAGCGGCTCAAACAGCCGCGGGCGCAGGTAGTCGAGCACCGTCTGCCCCGTCACCTTTTGCACGATGGCCGAGCACATGTAGGTGCCCGCCGAGTTGTAGAGAAAATGCGTGCCCGGCTTGTGCTCGACGGGATGCGCGAGGAACGACTTCACCCACGGCTCCTCCGCCGTGAGCTTTGGCTCCGTCTGATGGCCCGTGGACATCGTGAGCAGGTCGCGCACGCGCATCGCCTTGAGTTTGTCGGACGGCTGCGCGGGCGCGTCGTCGGGGAAAAACTTCAGCACCGGATCATCAACGCTTACCTTTCCCTCCGCGACTGCGAGGCCCATCGCGGTGGAGGTGAAACTTTTGCTCAACGAATACAGCA
>JAYVNN010000459.1:0-3072 GCA_043758435.1 Chthoniobacter sp.
CGGGCTGCTGAGGACGAGCGAAAGGTGCATCTCGTGCGCTTCGCAAAACCGCGCGACCTTTTCCGCCTGCGCCTTGCCCTTGTCGGAAAGCGCACGCGCCTCGTCGCTCGGCGCAGGCGTGTCGGCATCGGCGTGGCGGAGCAGATAAAGCAGCATGGCTTTTTTACATCACCATCCCGCCATCGACCGTCAAAACCTGCCCCGTGATGTATTTCGCTTCTGCGCTCGCGAGGAAAGCCACCGCGCTGGCGATGTCCTCCGGCTCGCCGAATTTCCCCAGCGGAATCTGCGTCACCACGCCCGTCTTCAACTCCTCCGGCAGCCCGTTCGTCATGTCCGTGGAGATGAATCCGGGCGCGACCGCATTGCACGTAATGCCGCGGCTCGCCAACTCGCGCGCGATCACTTTCGTCAGGCCGATCAAGCCCGCCTTGCTCGCCGCGTAATTCGCCTGGCCCGCGTTGCCCATGATGCCGGCGACGCTCGCGATATTGATGATCCGTCCGCTGCGCTGCTTGAGCATCGGGCGCTCGACGGCTTGGATGAAGTTGAACGCGCCTTTGAGATTCGTATCCACGACTACGTCCCAATCCGCCTCGCTCATCCGCATCGAAAGCCCGTCGCGCGTCAGCCCGGCGTTGTTCACCAAAATGTCCACGCGCGAAAAATCCGTGAGCACGCGCTCGGCGAGCGCCTTCACCGCCTTCGTGTCCGCCACATCCACGGCGTAGGCCACGGCGAGCCCGGCGTGCGTGGCATTGATCTCGTCGGCGGTGCGTACGGCGTTCAGTTCCGTGCGGCTGACCACGGCCACGCGCGCGCCTTCGCTCGCGAGCCGCAGGGCGATGGCGTGGCCGATCCCTCGACCGGCTCCGGTGACGATGGCGACTTGGTTGGCGAATCTCATGGCTGGGTGGGGCAGGGGTTTTTTGAAAAAACGGAGCGCACGCTATAAAGCCGCACCGTGCCTGTGTCCAGCGGGGACGGTGCCGGCTTGGAAAAGTGCGCGCAAACCCTTGCAATACCGCCGAAACCGGCGAGTATCGCCGCCCTTCCGCACGGCGCGCAGCGTCCGGCGGAGTGCTTCTAGGAAAGCAGTGCCACCCGGCCGGGCTCGAAACCCCGCCCCATCAAAATCCACCTCGCCCGGCCCGCGCCGCGCCGCAGTCTCCTCATATCATTATGCCAGTTGAAGAAGTCATCGAAACCGACGGAACCATCACCGCCGTCCTCGCCGGCACCATGTTTCGCGTCGCCCTCGCAAACAAGCATGTCGTGCTCGCCCACATCTCCGGCAAAATGCGCAAGCGTTTCATCCGCCTCACCCTCGGCGACCGCGTGAAGATCGAGATGTCGTCCTATGATTTGAACAAGGCGCGCATCGTTTATCGGCTCGGCTAGCCGGCGCGCAGGGCCTCGTGGAAAAGGCCAGTATTTTCTCGTCAAGCGGGTCGTAAGGCTGTTCATCCTCGCCTTCCAAAAATCTCCAACCCCATGAAAACGACCCTCCCACTGCTCCTCGCCGCACTCACCGTCAGCGCCCTCGCCGACGACCTCGGCTACACCGACACGCCGCTCATCCCCGGCACCAAATGGCACGTCCACGACAGCGGACGCCCGCAGCCGGTCATCATCACCCCCGGCGAATTTCCCACGCAGGAAAAAGCGAGCACCCCGCCGAGCGACGCGACCGTGCTGTTCGACGGCAAGGATTTGTCCAAGTGGAAATCCGGCGGTGGCGAGGCGAAATGGAAGCTGGACAACGGCGCGATGGTCGCGAGCGGCGGCGACCTCCAGACGAAGGACGAATTCGGCCCCGACTTTCAGCTCCACGTCGAGTGGACCGCGCCGAATCCCGGCACCGGCAAAAGCCAGGGCCGCGGCAACAGCGGCATCTTTCTCTTCGGGCGCTACGAGATCCAGGTGCTCGACAACTACGAAAACCAGACCTACCCCGACGGTCAGGCCACCGCGATCTACGGCTACATGCCGCCGCAGGTGAACGCCTCGCGCAAGCCCGGCGAATGGCAGACCTACGACATTATTTGCGAAGGCCCGCGTTTCAAGGAAGGCAAGCTCGAGAAGCCGATGGTCGTGACCGTCCTGCACAACGGGGTGGTCACACAAAACCATACCGTCCTCATCGGCGAGACCCCTCACCGGCAGGTCGGCACATACCACGCGCACGGTGAAAAAGGCCCGATCCGCCTGCAAGACCACGGCAGCCCGACGCGCTACCGCAGCATCTGGATTCGCGATATCAAGATGCCCACCGCCGAAGACATCGGTGCCGGCCCGCAGATCGGGAAGTAAGCGGCCATCAGCATTTCCGCGAAAGGGCGATCCGATTTTCGGATCGCCCTTTTCGTTTCCAAACGAAGCGCGCTTATGCCTTCGTCGCCGCCGCCAGCGGACGCACAAACGCGCCCAGTTTTTCCACGAGCGCCGCATCTTTTCCGAACTCCGCGATCTGCTTCACAATCGCGCTCCCGACCACCACCGCATCCGCATGCTGCGCCACCTGCCGCACATGCGCCGGCGTGGAGATGCCAAAGCCCACGGCAATCGGCAGCGCCGTCGTCGCGCGAATCTCAGCGACCCGCTCCGCCAGCGAATCCGCCACCTCCGCACGTTCGCCGGTCACGCCTTCGCGCGAGACGTAATAGACGAAGCCGCTCGCGCCCGCCGTGAGTTGCGCGATGCGCGCCGGCGGCGTGGTCGGCGCGATCAGCCGGATGCGTTTCAAGCCCGTGTGCTCCGACAGTTCTGCATTCTGCGCGTCCTCATCCGGCGGCAGATCGAGGATCAGCAACCCGTCCACCCCCGCCGCCTCCGCCGCGCGATGAAACGCCTCGAAGCCGAAGCGGTAGATCGGATTCATGTAGGTGTAGAGCACGATGGGAAGCTGTGACCGCGCGCGGATCGCCCGTACACAATCGAGCACACCATGCACGGTCGTCCCCGACGCCAGCGCCCGCGTGGCTGCGAGTTGATTGACCACGCCATCCGCCAGCGGATCGGAAAACGGGACGCCGAGTTCGAGAATATCGACCCCGGATTTTTCAAAGGCCC
>JAYVNN010000460.1:0-3065 GCA_043758435.1 Chthoniobacter sp.
TCCTTGAACGCATCCACCTCCAGCCGCGCCGTCTGCCCCACCGCGATCAGCACCACGTCGATCTCGCCGATGTCCACCCGCGCCTCCATCTCGTCGAGCCGCGCGATCGTCATCATCTCCGTCCCCATGTTGAAAGACGTGCCCAGCACCCGCTCGCCGAGCTGCGATTTGAGCTTCGTCACCGTCCCGTCGATCGGCGAGCGGATCGTCGTCTTCGACAAATCATCATTCGCCTTGTCCACCGCGAAGCGCGCCTGATCCGTCTGATTCACCGAATTCTCCAGCCGCAGCCGCGCCACCTCATACATCGTCTTAAACTCCATCAGCACACTCGCCGAAATCAGCTTCGCCTTCGCCAGCTCCTCATTGCGCCGGAAATCCGACTCCGCCTTCCGCAGCTCCGCCTCCGCCTGACTCCGGCTCCCCAGCGCGAACTTATAACTCGCCGCCGCCGAGTTACTCCCCGCCAGATAGTTATCCTGCTTGATCTGCAAAAGTAAGTCCCCCTTCTTGACTAACTGCCCCTCCTTCACCGGCAGCTCGATGATCTCCCCCGCCACCTCCGGGCTGATGACCACCTGCGTCACCGGCTGGATGCGCCCATTGGCCACCACCGTCTCCGTCACATCGCGCCGCGTCACCTTCTCCACCTGCACCATCGTCACCTCATCCTTTTTCCCGAGGTAGTGGAAAGCGAACCCCCCACCCGTCGCGAGCACGAGCACCAGTACGATGATCCATCTCCCGCGGCGTTTTTTCGGCTTCGGCATGCGGGTTGGAGATTGGGGCTGCGTCAACTGTGCGCCCATCACTCCCGGAAATTCTTAAACCCCAGCGTCACCTCAAAGTCCCGGCTCCGGCAAAAGGCGATGACCTCCTGCAACTCATCGCGCTTCTTGCCCGTCACCCGAATCTGCCGTTCCTGCAGCGCGCTTTGCACCTTGAAATCCCCCGCCTTGATCGCCTTCACAATCTCCTTCGCCTTCTCCCCGTCGAGCCCCTGCTTGATGACAAAGTCCTGCGTCGCGTGCCCCAGCGGCGAGATCGCCGGGTCCTTCCGCTCCACGTTGCGCAGGTCGATGTTTCGCTTCGCGAGTTTGCCGACGACCATTTCGTGCAGGCTTTTCAGCCGCGTCCCATCCTCCGCCTTCAGCTCGATCTTCGACTCCTTCTCGTTCCATTCGATTGACGCCGGGCTGCCTTTGAAATCGAACCGCGTCGCCAGTTCCTTGCGCGCCTGATTGATGGCGTTGTCGATTTCCTGTTTGTCGATTTCCGAGACGATGTCGAAGGAGGGCATGGTGACCGAGAGTGTACCGCCCGCTCACAATGCGCAACCCGCGTCCTGTGGAGGAAAAACGCCGCCAGAGAATCCCGCGGGAAACGTCCGTGAAGATCAACCCAACCTAGCCAGAAAGGCCCGCTACTGGTGGTGACCCTAACGGGATTCGAACCCGTGTAACGCATTTTGCCCGGTTCATAGGTGGTTTACTCTGGAGTATGACATCCTCAAATCTCCTTGAACACGGGCGGATGTTATGCGCAAATGAAGAGCAAAGCGCATTCCCCACGCCAATCCCACCGTCCCAACGGGATCCCGACCCGTTAGGGTTCCACCCCCTTGGCATCCATCCACAAACAGCTTGCCAGACCTCATTGGTTCTGCGCATTTAGCAGCGCGCATGGGAAACGCGTCTTCCGCTCAACCGGCACAAAGGAAAAAAACAGGCGCAGGAAATCTGCCGTGGCTGGGATAAGGCAGCACGGTTGGGAAAAATGGGTGGACTGACATCGGATTCCGCGCGCGAAATTATTGCCGCCGGAGTGGAGGACGTTTTCGCGGCAGCGACGCGCGCGACCATGCCGAGGGGGACGATGAGGGCTTGGTGCCAAATGTGGTTGCAGTTAAAAAGCATCGAAACGGAACCTTCCACACACAAGCGCTACACCGGGATCGTCACGCGATTTCTGGAATTTCTGGGCGCGCGGGCGGAAAAAGATGTGGCGGCTATGCAGTCAGCCGACATCGTCGCCTTCCGCGATCATGAAGCGACGGCTTTATCGCGAGCCACGGCGAATCTGTCCCTAAAGGTCATTCGCATGGTGCTGGAGTCAGCGGTTCGGCAGGGGATGGCAACTCGCAACGTCGGAGCTTCCGTCGCCGTCTTAAAAGCGCGCGGCGAAGCCAAGCGTCGGGCATTCACCCTCGCGGAGATTCGGCAGATCCTCGCGGCGTGCAGCGCCGACGTGGAATGGCGCGGCATGGTATTGTTCGGGCTCTATCTTGGGCAGCGCCTCGGTGATTTGGCGAAACTCACATGGCGGGCCGTGAACCTCGAACAAGGCGAGATCGCGTTCTCGACGCAGAAGACTGGACGGCGTTCAGTCCTCTCGCTCATGGCTCCCCTCGTCGAGTATCTTGAAAATCTTCCAGCCGGCGAAAATCCGAACGCCTTCATATTCCCGACCCTTGCGAAGGTGACGCGGAGCGGGACGCTATCGAATCAGTTCCGCGATATTTTGGTCGCGGCTGTTCTCGTTGCGCCCCGGACGCACCAGTCTACCGGCAAGGGGCGCGACGCGACGCGTGTAACCTCGCAGCTCAGCTTCCACAGCCTGCGCCACAGCGCGGTGACGTTCCTGAAAGCGGCTGGTGTTTCGGACGCGGTGGCGCGCGAGGTCGTCGGCCATGAGAGTGCGGCGATCTCGCGTGGTTACACGCACCTCGCCACTGAGGATCTGCGTCGGGCGATGGATATGCTCCCGGACGTGACGATGCCAGAGGCGGTGCCTCCGAGGGGGAATGTTGAGCGCGGACGATGACTTGCCGCACCAGCGGTTGAGCTGATTAGATGAGCGCCTTGGCTCATATAGGCTCTAACCCCGCGCCGGTTTTGGCAGGGCTTGCGGTATGAAATGCCGCGCGTTTAGGACACGCGACCCACCCACGGACAGCAAGATCTTCCCAAACTAGTGCAACGGAACACATGAACCGGCTACGGGTTGATCCTTCTTTTTGGGTTGGAGTAAGTCCATTGAATGGGGGTGGCGGTCTTGTTGTAGTG
>JAYVNN010000461.1:0-3058 GCA_043758435.1 Chthoniobacter sp.
AGCGGCACGGTAAACATCGCCGTGACACCCACGCCCGAGCCCACGAGCGCCGCACTGCTGGGCCTGGGAGCCATCCTCATCGCCAGCCGCCGCCGGGAAGTCCGCTCGCATTCGCCGCGTCCGTAGATGTCCGCCTTGCTTATCCGGTTGCGTGACAAAATATGGAAGGAGAGGAAAAGTGGCGAGGTGGAGCGTGACCTCCGGGCACGCTTTGGAGGACGGCTGGCGGGCGCGAGACCGGAAACGCGCCCGGAGGTCGCGTTCCACCGGACTTTGCTCGCCTGCGAGCGTTTTTGTCACGCAACCGGATAAGCATGGATGTCCGCCTTGTCGGAAAGTGTAGCCCGCGTCGAAAGCCGCGCGCACGGCGGCCATGCCCTCGGCATCGTCAAGCCCCGGCTGTGCGCCTGCGTTTCGGGGTCTTGGTGGCCGGGAGGAGCGGGGCGGTGAGCTGCTCGTAGAGGCGGAAGAGGTGCTCGACCCGTTCGCGGTCGGAGCGGAAGGGCTCGGCGCGGTAGCATTTCTCCACGGCCCGATCCAAATCCGCGAGGGCCTTCGCCAGCGCGGCGGGCATGGTGAGCGGGTCGTAAAGGTCGGCCAGCGTCGAGGAGCGTTCCGGTTTTGAGGAGCACGATTGCTGCGTTTTGGGAGCACACGCTTCCAGCGTGTCCTTCCCGGCATCCTGCCGGGAAGATTCGCCGGGGTGTGCGACAGCGCCTGTCTTTCCTTCGCCCTCATCGGGAAGCCCCTCCGCCTTCGCCCGCCGTCCGGCAGGGATGCCGGACGCGGCACGCTGGAAGCGTGCGCTCCCGGTTTCCTGCGCAAGTTCGGGCGCCGGAGCGGGACGTGCATCCCCGAGGAAAGGTTCGCGCGCGGCGAGGACGGCCCGCGCCGCCTTCTCCACCCGCGCACGCTGCTCGGGCGTGGGCGTGGGCCATGGGTAGTTGTTGTAAACAAGACCGGCGGAATAGCGGTAGTCGGACTTCAAGCGCCCGGCGACAACGCGCACCCACGCGGTGTGCATCGCGGAGCTGAGAATGCCGAAATGGAACTCGGTCGCGTCTGGCGCAGTGAAGATGTCAGTCCCCGCGATGACATTCGGCTCCTCGAAAGCCATCGGGATGTAGGCTCGTCGCTCGGACGTGGTTTTCGGAATGGCGAGATAGCGGCTCGTCGGCTGTCGCATTTCACCAAAGATGCCCGGCGTCGCTGCGAGCTTGTTCGTGGTTTCGCGCGGGCTTTTCTGCCGATGCGTGCGGACGCTTTCGATCCGCTGCAAGACGTGCGCGCAGGCACGCACAGCAGCGGGAGCGGCATCTGCAAGCCAAAGGCACCAGCGCGGAATGTTATAGAGAAACTCATCGGGACCGATGAAGGGACGGAGCAGCGTCGTGGCGGCTGGCTCGGATGCGAGCAACTCCGCGCGCTCGGCATCGCTCAGCATGAGATGCCCGCCGTCGTTCGCCATGCTTCCGAACGAAAGCTCAGGTGCGGTGCATAGCGGACGCGTGCGCTTCCCGACGACGACATCGCTCGCCTCGACGAGGTAAGGTGAGATGTTGGCGGCGACGATTTCCGTCGGCGCGGCGGGATCGGCCTCGTAGTCGAAGATGCGTTTGCCGGTGCGGTCGTGCGCGCCGAAGCCGATGATGACGACGTGGACCTGCGCCCGCCCGCGCGCTTCGCTGGCCCACGTAAAGGTGCGATGGGCGAAGTGAATCTTGAGGCGGTAACGCTGGAAGAGTTCGCCCCACAGGATGCCGACCTGCTCGCCCTGGCTGATCGAATTGGTGGAGACGAACGCAGCACGAGGGAAACCGGGAGCACACGCTTCCAGCGTGTCCTTCCCGGCATCCTGCCGGGAAGATCCGCCGGTGCGCGTGGCAGCGCCGGTCAGTCCTTCGCCGTGATCGGGAAGACCCGCCGCCTTCGCCCGCCGTCCGGCAGGGATGCCGGACGCGGCACGCTGGAAGCGTGCGCTCCCGTTTTCCTTCGCGAAGTCGGATGCGGTGGTGATGTAGCGCGCGGCTTTCACATACCAGCACGTCACATAATCAAGGACGCCCGCGCCTTTCACCCCGCCCCAGACGAGATCCATGTCGGCCTGCTGCTCCGCATTGCGAAACGCCTTGCCGATGAACGGCGGGTTGCCGAGGACATAGCTGCACTGGGCGGCGGGGAGGACGGTGTTCCAATCCGTGCGCAGGGCGTTGCCGGGGACGATGTGCGGGGAGGTGGTGAGCGGGAGCCGGTCAATGGGCTGGCCGAAGACTTCGCCGGCCTGCTGGTTCATCTGGTGGTCCATGAGCCAGAGGGCGACCTCGGCGATGCGCACGGGCCACTCGGAGTATTCGATGCCGTGGAACTGGTCCACATTCACGATGGGGAGGAGCTGCTGGCCGCCGGTGCCCGCGGCGAGTTCGCGGACGACATCCATCTCCAGCGCGCGCAGCTCGCGGTAGGCGAGGACGAGGAAATTCCCGCAGCCGCACGCGGGGTCGAGGAACTGGAGGTCGCGGAGCCGCTGGTGGAAGCCCTCGAGGGCGAGGCGGCGGCGCGTGGAGCGGTCGCCTTTCATGCGCTCCCACTCGGCGCGCAGCTCATCGAGGAAAAGGGAGCGCAGCACTTTCATGATGTCGCGCTCGCTGGTGTAGTGGGCGCCCTGCTGACGGCGGGATTTGTCATCGAGCACGCCCTGGAAGAGCGAGCCGAAGACGGCGGGCGAGATGCGCGCCCACTGGAAGTCGCAGCAGTCGAGGAGGGCCTTGCGCATGTCGCGGTTGAAGCGCGGAAAGCCGAGGCGTTCGGCGAAGAGGCCGCCATTCACGTAGCGGAAGCCGTAGAAGGGATCGGTGTCCTCCAGCGTGCCGTCGGCGGCGGGGTTGTTCAGCCAGTCGCAGAGTTCATTCAGCCGCGCGCCGCAGTCCGAGCCGTCCTCGCGGGTCTGCGTGCGGATGAATTGCGTGAAGGTGTCCGGCGCGAAGATGGTGGTGTCCTCGGCGAACAGGCAGAAGAGGACGCGGACGAGCAGGCGCTCCAAGTCGTGCCCGGTGAAGCC
>JAYVNN010000462.1:0-3057 GCA_043758435.1 Chthoniobacter sp.
CCCGGCGTTGGAGTTCTCCACGTTCTTCCAGAGTGAGAATCAAGTCATTGGTGAGCACCCACAGAAGCTATCTTATTCCGTGGCCGTTATCTATGTTCCATTTCACTAGCGTCATCGCGCAAGCAGGCAGTGCGCAGGCCGCTGTGAGTTGGTCGCCTGCGCTCGGCACGACGAGTTACAACGTGAAACGCTCCACCACGAACGGCGGCCATACACGACCGTGGCCACGGTCAACGCCGCTGGATACACGAACACCGGACTCACCAACGGCACCGCCTATTACTAAGTCGTCTCGGCGCTAAATGCGCTCGGAGACACGCTAGGGCAGGACATCAACAGCTCCGTCGCGCTCACCGTCAGCGCGTGGAATTACGTCGCGGTGACGATCTTGGGAAGCACCGGCACGCTTTACATCAACGGCGTGGTCGCCGGAGGAAATGGCACGATGACGCTGAAGCCCTCCAGCCTCGGCAACACCACGCAAAACTATCTCGGTCGCTCGCAATTTCCCGACCCATATTTCACGGCCTGCTCGACGAATTCCAAATCCGCAACCGCGTCCTCACCGCCACCGAAGTCGCCGCCCTCGCCGCCCTCGCCGCTCCGCCCAACGCGCCCACGGGCCTCGCTGCGACCGCGGGCGACCAGTCCGCCGCGCTCGCTTGGAACACCGTCGCGGGCGCGACGGACAACACCGTTAAACGCGGCACCGTCTGCGGCTGCCCCTACGCCACCGTCGTCAGGGGCCTTCCGACCGCGGGCTTTTCCGACACCGGCCTCACCGCGGGCACGACTTACTATTATATCGTTATCGCGCAGAAACTCGTGACTGACAGTGCCCTCTCCGCGCAGGCTAACGCCACCGCGCTCGTCGCCAGCATGACCGTGAATGAAACCGGCAGCGGCGCGACGCGCACGTTGGAAGTGCAGGATCTCTACCTGACCGCCGATCCCACCCATCCGAAGCGCTTTTTCCGGCTGTGGATTGAATCGTCATGAGGGCGAGGCTCTGAGTTCGACACGGCAATCAATCGCTCTCACTCAGCCGCTTCTGCTGCTCCCCGTGGAGCAGCGCGTGGGCTTCGGCGAGAATGCCGGGGATGCGGTCGGCGAAAGGATTTCCGTTCAGGACAGCGCGGATTTTTGCGCGGTCGAAATGTGCGGCATTCACGCCGGGGAACCAGTGGCCGGCATTGCCCATGAGGTTGTAGCGCATCTTCGCCCACTCGGTCAGGTCGAGCGCCTTCGCGAAGCTCCACAGCCGCAGGATTTCCTGCAAGTTCACCTCGCTTGGCACCGCGCCGTAGTTTGGCAAATCGCGCCACAAACCTCGCCACCAATCCTCGCCGTGGACGCGCGTCATCTCCGCGCGCAGCCGTGTCTCGACGGGCGCGATCACTTCCGCCGCGCGGTCGTAATTCGCCAGCGCCGCCACATGCTCATCGAAATCTGAAGGCCGCGCCGCACCGATACTGAGCGTGTGAACCTGCGGGCGCGCGAGGCAGTAGAGGTCGTTGAACTGCATCGGCGTGAGCGGCGCGCACAGCGCCTGCATTTTCGCCACGGGCTGCTGGAGCATGCCGCCCTTGTCCGTCGGGCTGATGATGAACACGCCCATGTCCCGCGCCGCCGCGGCCTCGACCGCGCGCCAGTTGAAATCGTTCACAAAATACCAATGCAGATTCACGTAATCGAACGCGTCGCATTCAATCGCGCGCAGGATGACGTCCGTCGTCGCGTGCGTGGCGAAGCCGAGGTGCCGGCAGCGCCCTTCGCGCTGAAACTGCCGCGCCGCATCCAGACAGCCGCCGGGGCGCAGCGACCAGTCGAGCAGCTCGGCGTTGTTGATTCCGTGGAGCGAGAGCAGATCGACGTGGTCGAGCTTTAGATAGCGCATCGACGTCTCGAAATTCTCGCGAAACTCCCGCGCGTCCGCCGTCGGCGACACCTTCGTCTGCACGATCAATCTCTCCCGTGGCAGCTTTGGCAAAATCCAACCGAGCTGCATCTCCGAGCTGCCGTAGCCACGCGCCGTTTCGATGTGGTTGATGCCCAGTTCCAGCGCCCGCAGGATCGTTGCTTCGAGATTCCGCTGGTTGTCCTCGGGCACGTCCTTCGGCTCCACATCATCCCACTTGTGCTGGTAGCGCATGCCACCGCACGAGAAGACGGGCATCTGGATTTCGGTGCGACCAAAGCGGCGATATTTCATGCATGGAATCTTGGCTGGCCGCGGCTCCGCGTGACAACGATCATTCTGCTGCATGGTCAAAATGCTCGCGCTTCTCCTCGTCGCTGCCGCCGTTTCGCGCGGGCAGAGCGCGGATGATTTCCAAAAGCTCAGTGGTGAGGAGCGCATCGCTCGCGCCCGCGCCGAGCATGGAAAAATCATCGCGCAGAAATTCAAGGACGCCGGCCTGCCGTATCCGGGGCGAGAGATTTTCCTCCGCTGGTTCAAACGCGAGGCCGCGGTCGAACTTTGGGCGCGCGAAGACGGTGGTGCGTTCCGGCTCATCGCGAGCTACGAAATCCTCGCCGCCTCCGGCGGCCGCGGCCCGAAGCGGCGCGAAGGCGACCTGCAGGTGCCCGAGGGTTTTTACGAAATCGACCGCTTCAATCCCGAGAGCCTTTTTCACCTCTCGCTCGGCCTGAACTACCCCAATACCGCCGACCGCATCCTCTCCGATCACGACAAGCCCGGCGGCGACATTTTCATCCACGGAAAAAACGTCAGCATCGGCTGCGCGCCCATCGGCGACGCCGGCATCGAGCAGCTCTACCTCGCCGCGCTCGACACCCGCGCTCGCGGCCAGGCGTGCATCCCCGTCCACATTTTCCCCGCCCGCATGCGCGGCGCGGAATGGGCCGCCTTTGCCGCCGAGCACACCGCTCGCAATCCAGCACTGGCGCGGTTTTGGGAGCAGTTGCAGCCCGCCTACGACGCCTTCGAGCGCGACCACCGCGTGCCCGCTTTCACCGTCGCGCCGGATGGCAGCTACCGCGCCGCGCGCCCGCCGCTGTAGGGGAAGCTGGCAGCTTCCCCTACAGCGGCGGCGG
>JAYVNN010000463.1:0-3055 GCA_043758435.1 Chthoniobacter sp.
GGGCAGTTTCGACGCCTATATGTGGCAGACGCTCGAAACCAAATGCCGCTTCATCTCGCAGGTGATGACCGGCGACGCGACGATGCGCCGGGCCGAGGACGTGGACGCGGCAGCGCTGACTTATGCGGAGGTGAAGGCCATCGCGTCAGGCAATCCGCTCGTCATCGAGAAAGCCCAAGTTGATGCCGAAGTGATGCGCCTCACACGGCTGAAAAAGCAGCACGCGGAAAGCCTCTACCAGATGCGCTCCCGCATCCGAAGCCTCACGGGCAGCGTCGAAATGTGCGAACGCGACATCGCCAATGTTCGGGAGGATTTGCGCATCTGCACGAGCACTCGCGGGGATAATTTCGCGATGACTGTGCAAAAGGAAACCTTCACCGAGCGGGTGAAAGCCGGCCGTGCGCTGGCCTTCCTCGCCGCTGCGATGAAGCCGTTTCAATCCACCAAAGCCATCGGCGAGATCGGCGGCTTCCCCATTTCGCTTCATCGCTTCGACGAGCGCGCGAACCTCGTCATCCACGGGAAAAGCGAGTACAAGGCCAACGTGAGCGACAGCCCGGCGGGCACCATCGCATCCGTCGAGCACGCGCTGGAGAGCATGGCAGATCGCCTGCGCGAACGTGAAACCGACCTTCAGCAGTATCGCAAGCAAGGCGAAGACCTCACCAAACAACTCGACCATCCTTTCGAGCACGAAGAGAAGCTGACGGTGGCGACGAAGCGGCAGCAAGAGATCGTCAGCGCCCTCGACATCACGAAGAACCAAGCATCCGCCAAACTCGACGAAGGGGCGGAGCAGGCCAGCGAGTCCGTTGAGGAAGCTCCGCAGCAAGCCGTTAGCGCGAAACGCGCAAAGGCCGCTTCTGTCGCGGTGTGACAGTTACGTGAGATTGATCGGGTGCCTTGCTACTTCGCAGTTACGAACACGGTGTCCGTCCAAATCCGCGCCGTAAGATCTTTCAACTCATCGGATGTTTTTGCCTGAGTGATACCGACCACGAACATCTCTGCGCCTGCTGCAAATACCTGCATCAACTGCATGTCGTCACTATCTCGAACGTGCATCGAAAACCCGTCTGGCTGGAGTGTGGAAATCTTCTCCTTGAACGCATCGTCGTCAGCAAATGAGGAACGATTGAGCGGGCGAACATTGCTCATCGGCGTTGCCGCCAGATAACCGTGCGTCGCGAGAAAAAGTCCATCGGGATGCGCGGTCGCGGCATCGTTCAGAAGCACGGAAGCCGCCCGAATCTTGCGCGTCTTTGAATGACCAACAATCAGGATAATGCCGCGGCACAGCCGGATCGCTTCGCCGAGCGCATCCATGTCCGCCCAGATTTTCACCTCACCCGTTGGCGAAGCGTCGGGAACTTGCGGCACGGGTTTGCAGGATGCAATTCGCACATCTTCCAACTCAGCGGACACGGTTTCCGGCAAGCATTCCTGGCCTGCGGGAGCTTGGAGCAAACAGGTTCCAGCCATTTCGACTTCGTAATCCCCGCGAAGACGTTCGGTTTTGAGAATATCGAAAGTTCCTTCCTGCCAATCCACTTCCGATTCATAGGTCGCGCGAATCGTCGCAGCGGCGGTAAATGGCAGGGAAAACGTGTGATTGCCCAACGCCGTCACGGCGTCGGCGTCCACGCTGACGGCTTTCAACGCAAGCACTCGCTCGATCCGAAATGGGCCGGCATTTGCATCGGAAGTTACTTCCGGGGGCATCGGCAATGCGACCCCTGAAAGAGCGTTGTGTATGGCGTTCCGCACCGAGTCTTCGATGCCTGCGGCAGACGCCCGGAACTGGCGGACGAGTTCGTAGTCTGCTTCCTGAGTCGTCACGGGCAGATACCCCGACTTGAGCAGAGAAAGAATGTCTTTATGCAACGTGATTTGCAGATCGCTGTCGGCCAGATGCTTCTCGAAAGCGGCGTCGTTGCAGACGAGCTGAATGTCTCGCGTCTCGTCTGCCGCAAGGTCCAGCAGAGCTTGCCACACGAAGCCGTCGGGAAAGTCGTCCCGGTTCTTCACCCGCTTGAACGGTGCTGCACCGGCGAAGTAGGCATCGACGACTTTGCTTCCGTGTTCGCTTTGGATCGGCAGAACCGCGACGCGCGCATCCTGGATCCACGTCTTCATGCGGTCCTTCAATTCTGTCGTTAGCTCTTCGGCGTGGGCCGTAAGAAGTGCGGTCGCACCGTCGAGTTTCGCCTGCATCTTTGCCGGTGTGATCCGGCGCAGGGACGCCACCCCCTTTTGGGCGGCCTGCTCATGCTCAAGGGCGCGTTCCGAAATCTGTGACGTGCATTCCCGCAAAACGACTTCTGGAACGCAGAGGCGAATCACCCCCTTCGCGCCGAGGGCTGAGAGAGTGCGAAAAGCGAGCGTACCATCGCCAACGAAAGCACCCCAAAGCGCACTGCTATCCAGCAGCACATGAACATCGGGTTCTTTCGCAGGGTCTAAATCCGTCTTGCGGGTGGGCATGGGGAAAGTCCGGGAAACGTCATTCTATTCTTCGTTCAGACGGCCACGTATTTGGCGTCCGCGAGCGAACGCGCTTGGCCGAGGCTGGCGAGGGTTTCGAGGATGTCTTCTACTCGATCAAGCTTTGCGCCTTTGAAGGTCTTCGCCAGCGTCGCGGCATCGCTGGGAGCGGCGATGCTGGAAAGCGCGGCGCGCACTGCTTGGGCTTGTTCGGCGAGCGACTTCGGCCACTGGAGTTTTGCCGTCGGCTTGATGGCTGTCGGCGTGGCTTCGGTTTCGCCGCTGGCGAGGGTGGTTTGCGTCGCGGTGCTGGCGGGGTTTTGGAAAGACGGGCGGAGATAACGAAATGTGCCGCTGCGCTCTTCAGCGGCGCGCTGGACGTTCAGCGCGCAGAGGTGGGTGAGGATGGTTTCGTCGCTCGCGGTGGGCGGGAGAGCGTAGGCTGCGGCGACGGCGGCGTCGAGGTCGTCGTGGAGCTGGCGGAGGACGGTGACGAGGCCGTGTTCGTGGGTGAGTTGTTCCTTGGCGTTGAGCGGAGTGTCGGCGCGGAGTTTTTCGAGGACGTTGT
>JAYVNN010000464.1:0-26374 GCA_043758435.1 Chthoniobacter sp.
GAAACCGTGCAGGAACGTCTCAATGCGCTCGATGCCGCTGGGCTTGTCTTTTGGCCAAAGGAAGGTGAAGGCACACCACGGCTGAAATGGTATGCGGACGAGCTTCAAGGAATGGCCATCGGCGATGTTTGGAACGACATTCCTCCCATCTCCGCACAGTCCGCCGAACGCCTTGGCTATCCCACGCAGAAGCCGTTGGCGTTGTTAGAGCGCATCATCTCCGCGAGTAGCAGCGAAGGCGACCTCGTCCTCGATCCCTTCTGCGGCTGCGGCACCGCGGTCGATGCCGCGCAGAAGCTCAAGCGCAAGTGGATCGGCATCGACATCACCCACCTCGCCATTTCCCTCATCGAGAAACGGCTGAAGGATCGCTACAAGAAGCGGGCAAAGTTCGCTGTCATCGGCACGCCCGGCGACCTCGACGCCGCGCGCGACCTCGCCCAGCGCAGCGAGCACGACGGGCGCTACCAGTTCCAGTATTGGGCCGTCTCGCTCGTCGAGGCCAACCCGGCGCAGAACAAGAAGAAGGGGGCCGACGGCGGCGTGGACGGGATCAAGTTCTTCCGCGACCTCGACCAGAAGGACGCGCACAAGATCGTGGTCAGCGTCAAGAGCGGCAAGCTCAAGCCCGACGACATCCGCGCCCTCATGGCGGTGCGGACGAAGGAACAGGCCGAGATCGCCCTCCTCGTGACGCTTGACGAGCCGAGCCCGAAGATGAAAGCCGACGCGGCCAGCGCGGGCTACTACAAGAGCGTGGCCGGAAAGAACTACGAGCGCGTGCAACTCCTCACCATCGCCGGCCTGCTCGACGGCACCCACCGCGCTGAGCACCCGGACTACGAGCCGGACCTAAACCAGAAGAAAGCCAAGGCCGAGGCGCACGGCGAGCAGCCGGAGCTCTTGTAAGCAAGAACCCGCGGCGGTGCCTGCCCCTTCCGCGTTACGCCTTCACCGGCTGCGCCGACAGCACCCGCATCAGCGCCGAATAAATCTCCGACGGCCCGAGCCCTTTGCTCACGTAGCCATTTGCGCCCGCCTTGCGCGCCGCCTGCATGGCGTCCTCGTCGTAGCCGAGGCCGGTGAACATGACGATCGGCAAATCCGCGTGCTTTTGCCGCACCTGCGTGATGAGTGTGAGCCCGTCGATCTTCGGCATGCCGATGTCGAGGATCAGCCCGTCGCACGGATTCAGGTCGAGCCAGGATTCCACTTTCGTGCTGTCCGTGAGCGACGACGCGACGTGGCCCTTGCCGCGCAGGTAGGTCGTGAGGAAGCGGTTCAGGAGCCGGTTATCGTCAACAACGAGGAAATTCATGGGTGTGTTTTGGTTTGGGCTGAGCGTGAGATTAGCAGCGCGTGTGCCACCGCGGGCGGCGATTGCTGGAGGCGGGAAAGATGGCGCGCATCTGCCGCTTGTCACCTGCCAGTTGTCCCGTGAAAGTGCCCGCCCACATGTCCAAGCTCGACCCTCTCCGCCAGGCCGTCGCCGTTTCGCCCGACAATCTCCCGCTGCTCCTGCTTCTCGCCCAGTCCTGCCTCGATGAATGGTCGCTCGACGAGGCGCGCTCCATTTTCGAGCGCATCCTCCGCCTCGATCCCGCGCGGCCCGAGGCCAAAGTGGGCGTCGCCCGGGTGCTCCATCTTTCCGGCAAAACGAGCGAAGCCGTCGTCCGCACCGAGGCGCTGCTCGCCGAGCATCCCGGTTTTGCCCCCGCGCACCTCCTCCTCGCGCGGCTCCACGCAGGCGAGGGGAACCGCGCCGCCGCCCGCGCCTGCTACGAGCAGACGCTCGCGCTCGATCCCACTTTGCGCGATGCCGGCTTGGAAAAAGATCTCGCGGGCCGCGCGTCCGCGCCGCCGCGCGAGGAGCCGGAAAAAGTCACCGCCCAAGGCTGGACGCCCGAGAGCGACGACGAGGAAAAGCCCGCCGTCAGCGCGTCCGACATCGAGCAGCCAAAGCTGAACTTCGCCGACATCGGCGGCATGGAGTCGGTGAAAGAAGAGATTCGGATGAAGATCATCCACCCGCTGAAAAACCCCGCGCTTTTCAAAGCCTACGGCAAAAAAATCGGCGGCGGCGTGCTTCTCTACGGCCCGCCCGGCTGTGGCAAGACGCTGCTCAGCCGCGCCACCGCCGGCGAGATCAAGGCGAACTTTCTCTCCATCGGCATCCACCAAATCCTCGACCTCTACCTCGGCAATTCCGAAAAAAACCTCCACGCCCTTTTCGAACTCGCCCGCACCCACGCGCCCGCCGTCCTTTTCTTCGACGAGGTGGACGCCCTCGCCGCCGACCGCAACGACCTCAAGCGCAGCGCCGGCCGCACGCTCATCAACCAGTTCCTCGCCGAGATGGACGGCAATGTGGGCGACAACGACGGCCTCCTCATCCTCGGCGCGACCAACGCCCCGTGGCACCTCGACCCCGCCTTCCGCCGCCCCGGCCGATTCGACCGCATCCTTTTCGTCCCCCCGCCCGACGAGCCCGCGCGCCGCTCCATCATCGAGGTCATGGCCAAAGACAAACCCATGCACGCACTCGACGCCGCCGCCGTGGCGAAGCGCACCAAGGACTTTTCCGGCGCGGATTTGAAAGCCGTCTTCGACATCGCCATCGAGCGCTCCCTCGCCCGCGCGATGTCGGAAAACCGCGTCATCCCGCTCGGCACCGACGACCTTTTGAAATCCGCCAAAGACGTGAAGCCCTCGACCAAAGCGTGGTTCGAGAGCGCGAAAAACTACGCGATCTATTCCAACCAAAGCGGCTTCTACGACGACGTGCTGGAGTTTCTCGGGATCAAGAAATGAGCACACGGATTTTTTCGCCGCAAAAGAACGCAAAGATCGCAAAGAAAAATAACGGTGGTTGCGGCTCCGCCTTTACGTTCTCTGCGTTCTTTTGCGGCCATCCCTCATCATGAGCGACGCCTTCAGCCTTCCGCCGCAAATCATGCGCGGCCTCCAGCTCAAAGACCTCGGCCGCTACGCCGACGCCGAGAGCGCCTTCAAAGAAGCCCTCGCCCAGGAGCCAAATGACGCCTTCGCCCTCCACCAGCTAGCCGCCTGCCAGTTCCACCAGGCGAAGCGTGAGCGCGAGGCACTCGTGACCATCGACAGCGCCATCGCCATCGAGCCCAACGACGCCGACCACCACGTCCTCCGCAGCTACATCCTCTCCCACCTCGACCGCCCGAAAGACGGCCTCCTCGCCGCCCGCACCGCGCTCGGCCTCGAGCCCACGCACACCGGCGCTTTCACCGCCGAAGCCCAGGTGCATCTGCTCACCGAGCAGTGGCCGCTCGCCGAAGCCTCCGCCCGCCAGGCCCTCGCCCTCGACGCCGACAACTCCGCCGCCGCCAACCAGCTCGCCCAAGCCCTGCGCCTGCAAAACAAGCTCGGCGAAAACGCCGCGCACCTCGCCGGCATGCTCGCCCGCGATCCCGAAAACCCTTTCACCCACAGCAACGCCGGCTGGGCCGCCCTCCAGCGCGGCGAGCGCCGTGAAGCCGAAACGCACTTTCGCGAAGCCCTCCGGCTCGACCCCGATTTCGAGCCCGCGCGCGACGGCCTGCTGACCAGCTTCCGCGCCCGCTCGCCGATCTACCGCACCTATCTGCGCTACTGCTTTTTCATGCAGCGGCTGAGCGCAAAATCCCGCTGGGCCGTGATCCTCGGCCTCTTCTTGGGTGTGCAATATGCGAAAAGTGTCCCCGGCGGCTTCATCATCACCGCGTTCTACATGCTTTTTGTTTTGTGGGTCTGGGTCGCAAAACCCTTCGGCAATTTCTTCCTGCTTTTCGACTCCTTTGCCCGCTACGCCCTGCGCCCGGCGGAAAAGCGCGAGGCCGTCGCTGTCGGCGGCGGCTTGCTTGCCGGCCTCGCCATCCTCGCCACCGGCGCAGCTCTCGGCGCCGCGCCCGTCGTCCTCCTCGGCCTCGGCTTCATCGCCGCCGCCTTCCCGCTCTCGATGACCTTCACCAACGGCTCTCGCCTCGGCACCTGGCTTTTCGGTACCGTCGCGGCAACCACCCTCCTCGGCGCACTCCTCCAGCTCCTCGCCGGCCACGTCCCCCTCATCGATGCCGACGCCGCAATGACCATCTTCAACGCCGGAGCCATCGGCTGCCTCGCCTCCACCTGGCTCGGCAACGTCCCCGCCCTCCGTCGCCCCGCGGAGTAGCGCGCGGATTCGCAACTCCGGGGAGCACACGCGTCCCGCGTGTTGGTTTCGGCGTCCTCGCCGAAACGAACTTCCGTTGTGCGTAGCGATCAGCAGGCGCGCGCCGTCACTCCCCACGCCGCCGGAAGTTCGTCGTGTCGGGACGACACGACCAGCACGCGGGACGCGTGCGCTCCCCGAAAAAAATCACCCTCGCCGCAACCCCGGCTCCCGCTCCCCCAGCGCCGCGTAAATCTCCCGCCGCACCGCCGCGATTTTCTTTCGCAAAACTACGCTGCCTTCCGCGACCACACGCACCGCCCAGCCCCCGCGCACCAGCGCACTCACGCCCACCCACGCGCTGTCTTCGTGCAATTCGTGAATTGCCGCCCAGCACGCGGAATCATTTGCCAGCCTCGATGAAACCACGAAACAGCTCGCATAGTACGCCTCGGGAAAACGCCCCCGCAGCGCCGCCAGCCCCGCGCTCCCCGGCGTCAGCGCATACCGTTCGCGCGCGATTTTCTCCCCGCCGAAAAAAACCTCCGTCTCCCAATCCAGCTCCGCAAAAGCAAATACCTCACCCATCGCCGTCCGCCCCGGCGCGATCATCTCGATGAGCAGTAGCCCGCCGCCTTCCTCCACCCGCGCCACCGTCCGCTGCCGGTAGCGCGCCCCAGATTGCGGAATGAAAATCTCCGGCCACACCTCCAGCCACCCGCCGCGCGCGACCGCAAATTCCTGCTCCACTCGCGCATCCCCCTCTACCACCCGATGCGCCCGGCTCGCGCTCGGCGCCGTCAGCAGCACCCGCGCCCCGCATTCCACCGCCACCCGCACCCGCACGCGATCCCCCGCCAGCAACCCCGCCGTCGGATTCACCACATTCACCACCAGCACGCCCTCGTCGAGATGCGGCTTGCTGAGATGCACCGGCGCGGCAAACGATTGCGCGCTGATGAACGTCTCGCCGTCCGCGCGCGCCGCACATGTCAGATCGAGATGCCCGCAGAGCGAAGGCGAAAGGCGAAAGGCGAAAGGCGATGGCGCCAGCCCGATGGGCGCGATACTCGGAACTTCCGAACTTTCGCCTTTCGCCTTTCGCCTTTCGCCTTTCAGAACAGCACCTCCCGCCGCAGCCACGTCAGCACCTCGTCCTTCCCTTTCTCGCTCCGCAAATCCGCAAAGATCACCGGCCTTTCCCCGCGCATCAGCTTCGCGTCCCGCGCCATCACCCCGAGATCCGCGCCCACGTACGGCGCGAGTTCTGTCTTGTTGATTAAAAGCAGATCGCTGTGCCGGATTGCCGGCCCGCCCTTGCGCGGGATTTTGTCCCCCTCGGCCACATCGATCACGTAGATGAATGCCTCCACCAGCTCCGGCGAAAACGTTGCGCTCAGATTGTCGCCGCCGCTTTCCACGAAAATCACCTGCACATCCGCGTGCCGTTTTTCCAGCTCCGCGATCGCCGCCATATTCATCGACGTGTCATCGCGAATCGCCGTGTGCGGGCACCCGCCCGTCTCCACGCCGATGACGCGATCCGCCGGCAGCGCGTCCTGGCGCACGAGGAATTCCGCGTCCTCCCGCGTGTAGATGTCATTCGTCACCACTGCCAGCGAAAGCTCCCCGCGCAGCCACTGGCAAAGCCGCAGCACGAGCATTGTCTTTCCCGAGCCCACCGGCCCGCCGATGCCGATGCGCACCGCGCGTTTTTTTGGTGAAGTAGTCATGAAATGAAAAGACGTTCGTCCGCGCGCTCGTGGCGCATGGCGGCGATTTCGAGCAGGGGATTGAACCAGCCCGCATCCGCGCGCGCGTTGGTGAAAGAACCCGCGAGCACACTTTCCGCGTCCGCGCACGCCGCGCGGAGCACGCGCTGACAGCCGTCCTGCCCGATGCGGATGAGCTTCATCGCCGCCGCGCAAATGGCCGCGAGCGATTGGTAAAAGTAGGTCGTCAACGCCGCTTCGAGCGGGATGCCTTCCACGCGCGCCTGCAAGCCGCAGACGACGAGATGATGCCCGGCGGCGCGACCCGCGCGGATAGCGTCGTCGAACTCCGCGAACACCGTCGAATCCGCAATCGTCCGCAGCGCTTTCAGCCGCCGCCCGCCGAGCTGCGCGCTCGCTTCTCGGCTCTCGCGCGCGAGTTTCCACGCGTTGATTTCCGCATCGAGCGCACACTGCTCGCTGAGATTTTCCGCGAGAAAAGCGAAGCGCAGATACGGCAGCTCGTGATGCTCCTGCGCGGGGCAAATCTGCTCCCGCAAAAACCGCCCCAGCGACTCCTCATCCCGCACCACGCCCAGCCGCACACTCTCCTCAAACCCCAGCGAATGTGCGTAGGCCCCCGTCGGAAAAAGCGCATCCGACGTTTGCAGCAAAAACGGCAGCCACGCCAAATCTGCCATTTTCCATTTTCCATTTTCCATTTTCACGTCAGTGCCGGTGCCCTCCGCCCAGCGGATGAAACACCCGCCGGCACGCCGTGAAGCCAATCCCCTCGCGCTCGAAAAGCTGCCGCACCGCCGGGTCATCCGTCACCCGAACGACCTCTCCAGCGATCTCGATTTGAAAATGCAGATTCCCAATCATCCATCCCAGCCGCGCCGCCACTGGCGAATCTCCGCCGAGCGCAATCTCCAGCACCGGCTCGTACTTCTGCGCGATGACATAGACCGCCGCCTCGCTTTGAAAAACCGCCGCGCTATCCGCGAGGGGCTCGTCGAGATCGAAGCCGAACTCGCAACCGTCATCGGCTACCCCGCGCCAGCGGCGTTTCGCCAGCGTGTAGCGGTCGATGGGAATCGGGATTTTCGCGAGGGCGGCGGCGGGTGGCGGCAGAGCGCCGCGGATGATTTCCATGCCGGAGGGTGTAGCATCCGCAGCGGGCGGAATTCGATGAAAACATTTCCTCCGCCCTCGCTTGGCAAAGGATGCGCCGCGTTTATTTTCCCCGCCTCATGCCGCCAAAACGGAAACCGCCACGCCCGTCGCATCCCGCCTCCGGGAATGAACTCCGTCACGCGAGGTGGTCGCTCATCATCGTGGATCAGGAGCCGCTCCGTCGGGCCGCTGCCGGGCAGTGCGGAAAGTGCCTGGAGGGCATTGAGAAAGCGCGCGCCGACCTGGCGCGTTTCGAGCGCGATGACCGGCCGGCTTTCGAGCGCTGGATGGCGGCGAAGTTTGGGCAGGCGATGACGGAGATCCGCACGCTGGAAGCCCAGTACGCGGAGAAGGCGGGGCTGGCCGAGGCGATCGAGATGGAAATGATTTTCGGCGGGAGCCAGACCCACCACGCGGCGTATCTCGTGGTGATGAAACGGCGCGAACGCGTGGCGCAGGGCTTCGCGCCAGAGCCGGAGGAAGAGGGCGCGGCGGCGGACGAAGACGAGGACGATGATGGCGATGACATGGACCGGTTCACGCTGGGGGAGAAGTTTGAGGAGTATTGCGCGCAGGAGCTGGGGGTGAATCCCGAGCAACTCAACCGGCGCGAATACGACGCGCTGTTCAAGCAGTTCAAGCGCAAGGTTTCCGGCAAAGACGCCGGCCCGGAGCCGCGCCAAGCCGCCCCGCCGCCGCGCGCGAAACCCGGCACCGCCCTGGCTCCCGAGGCACGGGTGAAGGAGCTGTACCGCATGCTCGTCCGCCGGCTGCATCCCGACACGCGCGCCGATGGCGATGCCACGGTGGCAGAGGTCTGGCACGAAGTGCAGGCGGCCTACGCGAGCGGCGATGTCGAGCGTCTGGAGACGCTGCTGGCCTTTGCCGACGTGCGCGAAAAGCGCTTCGGCCCGCACACTTCGCTCGCGCAAATGCGTGCAGTGATGACGGACCTCGTGCGCACGCTTCACGCCCTCCGCCGCAGCATCGCCGAGGCGCGCAAGGCTCCCGCTTGGAACTTTACCCGCATGCTCGATCGCGTCGCCCTGGAGCGGCAAACGCGCGTTGAACTGACGCGCGACCTCGTCCGTCGCCGCGCGGAATTGGCGGACATCACTCGCGTGCTGGAAAACTGGACGCGCGCGCCCATCCGCCGGCGGACAGCGAAGCGCTGAGATCGCGGCCTTAGAACAAAAAATACCGCTGCGCCATCGGCAGCACTTTGGCCGGTTCGCAGGTGAGGATGCGACCGTCGGCTTTCACGGTGTAGGTCTCGGGATCGACTTCGATCTTCGGCAGCGTGTCGTTCCAGAGCAGGTCGCGCTTGGTGATCTTGCGCGTGTTCTTCACGGCGGAGAGTTTCTTCATCAGGACTGGCAGCGTGCCACTGCGCAGGGCGGCGTCGCTGACGAAGGTGAGGGAGGTGGCATATTTTGCGCGCCCGTGCGCGGCGAATTGCGGGCGGTAGAACATCGGCTGCGGCGTGGGGATGCTCGCGCCGGGGTCGCCCATGTTCGCCATCGCGATGAGTCCGCCTTTCAAGATCACCTCCGGCTTCACCCCAAAAAACGCCGGCTTCCACACGACGAGATCGGCGAGTTTGCCCACCTCGATGCTCCCGACCTCATGCGCGATGCCGTGTGAAATCGCCGGGTTGATCGTGTACTTCGCGATGTAGCGCAGCGCGCGAAAATTGTCCGCCGCGCCATGCACGGGCGCGTCGAGTTTTCCAAACTGCACCTTCATCTTGTGCGCCGTCTGCCAGGTGCGGATAACAACTTCCCCCACGCGCCCCATCGCCTGCGAGTCGCTCGACATCATCGAAAACGCGCCGAGATCGTGCAGCAAATCCTCCGCCGCAATCGTCTCCGGGCGGATGCGCGATTCGGCGAAAGCCACGTCCTCGGGAATCTTCGAGTCGAGGTGATGGCAGACCATGAGCATGTCGAGATGCTCGTCGATGGTGTTGACCGTGAAGGGCCGCGTTGGGTTCGTGGACGAAGGCAGCACATTCGCCTCGCCGCACACGCGAATGATGTCCGGCGCGTGTCCGCCGCCCGCGCCTTCGCTGTGAAAGGTGTGGATCGTGCGGCCTTTGAAAGCGCGGATCGTGTCCTCGACGAAGCCGCTTTCATTCAGCGTGTCGGTGTGGATGGCGACCTGCACATCGAGTTCGTCGGCCACGTCGAGGCACGTCGAAATCGCGCCCGGCGTCGTGCCCCAGTCCTCGTGCAGTTTCAGCCCGATCGCGCCCGCCAGCACTTGCTCGCGCAGCGGTTCGTGCGTGGCGCAGTTGCCTTTGCCGAGAAAGCCGAGGTTCATCGGATACTCGTCCGCGGCCTCAAGCATGCGGTGCATGTTCCAGATGCCGGGCGTGCAGGTCGTCGCGTAAGTCCCGTGCGCCGGGCCCGTGCCGCCGCCGATCATCGTGGTCACGCCGCTCGCCAGCGCGTGCTCGATCTGCTGCGGGCAGATGAAATGGATGTGCGTGTCGATGCCACCCGCCGTCACGATGCACCCTTCGCCGGCGATGACCTCCGTCGCCGCGCCGATGGTCATGCCGATGCCCTGCTGAATCCCCGGATTCCCCGCGTGCCCGATCCCCACGATGCGCCCGCCTTTCACCCCGATGTCCGCCTTCACCACGCCCTGCACCGCGTCGAGAATGAGCGCATTCGTGATGACCAGATCGAGCGACTCCGCATCGCGCGCCGTCGGCGACTGCCCCATCCCGTCGCGGATGACTTTGCCGCCGCCAAATTTCACCTCATCCCCATACGCGCCGGCTTCGGCGATGAGGTCGCGCTCGACCTCGATGAACAGTTCCGTGTCCGCGAGCCGCACCTGGTCGCCCACGGTCGGGCCAAACATCTCGGCATACTGCCGTCGCGTCATTTTCAAGCTCATAGCTTCCCGTCCACTTTGTTGTTCAGGCCGAAAACCTCGCGCGTCCCGGCGAGCGCGACGACCTCGACTTCCTTCGTATCCCCCGGCTCGAAACGCACCGCAGTCCCAGCCGCAATGCTCAGCCGGAAACCTCGTGCGCCTTCACGATCAAAGCGCAGCGCGGTGTTCACCTCGTAGAAATGGAAATGGCTGCCGACTTGGATGGGCCGGTCGCCCGTGTTCGCGACGGTGATGATTTTCGTTTCGAGGCCGACGTTCGCAGCGACGGGCGAGGCATCGGGAGCGGTGATGATTTCGCCAGGGATCATCGGACCGGATTGTGAACCGTCACCAGCTTCGTGCCGTCCGGGAAAGTCGCCTCGGCCTGCACCTCGTGGATCATCTCGGCGACGCCTTCCATGACGTCGTCGCGTTTCAAAATCGTGGTGCCGTAGCTCATCATCTCCGCGACGGATTTTCCGTCGCGTGCGCCTTCAAAAATCTCGTAGGTGATGATCGCGATGGCCTCCGGGTAGTTCAGCTTCAAGCCGCGCTTTTGCCGGCGGCGCGCGAGGTCGGCGGCGGTGACGATGAGCAGCTTCTCGATGTCGCGCGGTGAGAGATGCACGGCGGCGGGGTCAGTTCAAAAAGAGCATCGCGCTCGCCGCACAGATCGCCACGCCGGTCGCGCGCAGCCAGCGGTTTTCGGCGGAACGTTGCATCATCAGCGCCGCGCCAATGCCGCACGCATGCAGCAGCGCGGTCGCACCGGCAAAGCCGAGCCCGTAGCTAAAGCCTGCTGCCGTCGCTGGCATTTCCACGCCGTGCGCGTAGCCGTGGCAGAGCGCGAAAATTCCCACGACCGCCATGCTCGCGGCGACGGGCAGCCGCACGGCCGCGGCGATGAACACGCCGAGCACGAGTACTGAGGCGACGATGCCCTGCTCCGCAAACGGCACCGCTACGCCCGCCATGCCGAACGCGCCGCCGAGCGCCATCACGCTCACGAACGCCGCCGGCACCAGCCACTTTGCGCGCCCACCGAGTTGCACGGCCCACAGGCCGACGGCGACCATCGCGAGGATGTGATCGAGCCCGTGAACCGGATGCGCCAACCCGCTGGCAAAGCCATTCGCGCCGTGACCCGGATGGGCTTGCGCGAGTGCGGGTGCGAGGGCGAGCGCGGTGGTGAGGATGGCGGCGAAAGAAGTGCGGGATGGGGTTTTCATGGCGGGTATTTGGTCGGCGCGCAAACTAGCGTTTCGACTTTCGTGCGGCGACAAATTTCATCGGAAACGACGCGTCAGACCGTGAGATATTTTTTCACCACGTCATCGGTCAGCGCATCCACGCTGCCGGCGCAGACGACTGCGCCGCGATCCATGATGGCGAAGGTGTCGGCGAGTTCCTTGCAGAAATCGAGATACTGCTCGACGAGCAGGATCGCCATCTTCGACTCGCCGTGGAGTTGCTGGAGCGCGGAGCCGATTTCCTCGCCGAGCACCGTGCCGGTGGGCTCGGCCTTGCGTAGCGCGTCGATGCATTCGGCGAAGCGGTTGAGCATCGCGGGATGCTTTTCGGCACCCTCACGAATCAGCACGGTCACGATCTCCGCGGCTTCGTCGAAGTGCGCCGACTTCGGGGCCTCGCCGCTCTCGCGCATCCTTTTGAAAGTCTGGCTGATCGTCGCTAGGATCGCCGGTTCGTGGTGATGCCCGCCGCGGCGCAGGAGCTTAATGGCGTCGCCGATCTGGTCGATGATGTTGGGCTGAATGCCTTCGGTCGGCTCGTCGAGGATGAGGATTTTCGGCTCGGTGAGGAGCGCGCGTCCGATGGCGAGCTGCTGCTGCTGACCGCCGCTCAGCATGCCGCCTTTGCGCGGCAGGAATTCCTTGAGGATCGGGAAAAGGGAAAAGACACGGTCGAGCGCACCTTTGGCCTTTTTACCGAGGGCGATGGCTCCGATGTGGAGGTTTTCCTCGACCGTGAGCTGCGGGAAAATATCGCGTCCCTGCGGTACGTAGCCGATGCCCGCCGCGGCGCGCGCTTCGCTCGAAAGCCGCGTGATGTCCCGCCCCGCGAGCAGGATTTTTCCCGCGCTCGGTTTCATCACGCCGGTGATGCTGCGCAGCGTACTCGTCTTGCCCACGCCGTTGCGGCCCATGAGGCAGAAGCACTGGTTGTCCGGCACTTCAAATTCGACGCCGCGCAGGATGCGGCTGCCGCCGATGGAGAGTTCGAGAGCTTTGACGGTGAGCATGGCTAGTTGTTGCGCTTTTTGCGCCCGAGATACACGTCGAGCACGCGCTCGTTGTTTTGCACTTCATCCACGCTGCCTTCGCAAAGCACCGAGCCCTGGTGGAGCACGGTCACTTTCCGTCCCGCGGCGATTTGCCGGACGAAAACCATGTCGTGCTCGATGACGACGATGGTGTGTTTGCCGGCGAGCGAGAGCAGGAGTTCGCCGGTCTTGTGCGTTTCGGTGTCGGTCATGCCAGCGGCGGGTTCGTCCACGAGCAGGAGCTTGGCGTTTTGCGCGAGGAGCATGCCGATTTCGAGCCACTGCTTTTGGCCGTGGGCGAGCGAGCCGGCTTTCCCATCGCGCTGCGTGGCGAGGTTGATCGTCTTGAGGATTTCGTCCATCCGGTCGCGCTCGGCGCTGTTCGGTTTTTTGAAAAGGCTGGACCACACGCCGCGGCTGCCTTCGAGGGAAAGCAGGAGGTTTTCCCACACGCTGTGGTCGGTATAGACGGTCGGCGTCTGAAATTTTCGCCCGATGCCGAGCCGGTAGATTTCGTATTCGTTGAGCTTCGGGATGCTCGCGCCCTCGAACTCGATGGTGCCCGTGTCCGGCTTGGTGCGGCCCGTGATGAGATCCAGGAAGCTCGTCTTCCCCGCGCCGTTTGGCCCGATGACCGTGCGCAGTTCGCCGGGATCGAGGTAGAAGCTGAGGTCGTTGATCGCCTTGAACCCGGAGAACGATTTGTTCACGCCCTCGGCGGCGAGGAGGAACTGCTTTTGCGTGGATTCGATCTTCATGGCTTCACAGTTTCCGCGTCCGCCCCGGCGATGGGTTCGGGCGCGGGCTGGCGTTTGCCGAGCCACGCTTTGATCTGCCCCGGCACGCCGACGATGCCTTTGGGCATGAAGAGCACGATGAGCACGAACATGCCGCCGAGGATGATGAGCCACAGATCGGGGTAGGCGCGCGTGGCCCAGTTTTTCAAGGCGTTGACGCCGACTGCGCCGATGATCGGCCCGATGAGCGTGCCGCGTCCGCCCACGGCGCACCAGACGACGGCTTCGAGCGATTTCTCGGGCGACATTTCGCTCGGGTTGATGGCCCCGACCTGCGGGATGAAAAGCGCGCCGGCGAGGGAGCTGATGGCGGCGGCGAGGACGAAGATGAAGAGCTTGTAGTTGGCGGCGGCGTAGCCGGAAAAGAGGACGCGCGTTTCGGAGTCGCGGATGGCGCGCTGGATGAGCCCGAACTTCGTCTGCGTGAGCCAGCGCAGCCCGAGATAGACGGCGAGCAGCGTGGCCGCGGTGATGATGTAGAGCGTGCGCTGGGTGGCGGGGTCGCGAAGGTTTGCGCCGAGGATGGTTTTGAAATCGGTGAAGCCGTTGTTGCCGCCCATGAGCATGTCATTGCGGAAAAACATGAGCGCCGCGCCGTAGGTGAGGGCTTGGGTGAGGATGGAAAAATAGACGCCCTTGATGCGGCTGCGAAAGGCGAGGTAGCCGAAGATCAAGGCCAGCAGCCCCGGCAGGAGCATGACCATGCCGGCGGCAAAGAGCGGGCTGGCGAAGGGTTTCCAAAAACTGGGCAGCTCGGTGTGGCCGAGGAAATAGAGGAAGTCGGGGATGAGGTTGGCGTTTTGCCCGGACTGCGCGTAGGAGCCGAGCCGGCCGATTTTCAGCATGAGGTGCATGCCAAACATGTAGCCGCCGAGGCTGAAGAAGAGCGCCTGGCCGAGGCTGAGCAGGCCGGTGTAGCCCCAGAGGATGTCCACGGAAATGGCGAGCAGCGCGTAGCAGAGATACTTCGCCCATTGGTAAAGCGTGACGTCGCTGATCACGCCGGCGGAGTGCATGAGGGGAAAGGCGACGACGAAAAACGCGCCGAAGAGGGCGATGAGGAGCAGTTCGATTTTGGAAAAAATGCGCGGCATGAAACAGGGTCAGCTTTCGAGGCTGCGGCTCTTGGTGACGAAAAGACCGGCGGGCCGCCATTGGAGGAAAAGGATGATGCCGACGAGGACGAGGATTTTGCCCAGCACCGGATTGGCGAGCACCTGCTGGAGCGACTGGTCGGTGACGCCGATGGCGAGCGCGCTGATGACGGTGCCGACGATATTGCCGACGCCACCGACGACGACGGTCATAAAGCAATCGACGATGTAACCCTGCCCGAGGCTCGGGCCGACGTTGCCGATTTGACTGAGAAACGCGCCGGCCAAGCCCGCGAGTCCGCTGCCGAGGCAGAAGGTAAGCATGTTCACGCGCTCGGTTTTCACCCCCATGCAGGCGGCCATCTGCCGGTTTTGCATGACCGCGCGGATGAGCAGGCCGAGCGGAGTTTTCGTGAGGGCGAAGTGCGTGCCGAGGACGATGACCGTGGCGAAGCCGATGACGAAGACGCGGTTCCAGCCGAGGATGACGTCGCCCACGGTCCAGTTGCCGCTGAGGTAGGCGGGGCTGCTGACCTGGACGTTGTTCGCGCCGAAGATCATGCGGAAAAGCTGCTGCAAAACGAGCGAGACGCCCCAGGTGGCGAGCAGGCTTTCGAGCGGGCGGCGGTAGAGAAAGCGGATGACCGCGCGCTCGAGCACGAGCCCGACGGCGGCGGCGCTGAGAAAGGCGACGGGCAGCGCGACGAGAAAATACGCGCCAAAGGCGTGGCCGGTGAGATGCAGGCCGGGGAGGTCGATGGCGAGGCCGAAGGGCGCGACGTGCAGGCCGGTGCCGAAGAGGCATTGCACGACGTAGGTGGCATACGCGCCGACCACGATGATCTCGCCGTGCGCCATATTGATCACGCCCATGAGCCCGAAGGTGATGGCCAGGCCGAGCGCGGCGACGAGGAGGACGCTGCCGAGGGAGATGCCGCGGAAGGCGGTGCCCCAGATATTCACGACCTGGATGTGCGCGGCGATGCGCGCCTGCGCCGCGTGCGCGGCCTGGGCGACCGCGGCGTTTTCCGGCGCGGCGTTTTCCTTTTCCAAGGCGGTAAGAAAGTCGCGGCTGGGGATGGAGCCGAGCTGTCCGAGGGTTTCGGCGGCGGTGATCTGGACTTTGGAATCGGGATCTTTGAGCTGGATGAGGGCGACGGCTTCGGCGAGCGCGCGCTGGACTTTGGCGTCGCGCTCGGTGCGCTGTGCTTCGAGGAGCAGCGGGAGTTTTTCCGGGTCTTGGGCAAAGGCGAAGGTGTTGATCGCCGCGATGCGTTCCTCGCGCTGGGGTGAGGCGAGCGCGAGCAGGTCGGTCACGGTCTTCATCGCGCGGCGGATGGCGGAGTTGTGCGTCGCGGTTTCGGTGTCGCTCGCGGTGATGAGCGCAGGCTGGCCGGCGGCGTTGAGCAGTGGCTTGGCGTCCTCCAGCCGGATCGCCGCCTGGGCTCCGGCGGCATCCTTTGCACCGGTCAGAAGGACGGGAATTTTCGGGGCGTCATCCGCCGCCTGGTAGATGAAAATCTGGTCGGCTTCCCATGCGGCGAGCAGCGCTTGCACCTCCGCTTCTTTCGATTCTGCCAGCGAACGGATGAGTGCCAGCTTCTTGTTGGTTTCCTCCTCCACAATGGCCCGCGCGATGACCTGCCGCGCGGTGTCGGCGGCGGTCAGCATCGTGGCCGCGGCCAGAAAGAGAATGAGAGTAAGGAGGCGGACGCGCATGCGGCTGGAGGAGGGCGGTGGGAAAAAAGAGGGACGGGTCTCAGTGCGTTAAAGACCCGCCCCTCTCCAACCCAGAGCAGTATTGGACCCTGCGCGAGGAACGCGCGGGGCGGATGGAGTGACTTACTTGGCCGCGGTCTTGGCCTTGAAGGTGCCCTTGAGCCACGGCTCACCGGCCACGTTTTTGTAAGTCTCAAGGATCTGGAACTGTCCCTCGGCAGTCGTGCGGCCGATATAGACGTTCTTGGTCATGTGCATGTTTTTCTGACTGGTCACGGTGCCGCCGGGACCGTCGAAAGTAAGACCGGCCTGGAGCGCTTTGCGCACATCGTTGACGGCAAAGCTCTTCGATTTCTCGACCGCCGCTTTCCAGAGATACACGCCATCGTAACTCAGCACCATCGGCGAGCAGGTCACGCGGCCCTCTTTCTTCACGCTCTCGGGCGCCTTGGTCTTCAGCCAGGCCTGGAAGTCGGCGACGAACTTGGCGTTGGCTTTGGACTTAATGGACTGGAAGTAAGTCCAGCAACCGAGCTGGCCGACGAGTTGATCGGCGGGCAGGCCGCGAAACTCATCTTCCGAGATGGAGAAACTAACGACCGGGCAGGTCTTCGCGGTCAGGCCGGCGGCGGCGTATTCTTTGAAGAACGGCACGTTGGTGTCGCCGTTGAGGGTGTTGATGACGCAGGCATTGCCACCGGCGGCGAACTGTTTGATCTCGGAGACGATCTGCTGGTAGTCCTTGTGACCGAAGGGCGTGTACATGCCCGCGTTGGTGATCTTCCCGGACTCGTCCTTCTTGAAGCCGCCGCCGATGTTTTCGAGCGGCACGCCTTTGCTCAGGAGATACTCCAGCAGCACGAGATTGGTCGTCTGCGGATACACGTAATCGCTGCCGAGGAGATAGAACTTTTTCTTACCCTCCGCGAGCAGGTAATCCACCGCGGGCGTGGCCTGCTGGTTGACCGCCTCGGCGGTGTAGAAAATGTTGGGCGACTCTTCCTCACCCTCATACTGCACGGGGTAGAAAAGGAGGCCGTTGCCGGCTTCGACGACGGGCTTGACGAACTTGCGGCTGACCGAGGTCCAGCAGCCAAAGATGACCGCGACTTTGTCCTGCTCGATGAGCGTCTTGGCCTTGCCCGCCCAGTCGGACCAGACATCGGTGCCGTCCACGATGACAGGCTCGATTTTTTTGCCCATGACGCCGCCCTTGGCGTTAATCTCGTCAAAGGTGAAGAGGAGGACATCGCGGAGCGACGTCTCCGAGATGGCGAGGGTACCCGTGAGTGAATGGAGGACGCCTACCTTGATGGTGTCGTCCGCCGCGCGGGTCGTGGAGGTGAAGGCGATCGCGCCCGAGAGGACGGCGAGGCCGAGTGATTGGATGAACTTCATGCTATTTGGTGTGGTGGTTGGTTGCTGCGTTATTCTCACTTGGGAGAAGCACCAAATAGGGGAATCCGGGCGGCGGGAAACTTGGGAGAAACGCCGGCGGATACGGGACAAATCGCAGGCTCGGAATCGAGCCGGACGCCAAACCGAAAAGAACTGTTTTTTCGAGGCCGACCCCGGCCTCGCGGACTCCTCCGGGCCGAAGCCCGGAGGAGCCGCAAGATAGACCGAAGGGTCTGACTAGAAGGTCAGGCCGACGCCGCCCTGAAGGACATGCTGGCTCTGATGACCGGTGGCGGTCGCATTCTTCAGGTTGTCACCCAGATAGTAGTAGGTGTAGCCGCCCGAGAAGCTCCATTTGCCATAGCACTCCGGGACAAAGGCGAGCGGCACGGTGGCCTGCAGACCGGCGGACGCATAGCCAAAGGTCTGGCCGGCGTAGAAGTTATTGCTGCCGAGGCCGACGGTGAGCGGCACGGTGAGAGTCACCGGTCCAAAGGTGTGGCCGGGAGCCAGACCGACCTCATAGTAGTTGCCATCCGCGCCGAGGCCGGCGAAGCCGGGAGCCGTCAGCTCATGCAGGTAGGAGACGTGCGGGTGCAGGGCGAAAGCGCCGAGCAGATCTGTGTCATCATACGCGAGGTTGAAATTGATGCTGCGTGCCGTAAGGAAGGCGTCCGCCGGGCTGTCGAACTCGAAGTAGCTGGCAGTCAGGGTGAAGTTCTTGGCGAAGGTGATCGCGAGGCCCGCCGTGTAGTCGAACTCATACCACGAGGAGGTCGTGGACGTGGTCGGCTGTGGCTGGATGTGCGAGTGGATGGAACTCCACATGCCGAGGTTGAAGGAAACCTTGTTCACGAACCCGGTGCCCTCGTAGAGCTTGAAGTAGAGGTCGAGGTAGGGCTGGGCGATCACACCTTGGTTCTCGAGGACGAGACCACGGGAGATATACTCGGAGACGACGGTGACGCCGATATCGCCAGTGATGCAGGATTCCTTGATGGTTTCCTTGATTTCCTTCGTGGCCTTCGCTTCGGTACCAGCGAAGCTGGTGGAGGTGAAGCCGACGGCGGCCAAGGTGAGCGCGCAGGCCGCTGCAATGCTGTGTTTGGTCATGTTTGGTCTTTCTTGTTGGTGGTCTTGGTTGGTTTTAGGTGTTGCCGGTTTTTGACCGGCGGCGCGTTCTTAGCAATCAGCCTGCCACGCCGCAAGCGATATTGTGAATAACTCCTTCCGGGGGGCTGGGCTTTCTCTGAACATCCTCCGGTTCCGCGAGCGGAAGATTTTTTTTGAAAAATTCGTCTTGTTCCCTGCGCACAAGCTTACAGGTCAAAAGGGGACATTTTAGCGCCGGACGTGGAAAAACTTCGCCACCCTCAGCGAGCGTGTCATGGCTGTTGAGTCAGATGAGACTCCGGCCACGCACGCCGATTTGCGCGTGTTGTGAAAGACGACTAAGCGCGAGCGGAATGTTTAGGATAACGATGACGCCTTGCCACCGCTCGCCCTGCGCGTGCGCGGAAAGACTTGATTGGCCGCGCGCCACTCTCTAGGCATCGCGCACTCCGTTGCCGATGCCCAAGTCTTTTCGCCATGCAGCAGTTTTCCGGCTCGCGCTCGTCGGTGCGGTGCTCGCGGGGTTTGTGCTGGCGCTGACGCTGGCGGCTTCGCCGGAATTGCACGAGCGGCTGCATCACCACGACGATCACGACGGCCATGAGCAGCATGAGTGTCTGGCCAAGACGTTCACCAGCGGCGGGTGCGAGGACGTGCCGGTCGCGCCGCCGCTCGCGGGTTTTGTCGCGGAGCTATTCGCGAAGGTGCCGGCGGATCACTCCCGCGCGGTGGCGTCGGCATTTTTAGACTGCGGAATCCTCGAACACGCGCCGCCGCGGCGCACCTGAGAGCCACTCGGCTCTTAGCTCCCAAACCAAAACCAAACCTGCGTGCGTGCGCCGCCGGTGAGCGCCTGCGCGTGCTCCGGTCGTTTCACCGCGTCCGCAAACCAATTCCGTTCAACCACCATTCATTTCATGAAAAATTCCATCCTTGCCCTCTCCATCGCGAGCTTGCTCGGCGGCCGTCTGGCTGCTGCGCCAGACGCACCTGCCTCCGCCTCCACCACCCATCTCGATGAGGTCGTCGTCACCGCCAGCCCGTTTCAGCGCAGCGCCGCCGACTCGGCGCAGCCCGTCAGCGTCCTCGCTGGGAAAAACCTCAAACTCAAACTCGGGCCAACGCTTGGCGACACGCTGCAAGGCGAACCGGGCGTCGCCGGCAGCGGCTTTACGGCTGGCGCGAGCCGGCCGATCATCCGCGGCCTCGATAACAATCGCATCCGCGTGCTCAACAATGGCGTCGAGGTTTTCGACGTCTCAAATCTCAGCCCGGATCACGCGCCGAGCGTGAACCCGCTCATCAGCCAGAGCGTGGAAGTGGTGCGCGGCACCGCGACGATTCTCTACGGCTCGGGCGCGATTGGCGGCGTGGTCAACGTCGTGGACAACCGCATCCCCGTGGAGATTCCGGTGACGCGATTCAGCGGCGAACTCGACAGCCGCTTCAACAGCGCCGACCTCGAGCGCAGCGGTGCGGGATCGTTCAATCTCGCGCTCACGAAGAACATCGTGCTGCATCTCGACGGCACGATTTTGCGGACGGATGACGTGGCGGTTCCCGGTTTCGCGCTGGACAGTCGCATTCGCAGAACGCTCAGCCCCGAACAGCGGGCGCGCGGCAACCGCTTCGGCGGCGATCCGCACGGCATCGTGCCGAACACGCGCATCTTCACCCGCGATTTCGGCGTGGGCCTTTCCTTCGTCCATGAGCGCGGATTTATCGGCGCGTCGTTCAGCCAGTTCCTCAGCGAATATGGCGTGCCGGACGACGCGGAGGCGGACGATCCGGTTGTGCGGCCCGACCCCGTGCATCTCGACGTGCGCAAGCGCCAGCTCAACGTGCATGGCGGCTTGAAAGACCCGCTGCCGGGCTTCACCAATCTTGATGCCAAATTCGTCTATACGAACTACCGGCACGATGAAGTGGACGGCACGCCGCAAGGCGATGTCATCGGCTCGACCTTCAAGACCAGCGGCATCGACTCACGCCTCGAGTTGGTCCACCAACCGATCTCGATTTTCGAGGGCTCGATTGGCGCGCAGGTCTTTTACAAACAGCTTGCCGTGCTCGGCGAGGGCGGCGCGTTTTTGCAACCCACGCGGACGACGCAGGTGGCGGGTTTCATTTTTGAAGAAGTGAAACTCGATCCCGTGCGGCTGCAAGTCGGCGTGCGCGTGGAGCATCAATCCACGAGCATCAATACCGATGATCCGGCGCTGACTTCGCTCACATCGGCGAGTCAGAAAAATCGCGACTTCACGCCGGTCAGCGCCGCCGTGGGCGGCATCTACGACTTCGCGCAGGACTACGCCTTGGCGGTCACCGGCTCCTACAGCGAACGCGCGCCGACGGCCGAGGAGTTGTTCGCGCGCGGCAGTCACGATGCCACGTTTCAATTCCTCGTCGGCGATCCCGATCTGCCCAAGGAAAAGGAACTCGGCCTCGACGTCAGCCTGCGAAAAAAAGCCGGCGTCATCACCGGCAGCCTCAGCGCGTTCTACAATCGGTTCACCGACTTCATCGACTTCAGCTCGACGGACGCATTTGAAGACGGCCTGCGCGTCTTCAATTACTCGCCGAAGAAAGCGGACTTCTACGGCGGCGAAGCGCTCGTTGATTTCCACTTTCTCCCGCGCTCGGTCACCGTGCCAGCGGCCCGCGGCGATGCGAAAAGCGTGAGAGGCATTGTCGCCAAAGACGTCGGCACCGACAGCGTGCCGAATCCGCACGACCTGTATCTCGAGATCAAAGGCGACTACGTGCATGCCAATGATCGCGCGACCGGCGAACCGCTGCCGCGCATCACGCCGCTGCGTTACAGCGGCGCGCTGGTTTATCAGGGCGAGAAAGTCGGCGCGCGCGTGGAAGTGCAGCGCGTGAACCGGCAGAATCGCACCGCGGAATTTGAGACCGAGACGCCCGGCTACACGTTCCTCAATGCGAGCGTCAGCTACACTTTCGGCTCCGGCCCGGTGACCTACGACCTCTATCTCCGCGGCACGAATCTCACCAACGAGGAAGCGCGCGACCACAACTCGTTCCTCAAGGAAGTGCTGCCCCTGCCGGGCCGCAGCATCCTCGTCGGCTTCAAGGCGAGTTTCTAAAAATGAATCCTCTCTGGCCGGGCCGGGTTTGCCGACCCGGCCAGATGCGGGCTTGACCTCATGAAAATGATGCTTTTTTACTCCGCTCCAGCCACCCGTTTGGAGCGATGGCGGAGGTGAAATCCTTCGTAGCTCCCAGCGCGTGGCTTTTCTTTTTTAAGAGGGCGGCGTGCATCGGAAATCGCCAGTTCAACGCATCAACCGACTCATGAAAAAAACACCCTTCTCGCGCCTCGGCGCGTTTTTCCTCACTGGCCTCGCCGGACACGCGCTCGCCGCGGAACCAGCTCCCGTCACGCAGCTCGAAACCGTCACCGTCACCGGCCGTGCCGACAGTCTCATCGGCATCGCCGCCTCCGCCAATGAAGGCGTGGTCGGGCACGATCAGCTCGCGCTGCGTCCGCTGCTCCGGCCCGGCGAGCTGTTGGAGACGGTGCCGGGCGTCATCGTCTCGCAGCATTCAGGCGCGGGGAAGGCGAACCAGTATTTCCTGCGCGGCTTTAATCTCGACCACGGCACCGACCTCTCCACGAGCATCGACGGCGTGCCGATCAACTTCCGCTCGCACGCCCACGGCCAGGGCTGGACGGATGTGAATTTCATCATCCCGGAGCTGATCGAGCAGGTCGATTATCGCAAGGGCACCTACTACCCGGAGGAGGGCGATTTCGCCTCGGCGGGCGCGTTCAATTTCCAACTCGCGAACCGGCTCGACCGCGGCTTCCTCACGCTCGAAGGCGGCACCGATGGCTACGCGCGGCTCGCCTTCGGGAACTCGACGGACCTCGGTGCAAAGCCGGGGGTTTTGGGAAAAGGCGCGGACGGCAAGAGCGTCGCCGCGCCCGGCACCGCGCCGCTGACGCTGCTCTACGGTTTGGAGATTTTCCACAACGACGGACCGTGGAAAAACCCGGACGATTACCAAAAGATCAACGGCATCGTGCGGCTGAGCAGCGGCGACCGCGCGCTCGGCTGGAGCCTCACGGCGATGGCTTATCACGGCGACTGGAATGCGACGGATCAAGTCGCGAAACGCGCCATCGATCGCGGCGTGATCGGGCGCTTCGGGACGCTTGATGGCAGCGATGGCGGCGACAGTTCCCGCTACAGTCTGCACGGCGAATGGCATCGGCAGGACGAGCGCTCGGCCACGAAAATCCTGCTTTACGGGCTCTACTACGACCTCGATCTGTTCTCGAATTTCACCTACGCCCTGCGCGACCCGGAGAACGGCGATCAGTTCGAGCAACAGGAGCGGCGCATCCACTGGGGCGCGAAGGCGTCGCACACGCTCTTCGGCGAAATCTTCGGCGCAAAAACCGAGAACACGCTCGGCCTGCAATTCCGCAGCGACAACATTCGCAACGGGCTCTTTTACACGAAGGAACGCGAGCGGCTTTCCACAGTGCGCGCTGATCACATCGTCGAGTCGAGCGTCGGCGTCTATTTCTCGAACAAGACGCGCTGGACGCCGTGGCTGCGGACCGAAGCCGGGGTGCGCGGCGACTACTATTACTTCGACGTGAACAGCGACAACGACGTGAATTCGGGCACGCGTGGCAAGTTCCTCGCGAGTCCCAAGCTCAGCCTCATCTTCGGCCCGTGGCACGATACTGAACTCTATGTCAACGGCGGCCTCGGCTATCACAGCAACGACGCGCGCGGCGTCATCACGCGGGTCGATCCCGGCACCGGCGAGCGCGTCCAGCCCGCCGATCCGCTCGTGCGCAGCAAAGGCGCGGAGGTCGGCATCCGCACCACGACGGTGCGCGGCTTGCAAAGCTCCGTCTCGCTGTGGGTGCTCGACCTCGACAGCGAACTGGTCTTTTCCGGCGACGCCGGCACCACCGAGCCGAGCCGCCCGAGCCGCCGCTACGGCGTGGAATTCGCCAACTATTATTCGCCGACCAACTGGCTCACCATCGACGCGGATTTCTCGCTCTCGAATGCGCGCTTCACCGAGCGCGCGCCGGAGGGCCAGCGCATCCCCGGCTCCGTGGCGACGACTATCGCCGCCGGCGTGACCGTGCATGACGTGCTCGGCGGCCTTTTCGCCAGCGCCCGCGTGCGGCACTTCGGCCCGCGCGATTTGATCGAAGACGGCAGCGCCCGCTCGAAAGCCACCACGCTCGTTAACGCGCAGGTCGGCTACAAACTGAGCGAGACGTGGACCGTCGCGTTCGATGTCTTCAACGTCTTCGACTCGCGCGACAACGAGATCGACTACTACTACGCCTCGCGGCTGCGCGGCGAGCGGGCCGGGCCGGACGAAGGCGGCTTCAACGACTTCCACATTCACCCCGTCGAGCCTCGCGAGTTCCGGTTCAGCGTCACCGCGAAATTCTGAGGCCAAAAGACCACCCAACCCCGCCAGCCGCGCATCCAAATTATGATCGAAATTTTTCGCAAAGGCGGCCCCGTTATGTGGCCGCTGCTCATCGCCTCCTTCGTCGCGCTCACCGTCGTGTTCGAGCGCCTGTTCTTCACACTGCGCGAAAGCCTGCGGCGCGATTCGCGCGCGGTGGCGGATATTTTCGCGGCCGTCGAGCGCGGCGACATCGCGGCGGCGTGCCAGGCCGGGCGCGGCTCGCGTGGGTTTGTCGCGCGCGTGCTGACCTACGCGCTGGAGCATCGCGACGTGTCGTTTGCCAATGCGCTCCTCGAAGCCTCTAGCCGCGAACTCCAGCGCTTCAACCGCGGCATCGCCATCCTCGACACCATCGTCACGCTCGCGCCGCTCATGGGGCTTTTCGGCACCGTCACCGGCATGATCCGCGCGTTCGGGTTGCTCGGCGCGAGCGAACTCAGCGCACCCACCGCGATCACCGGCGGCATCGCCGAGGCACTCATCGCCACCGCGTTCGGCCTGCTCATCGCGATGATCGCTCTGCTGCCGTTCAATTTCCTCAACGCGCGGCTCGAACAGGCGCGGCAGGACATCGAAAACGCCGCCGCGCACCTCGAACTGCTGCTGCTCAAATCCGCGAAGCAAACCGCGCACAGCGCATGACGCCGATCCCTTCGCCGCGGAGTAAAAAGCGGGCGCGCATCGAGATCATCCCGCTCATCGACATCATCTTTTTTCTGCTCGCGACCTTTGTCATGGTCTCGCTCGCGATGGTGAAAAATCGCGCGATCCCCGTGAACCTGCCCGCCGCGGCGACGGGCGCGCAGCAGGATCGGCAGGAGTCTGCGGCGATCACCATCACCGCGGCGGGCGAGGTCTTTTTCAACAAGCGACCCGTGAGTGCGGAGCAGCTCGAAGCGGCGCTGGCGGCACTGCTGGCCGCGAATCCTGATCCGAAGGTTTTCATCAGCGGCGACACGAAGGCGGAGTTCGGCAAAGCCATCGCGGTGCTCGATCAAGTGCGGCGGCTCGGCATCGCGAAAATCGCCATCGAGACGCAGCCCAAACCCGCGCCGTGAGTCGCGAGCGCGCCATCAGCGGCTTCCTCGCGGCGCTGTGCCATGCCGCGCTGCTCTTCGGCTTTCGCATCGGTGGACAGCCGGTGCCGCTGCCGGTGAGCGACACCGCCGTGGAAGTAAGTCTGGTCGCCAACGCGGCACCAGAGCCGCTGCCCGCGCCGGAGCCGCCGCCAGAACAGATTTCACCACCGGAACCGCCGCCGCCGAAGACCGATCCGCTCCCCGAACCCACGCGCGAACCCGCACCGCAAATAACGCCCAAACCCGAGCCGCAGCGTGAGCCGTCCAAACCCCGCGCGCGCACCGCACCGGCGAATGCGACCCCGGCCGGCACGGCTGCCCCGCCCCCCCCGAGCAAGGCCGCGCCGGCCACCGGTGCGCGCCCGCGTTTCAATCCCAAGCCCGCCTATCCGGTCGAAGCGCGCCAGCTTCGGCAGCAAGGCCGCACCATCGTCGCCGTGCAAGTCAGCGCGGATGGCCGCGCCGCGAGCGTGAGTCTGGCGCGCAGTTCCGGCTTCCCGCTGCTCGACGCCGCCGCCGTGGAAGGCGTCCGCCGCTGGAGCTTCGTCCCCGCGCAAGCCGCCGGCCTCGCCATCCCTTCGCGCGTCGAAGTGCCCGTGGTGTTTGCGCTTTCTCAATGACGCCCGCTCAAGAGCATGCACGTCGGCAACATCCTGCTCGTCTCCTTCGACCTTCCCTCCGGCGCTGCTGCTTTCGGTCGTGGGACGGCGCTGTTGTTTTCGCGAAAGACCGACCGCTGACCGACAGCCCGAGCTTTCTACAAGATCATCGGGAAAGAAGTTCGGTCGTGAGCGGTGGATCGGGCAGCGGGTGCGGGGCGGGGCGGGTCTTGCGCTCGAAGACTTTGTAGAGCGTGGGGAGGATGAAGAGAGTGAGCAGCGTGGAGCTGGCGAGGCCGCCGATGACGACGGCGGCGAGCGGCTTTTGGATTTCGCTGCCGGGGCCTTGGGCGAAGAGCATCTGGATGAGGCCGAGCGCGGCGACGCTGGCGGTGATGAGTACCGGACGCAGCCGCAGGACGGAGCCTTGGATCACGGCGTCGGCCACGGCCATGCCTTCGCGGCGCAGCTCGTTGAAGTAGCTCACCATGACCACGCCATTCAGCACGGCGACGCCGAAGAGGGCGATGAAGCCGACGCTCGCGCTGACGCTCAAATTGAAGTCGCCGATGATCAGGGCGAGGATGCCGCCGATCATCGCGAAGGGGATGTTCAGGATGATGAGCAGGGCTTGCTTGATCGAATTGAACGAGCTGAAGAGCAGGAGGAAAATGCCGACGATGGTGATCGGCACGACGATGGAGAAGCGTTTCATCGCACGCTGTCTGTGTTCCTATTTTGGAGAAGGTGACGAACGCAACAGGCGTAGCGCATTGGCGATGACGAGGAGCGTCGCGCCGGTGTCGGCGAGGATGGCGAGCCAGAGGCTGGCGTGGCCGGTGAGGGCGAGGATGAGGAAGATCGCTTTGAGGGCGAGGGCGAA
>JAYVNN010000465.1:0-26371 GCA_043758435.1 Chthoniobacter sp.
ATCGTCGAGAAACCACAGCAGCTTTTTCGCGAGATTTTCGCCGGTGGTTTCGCGCTCAGGTAATAGCGTCGCCGCACCCGCGCGTTCAAAGATTTTCGCGTTGAAAGTTTGGTGGTCCTCCGCGGCGAAGGGATACGGGATGAGAATGCTGGGCAGCGCGAACTGCGAAAGCTCCGTGAGACTCGCCGCACCGCTGCGCGCGATGGAAAAATCCGCCGCGCTGTAGGCCTCCTGCATCTGGTGGGAGAAAGCCGCGACAAACGCCGGGATACCCGCCTTCGCGTAGCTCTCGCGCATCAATGTTTCGTCCTGTTTGCCGGTGAGATGGATGATCTGCAGCGGCTTCCCCGCGAGTTGCGGAAGCGCGTTGATGAGCCCCTGATTGATGCCGTGCGCACCCTGGCTGCCGCCCATCACGAGCAGCGTGGGCTTGCCGGGCGCGAGATTGAAAGCGGCGAGCGCCTTCGCTTTGTCGAGCCGTTCCGTGAGCGAGGTGCGGACGGGCGTGCCGGTGACTTCGCATTTGCCCGCCGGAAAAAACTGCGAGCATTCCTCAAAGCCAATCAGCACGCGCGTGACGAGCCGTCCGTTGAGCTTGTTCGCCTTGCCGGGAATCGCGTTCGACTCGTGGACAAATGTCGGAATTTTCCGCGAGCGTCCGGCGAGAATCGGCGCGGTCGAAGTGAACCCGCCCATGCCCAGCACCGCGCTCGGCGCGAAGTCGCGATACAGCGCCTTCACCTGCCCCAGCCCCGCGCGGAATTTCAGCGCGAACTTCACCAGCGCGACCGGCGATTTGCTCTGCATCCCCACGCCCGGCACGCGCTCGATGCGAAAATCCGCGCGCCCCTGCGTCGCGAGTGAGTCGATCTCCTTTTCCGAAATAATCAGCATCACGCGATGCCCGCGCGCGATGAGCACCTCGCCCACGGCCAGCCCCGGAAACAAGTGCCCGCCGGTGCCGCCGGCCGCGATGACGAAATTCATACGCTACAAACGCACGACCTTTCTCACGTTGCGCACCCGCGCGCTGAGCACGGTGTTGCCGCGTTTCTCGTCCGTCTCGTTCAAACCCTGCCGGTAAATATTGATGAGAATCCCGACGCCGATGAGGCAGAAAACGAGGTTCGTGCCGCCGTAGCTGATGAAGGGCAGCGGCAGTCCTTTGTTGGGCAGCAGCGCGGTGGTCACGCCGATATTCACCGCCGCCTGGAGCGCGATGAGCATGGTCACGCCAAAGCCGAGCAGCATCCCGAAACGGTCGCGCGCCCGCAGCGCGATGGCCGCGCCGCAGAGGATGAAAACGAGATACGTCGCCACGACCGCGAGCGTCCAGCGCAGGCCGAGTTCTTCGCCGATCACGGGGAAGATGAAATCGGTGTAGGCAAACGGCAGATACATCATCTTCTGCCGCCCCATGCCCAGCCCCAGCCCTTCCACGCCGCCGGAGCCCAGCGCAATTAAACCCTGCACGGTCTGATACGCATCGGCGGGATATTCTTTCGGATACATGAAAGCGAGGAAACGCCCGGTGCGCTCGGGCAGCAGGTAGATCGCCAGCGCCATGGCCGCCGCTCCCGCGGACACGGCCAGCGCGAGATAGCGCCAGCACGTTCCGGCGATGAACATGAGGACGAAGGTCGTGCCGCCAATCAGCGCCGTGGTGCCCATGTCCACCTCCGGCGCAATCAGCGCCATGAGCGCACCGGCCAGCCCGAGCGGCGCGAGAAAACCGCGCACGAATTCGCGCTCATAGTTTTTCTCCCGCGAAAACCACCACGCCACCGTGACCACGGCGGCGAGCTTCGCAAACTCCGAGGGCTGGAATTGCAGGCCGAGCTTAATCCAGCGCCGCGAGCCGTTCAGTTTCTGCCCGATGTGAGGGATGAAGCAGCACACGAGCAGCACGACCGCGAGGCCGAACCACAGCCACCACGTTTTTTGCAAATGGTGGTAGTCCAGCGCCGCCGCCAGGACGCAGAGCCCCACGCCGACCGCCACCCATTTCGCCTGCTGATTGAGCAGCAGCATAGGCACGCCAGCCCTGATGCTGTCGGGGGAGTACGGCGAGGTGCTCGACATCATCACCAGCCCGAGGACGATCAGGCCGATGACGGAGGCGACGAGGAGATAAACGCTGGCGCGATGGGCGTTCACATTGGGGAGCGGTCAGCCTTTCTTCGGCGGGATTTTTAAGGTCTGACCGAGCTGGAGTTTCTTGGCATCGGTGATCTTGTTGAGTTTCAAAATATCCGCGGCCATGAGGCCGTAGCTTTTCGCGATGGAGGTCGCGGTTTCGCCCTGCTTGACGATGTGCAGGCCGGGCGTCGTTCGCGTCGGCGGCACGTCCGTTTGCTTCGCGGGCACATCCGTTTTGTGGGTCTCGGCGACCGGCGGTTTGACCGCGGGCTTCGGTGCGGGAATGGTCAGCGGCTGGCCTTGGCGCAGGATGGAGCCGTCCTTGAGATTGTTCGCCGCGAGGAGTTCGTCGGTCCTCAAGCCATAGGCGATGGCGATCTTCGTCGCGTTGTCGCCAGCCTTCACAATGTACTGCTTCGCAGTGGTCTCTTTCGGCGTGGTCACCGCCGGTGCGGGCGGAACTGCGGACGCATTGTTCACGGCGGGCCGTGCGGCGGTCGTGGTCGTCTGCGCGGCGGCTGGAGCGGAAACTTTCGCGTCACGCGTTGCGGGGGCCTTGGGCTTCTCCGCGGTGCTCGGCGCAGGCGGCGTGTCTTTGGTGCGCGAGGCTTTGATGCCGTTGAATGCGTAGATGCCGCCGATGGCGACGACGTGCAGGATGAAGACGACGAAGAACGCGCTGGAGAGCTTGGTTGTGGGCTCGTCGGCTTCGTACTCGTTCATCGCCGCGCGCGGCGCGGTGCGCGTTGCGGCCTGCAGTTTCTTCTTTTTCCGGGCGCTGATGACGGCGGAGATTTGGGTGAAGAATTTGGGCTTTTTCATTTTGGTTGGAGAGCGTTGACGAGGTTGCGGAATTGCTGGCCGCGGTCGGCGTAGTTTTTGAACATGTCGAAGGAAGAAGTGCCAGGGCTGAGCAGGACGACATCGCCGGGCTGCGCGATTTCATGCGCGAGCGTGACGGCGCGTTCGAGCGACCAGCCGGCGTTCTCGACGCGCAGCCGGTCTTTCCACAGCGCCTCGATGCGCTCCGCCATTTCGCCGAGCACCACCGCGGCGCGGCAACGCTGCGCGACGAGGTCGGTCAGCATGTCGTACTCGAAGCCCTTGTCCTTCCCGCCCGCGATCAGCACCACGGGCCGTGTCTCGGAGTGCAGCGCCTTCTCGACGGAATCCGGGTTCGTCCCCTTCGAGTCATTCACGTACTCCACGCCATTGAGCGTGCGGACGAGTTCGCAGCGGTGTGGCAGCGCCTTGTATTCGCGCAGCGGCGGCACCATCTGCGCAAAACTCAGCCCGCGCACAAAACCGACGCCGAGCGCGGCCATGAGATTCTCCGCATTGTGCGAGCCGCGCAGGAGCGTGTCGGCCATTGCGAGCACGCGCTCGCCGCGGAAAAAAATCACGCCCTCGCGCATCTCGAAATCACCGCCGGAAACATAGGCACTGAAAGTGATCTTGCGCGCTTTCAGCTCCGGCAGCTTGTCGCGGAAATTGACCACAGCCCAGTCGTCCGCCGTCTGGTTTTCAAAGATGCGGATTTTCGCGTCGTAGTATTCCTGCATCGACTTGTAGCGGTCGAGATGGTCGGGCGCGAAACCCAGCCAGACCGCGATCCCGCAGCGGAAACGCGTGATCGTTTCGAGCTGAAAGGAACTGACCTCCAGCGTCATGATGTCGAGGTTTTTGCTCTCGCGGACTTTTGCGGAAAAGGCCGGGCCGATGTTGCCGCACGCGACCGTTTTCACGCCGCACGCATTGAGCATTTTTTCCACGAGCTGCGTCGTCGTGGTTTTCCCATTCGTGCCGGTGATGCCGACGATCGGGCACGCGCACATTTCGTAGGCCAGTTCGAGTTCGCCGATCATCTCGATGCGCCGCTGGATGAAATTCTGCACGAGCGGCACGGCGGGATCGATGCCGGGGCTGAGGATCGCGAAATCGTAGAGGCCGTGCGTGCTCTCGTGAGCGGCAGCCAGCCCCGCGATGACGCGGATGCCCTGCGCTCCTAGCGCGTCTATTTTCTTACGCAGCTTGTTCTCTTCGGCGGTGTCTAGGACTGTGACCATAGCTTCCTCCTGATGCAGCAGCACGGCGGCGGATTCACCGCTTTCACCAGCGCCGAGCACAGCGATTGATTTGTTTTTGTAACGCACATTCAACGGAGTTTGAGGGTGGCCAGACCGAGCAGGGCAAACATGATCGAGAGCACCCAGAAGCGAACGATCACGGTGTTTTCCTTCCACCCTTTCAACTCGAAATGGTGGTGCAGGGGAGACATCAAAAAAACACGCCGGCCTTCGCCATAGCGGCGCTTCGTGATCTTGAACCACGACCGCTGGATGAGCACCGACACGGCCTCGATGACGAAGACGCCGCCCACGATGACGAGCAGCATCTCCTGCTTCGTGCAAATGGCGACGACGCCAAGCATCCCGCCGATGGCGAGCGAGCCGGTGTCGCCCATGAAAACCTTCGCGGGATGGCAATTGAACCACAGGAATCCGAACGACGCGCCGACCATCGCCATGCAGATGATCGCGAGTTCGCCCGCGAACGGGTAGAACGGGATGTCGAGATACTTGGCGATGTTAAAGTTGCCCGCCGCGTAGGCGAGAATGCCGTAGGTGAAGGCGGCGGAGCAGGTGCAGCCCGCGGCGAGTCCGTCGAGGCCATCGGTGAGGTTCACCGCGTTTGACGCGCCCATGATGACGATGGCGAAAAAGACAAAGGTGAACGCGCCGAGATTGAGGATCACCGGGTCTTTGGCAAACGGCACGAACAGCTCGCGCGCCTGCACCTCGATGGCCGGATTGAAAACGAAAAAGGCCGTGACGATGGCCGCGAGGATGCCTTGCGCGACGAGCTTCGTGCGCTCGCTCACGCCGGCGGAATTTTTCTTCGCGACCTTCAAATAGTCGTCCCAAAAACCCAGCCCGCCGCAATAGACCAGCGTGAAGAGCACCAGCCACACGGCGCTGTTGTCGGGCCGCGCCCAGACGAGCGAGGAAAGCACCACGGTGCCGAGAATGAGCACGCCGCCCATCGTCGGCGTGCCGGCTTTCTGGCCGTGCAGCTCAAACAGCTTGTTCACTTCTTCCTTCGTGCGAATCGGCTGTCCGACCTTGAGTGAAATGAGGCGGCGGATCGTCCAGTTGCCAAAGGTCAGCGAGAGGAGAAACGCGGTCACGGCGGCCGCGATGGCGCGGAAGGTGATGTACTGAAAGACGTTCAGTGCACGGAGAAAATCGTGCTGCGGAAAGTTCAGCGGAAGCTGATGCAGGTAGTACATCATGACGCCTGCAAGCCCTCCACGATGCGTTCCATCCTTGCCGAGCGGGAACCCTTGATGAGCACCACGTCGCCCGCTTTCGCCAGCTCGCGCAACGCCTTCGCCGCCTCGTCGGTGGAGCCCACGCGCACGACTTTTTCCACGCCGCCGCGCCACGCCGCATCCGCAATCCACTGTGCCTCCTCGCCGACGCCGACCACGCAATCAATGTGCTCGCGCGCCGCGACCTCGCCGACTTCGCGGTGTCCGCGCTCGGCCTCCGCGCCGAGTTCGCCCATGCGCCCGAGCACCGCGATGCGGCGGCCCGCGGCGGGCATGGAGGAAAGCGTGCGCAACGCGGCGGCCACAGAATCGGGATTGGCGTTGTAGGTGTCGTCGAGAATCTGGATGCCGCGGATAACCTTCTGCTCCAGCCGGCCTTTCGTCAGACGCAGCTTGGTCAGCCCCTCGGCGCATTCTTCCAGCGAGAGTCCGAAGACGCGACCAGCGGCGGCGGCGAGGACGGCATTGCGCACCATGTGTTCGCCCGGCACGGTCAGTTCGGCCTCGATGCTGCGTCCGTCAAAGTGCAGTCGGAATTTCGTCCCGGAAAAATGCGCGCGCAGCTCGCTCGCGAAAACCTCGCCGATGCCGATGCCCGCGAGCACCACGTCGGCTTTCGTGCGCGCGGCGATGGACGGTGAAAAATCGTCGTGCGCGCTGAGGATCAATGTGCCGCTCGGCTGGAGCGCCTCCGCGAGCATCCCCTTCTCCAGCGCGATGGCCTCGCGGCTGCCCATGAATTCGATGTGCGCCATGCCGACATTGGTGATGATCGCCACATCCGGCGCAGCCATCGCGGCGAGCGGTGCGATTTCGCCAGGATGATTCATCCCCATTTCAAACACCCCGACCTGATCGCTGCGCCGCGCGCGCAGGAGCGTGAGCGGGACGCCGATATGGTTGTTCAGATTCCCGTCGGTGCGCGTGACTTGGAAATGTTCGCCGAGCACTGAGGCCGTGAGGTCTTTTGTGCTCGTCTTGCCATTGCTGCCGGTCAGTCCGACGACTTGCAGCGGCAGCTTACGGCGGTAGTTCACCGCGAGTTTTTGCAAACCGGCGAGCGTGTCCGCGACGAGCACGACCGCAAATCCGGGCGGCAAATCCGTGGGAATTTCCTGCACCATCGCTCCCGCCGCGCCGCGTTTCGCGGCCTCGGCGACGAAACTGTGCGCGTCAAAATTCTCCCCGCGCAGCGCCACGAAAAAATCCCCCGCTTTGAGCGCACGGGTGTCCGTGCAGACCACGGAGACCGTGTCCGTCGGCTCGCCCGCGACGAGCCGACCTTCGGCCCATGCGGCGATTTTTTCAAATGTGGTCGCGTCCATTTCAGTCCTGGGTGTCGATGCGCTTCGCCTCCAGCGCCTGACGCGCGACAGCCACGTCGTCGAAGGGCGCGGTGTGGTCGGCGAATTCCTGGTAGGTCTCGTGGCCCTTGCCCGCGATCAAAATGATGTCGCGCGGCTCAGCCATGGCGATGGCTTTGAAGATGGCTTCCTTGCGATCGACGATGACTTCGTAATTGCCGCGCACCATGCCGGGCTTGATGTCCGCGATAATGTCTTCCGGCATTTCCTTCCTCGGATTGTCCGACGTAACGATGGCGAAATCCGCGTACTGATCCACGACCGCGCCCATCCGCGGACGCTTGGTTTTATCCCGGTTCCCGCCGCATCCGAAGACGACGATGAGCCGCGCGGGATTCAATTCGCGGCAGGTCTTGATGACGTTTTGCAGCGCGTCGTCGGTATGCGCGTAGTCCACGAAGACGCGGAACTTCCGCTGCGCGGGCACCGCTTCGAGCCGGCCCGGCACGGCGGTCGCATTCGCCAGCGCGAGCACGCCGTTGCGCACTTCCACGCCGAGCACGTGCGCGCCGGCGAGCGCGGCGAGCGAGTTATAGACATTGAACTGCCCGATCTGCGGCAGGCGCACGAGGTAGCTTTTTCCACCCGCGTCGAGCTGGTAGCTCGTGCCGCTGAAATCAATCCGCACATTGCTCGCGCGAAAATCCGCCTGCACGCCGACGCCGTAGGTGATGACCGGAAGCTCTTTGCCGAAGCGGCCTGCGAGCAATGCGCCGTAGCGGTCATCGAGATTGATGACCGCCTTGCCCTGCTTCCGCGTCTGCTTCACGAGCCCGCTGAAAAGCCGCGCCTTCGCCTCGAAATAGGCGTCCATCGTCTTGTGATAATCGAGATGGTCTTGCGTGAGGTTGGTGAAAATCGCCGCGTCGAATTCCACGCCGCGCACGCGCTCCTGCATCAGCGCGTGCGACGAGACTTCCATCGCCACGGCCTTGCACCCGGCGGAGCGCATTTGCCAAAGCAGGTCGTGGACTTCGAGCGATTCCGGCGTGGTGCGCGCGGCGGGCAGGATGCGGTCGCCGACTTCGTAACGCACCGTGCCGATGAGCCCGCAGCGGTGCATCGTCACCTCGCAGATGTGCTTCAAAAGGAAGGCTGTCGTGGTCTTGCCGTTCGTCCCGGTCACGCCCGCGATTTTCAAATGCCGCGCGGGATGCTGGTAGAAAGCGGCGGCGAGATCGGCGAGCGCGACGCGCGCATCGGCGACGATCACATTCGTTGCGCGCGTGCGGAACTCCGCAGCCTCGCTCACCACGGCCTCAGCTCCCGCTGCGATGGCCTGCTCGACGAACTGCGAGCCGTCCGTTTTTTCCCCGCGCAGCGCGACGAAAAGCGTGCCCGGTTTCACGCGGCGCGAGTCGTATGCAATGGCGGTAATCTCGCGCTCAAGCGGCCCGTCGATTTTGATCGACGCGATGTTGGAAAGCAGCGTCTCGAGTTTCATTGGTCGCGAAAATCCCCTCCGTCTTTGCCGCCTTTGGCGACCACGCTGCCCTCCGGTTCCTCGGGCGCAGGCGTGAGCCCGAGATAGCGCGCGGCCCTTTCGCCGATGCGCGAAAAAACCGGCGCGGCGACCATGCCGCCGACATCCTGCTCGCGCTTCGTCTGCGCCTCGTCGATGAGCACGAGCACGACGAACGCGGGATCCTCCGCCGGCATGTAGCCGACGAACGAGCACACATGCTTGTCATGCGAATAGCGGCCGTCTTCCTCGCGCTTCTGCGCTGTACCCGTCTTCCCCGCGACCTTGTACCCGAGCACCTGCGCGAGCCGCGCGGTGCCTTTTTTGCTGACCACTTCGCAGAGCGCCTTGCACACCTGCTCGGTCGCTTTTTTCGAGACGACGCGGCGGACTTCGCGCGGCGGAAAGGACGCGGTGACCTGACCGTTGTCGTCGGTGATTTCGTGAACGATCTGCGGCATCATCAGCGTGCCGCCATTGGCGATTGCCCCCATCGCGGCGATGACCTGGAGCGGCGTGGCGGCGACCTCCTGCCCCATCGGCATGCGCGTGATCGAAATTTTGCTCCAGAGGTGCGGCGGATGAACCACGCCCTTGATCTCGCCGGGCAAAGCCACGCCGGTCTGCTCGCCGAAACCGAAGCGGTGGATGTACTCGAAAAACTTCTGGTCGCCGAGCCGCATCGCCAGCTTCGCCACGCCGATGTTGCTCGAGTGAACGAGGATGTCGTTCACGGTCAGTTCGGCGTACGGATGATGATCCTTGAGCTTGCACCATTCGTAATAACCGTTCTCGGTTTCAAAAACCGTCTCGGGCGTGACGAGTTTTTCGCTGAGCACCGCCGCAGTCGTCACGATTTTGAAGGTGCTGCCCGGCTCGACCTGGTCGGTGATCGCGCGATTGCGGCGCTGGTCGTCCTGCACACCGTCCTGCACGTTGAGATTGAAATTCGGACGGTTCGCGAGCGCGAGGATTTCCCCGGTTTTCGGGTTCATCATGATGACCGTCGCGCCCTTTGGGCGGAACTGTTTCACCGCGGCATCCAGCTCCTGCTCGACGATGTTTTGCAGCCCCATGTCGATCGTCAGTCGGACGTTGCCGCCATTGCGCGCCTCATGTTCCTGACCGCGCAGCGGAACGATTTCCCGGCCCAGCCGGTCATGCTCGGTGCAGCGGAAGCCCTCGTGACTTTGGAGGTAGGAATTCATGGTGCTTTCCACGCCGCCAAAAGCGGTGCCCTCGCCATTCACGAAGCCAAGGACGTGGCAGAGCATCGGTCCGTTCGGATAGATGCGATTGGCGGATTGCTCAAAGGACACGCCCCGCATTTTCCCTTGCGCGAGCTGCACCGCAAGGTCGTCCACCGTCTTCTGCGGAACCTCCCTTTTCACGACGATGTAGGGCGCGCGGACATTTTTTTTCTGCGTCTCGGAGTAGGTCTCGCGCGTCAGCCGCTCAAAAATCTTTTCGCGCGGGAGCCCGAGCGCGCGCGACAGCAGATCCGCCATCGGCGCGGCGTCTTTCACGAGCCCGGCGTCCACGACCACGGTTTTCACCGGTTCATTTTGAGCCAGCGCCTGGCCGTGGCAGTCGGTGATGGTGCCGCGCCGCCCATCTATTTTAACGCGCAGACCGTGGTTCTCGCGCGCCTTTGCAAGATACTCCGCGTGCTTGGTGACCTGCAGATGCACGAGCCGCGCAGAGAAGGCGGTGAAGCAGCAGGCCAGCCCGCAGCAACTGATGAACGCTCTCCGGTTGGTCGAGCGAATCATGGCGATTTCCTTTCATTGACGACGTTTCTCAGTTCACCCGGCGGCGCGGGCTTCGCAGGCGCGGCGACGGTGACGATGCGGTCGCCGGGGATGGGCACGAGTTTGATCCAGCCGCTGTTGAAGCGCTTTTGCAGTTCGGCGGTGGAGGTGAGTTTCGCGATGTTCGTGCGCGTCGTCTCATTGCGGCTGCGCAGTTGCACGAGTTCGCTCTCGAATTTTTTGATCTGTCCGCCCGTGGCGTAGAGCTGGTTTTTGCACCACACCCAGAACAGTCCGGCGGCGAGCGCGGCGAGCCCCACCGCCGCGTAGGTGACGAAGGTCACGACGGGCACGGTGTTGGCGTGGCGGTGGCGGTTATCGCGCATCGGAAATCCTTTCGACCACGCGGAGCTTGGCGCCGCGGGCGCGCGGGTTGGCGCGCTGCTCGGCGTCGCCGGCGGTCACGGGTTTGCGGGTCACCGCGTGGAAAATGAAATCGGGATTCGGGCGCGGCGCGGGCCACTCGGGGCGGTCGAGAAACTCGGTCGTGCGCGCTTTGAAAAACGTCTTCACGATGCGGTCTTCGAGACTGTGAAAGGTGATGACGGCGAAGCGTCCGCCCGGCGCGAGGCGCGCGGAAAACTGCGCGAGCCCCTCGGCGAGCACGTCGAGTTCGCGGTTCACGGCGATGCGCAGCGCCTGGAAAATGCGCGTCGCCGGATGCGTGCGTCCGCGCCGCGGGATGACCGTCTCCACAGCATCCGCGAGCTGTTTCGTGGTCGCGAAAGGCGTGACCAGGCGGTCGCGCACGAGCCGCACGGCGACTTTTCGCGCGGCGGGTTCCTCGCCGAAATTGCGGAAGATTTTTTCCAATTGCTCACCAGACACCGTGTTCACCAGATCCGCCGCGCTGACCGGCGCGCTGGGATCCATGCGCATGTCGAGCGGTCCTTCGCGCATGAAACTGAAGCCGCGCTCCGCCGCATCGAGTTGTCGCGAGGACACGCCGAGATCGAGCAGCGCGCCATCGATTTTCGCGACGCCGAGCGCATCCAGCACTCCGCCAATTTGGGCGAAGTTGCCGCGCACCGCGCGAAAATTTTCCCCGCCTTCGCCCAGCCGCGCTTCGGCAAACGCCAGCGCCTCGGGATCCTGATCCACGCCGATGACCCGTGCGCCCGCCGCGAGCAGCGCCGCGCTGTGCCCGCCGCCGCCGAGCGTGCCATCCACGATGAGCCGGCCCGGCGCGGGCGCGAGCAGCTTCACCGCCTCCGCAAGCAGGACCGTGTCGTGATATTCGTAGTCGCGCGTTTTCAAAGTTTTGGTCTTGGCGGGCGCGGCTCGTTTGGTAGAAAATTCCGCAATCGCGATCATATGCCGTGCCTCCCCAACATCCTCGCGCGGTGCTCGTCATCCTCAGGATGCGCCGCCTCGAAGTCCTCGACGTTCCAAATATTGAACGTCTCGACCGAACCCGAGAGCATGACCTCGCCCTCGATTCCAAGCCGCTTGCACAACTCATCGGGAATGGAAATACGCCCGCCTTTGTCGAGCGTGACCTGCCGGAGATTGCGCCCGAAAAAATGCAGGAAGTGCGCGCGCTCCTCGGCGGACATGCCGCCGGTGTTCGCCTTGATCCGCTCGACCTCGGCGCGCGGCATGACCGCGATGCACTTTTCCAGCGTCCGCCGAATCATGAACAAATCGACCTCCTCCGCGAACCGCCACGCCGACGGAATGGTGATGCGGTTTTTCCCCTCGATGCGATGGCGGAACTCACCCGTAAACGCAGGGGCGTCGGAGTGCTGGTTGGTGGTGGCCATGGCGAGGTGCGGCTCGAGTTGAATAACCCTATGCGTCCCGAACCGGCCCGATTTGGCCCGAATAGAGCCAAAACGTCAAACTATTTGATGGGATTTTTTTGCGCCCCTGCGCGCAGCCTCACGCCGACCCTCGGCCATCAGCCCCGCGGCGCGCGCATCGCAAAACGCGGGATGCGGGTAAAAACGAAATCGCCCTCGTCCGTCACCCCAAAGAGCGCGCCCTCCGCGGCGCTGTCCGTGCCGATGGTGTGGTAGCTGTGGTAGGAAAATTCCTCACCGGGTTCGAGGCACGGAAACTCCCCCACCACGCCGTCGCCCTCGACCACCACGCTTTGCCCGTCCGCATCCGTCACCACCCATTTCCGACCTTTGATCGTCAGCGTTATTTCCGAGTCATTGTGAATGGTCAGGAAATAAACGAACGGATGCGGGCGCTCCGCCGGGGCATCCAGATGCGGCATGTGCTCGACACGATCGACCGTGACGCTGAGGCCGTTGAGTTCGGTAAAATTGTGGGACATCGGGATGCTTGATTCACTGCGCCGCGGAGCGCACACCTTCCGCCACAAATCCAAATTCCAAAATCCAAAATGTCTCCGCCTGTCGTCCTCTCCATCGCCGGTTCCGACAACAGCGCTGGCGCGGGCGCGCAGGCCGACCTGAAAACGATGAGCGCGCTCGGCGTCTATGGCGTCACCGCCATCACCTGCGTCGTCGCCGAGGTGCCGGGAAAAGTCAGCGCCATCCAGCCCATCGAGCCGCCCATCGTCGCCGGGCAGATTCGTTTGCTCTTCGAAGCCTTCCCCATCGCCGCCGTGAAAACCGGCATGCTCTACTCGCGCGGAATCATCGCCGCCGTTTGCGACACGCTCGCCGAATCCTTTGCCAGAGCCGGTTCCCGGCCCGCCCTCATCGTCGATCCCGTCATGGTCGCGACCAGCGGCGACCCGCTCCTGCAAGCCGACGCTATCGCCATTTACCGCGAGCGCCTCTTTCCCATCGCCACCCTCATCACGCCGAATCTCGACGAGACGCGCACGCTCCTCGGACGCCCGATCGCGACCCTCGATCAAATGCGACGCGCCGGCGAAGAACTCACCGCGCGCCACGGCACCGCGTTTCTTTTGAAAGGCGGACACCTGCGCGGCCCCACCGCCACCGACCTGCTTTTCGCCGGCGGCGAAGTCGTGGAATTCAGCGCGCCCTTCGTCCCCGGCGTTTCGACCCACGGCACCGGCTGCACCTACTCCGCCGCCATCGCCGCGGGGCTCGGCAAAGGTCTCCCGCTCCGCGAAGCCGTCGCGGAGGCGAAGCAATATGTCACCGCGGCGGTTACACATTTTCACCGCTGGGAAAAGGACGGCCGCACGACCGACGCGCTGAACCACTTCGCGCCGCCCGTTTAACCGCAGAGGCGCAGAGGACGCAGAGGGGATTGGTTCGTCTTTGCAAATCTCTGCGCTCCTCTGCGTCCTCTGCGCCTCTGCGGTAAATCCCAACGCGCCCATTGCCTCGCGCACCCGGCTTTCCTAACGTCCCCGCCCAATGAAAATCCTCGTCCTCGGCAGCGGCGGTCGCGAACACGCGCTCGTCTGGAAACTGCGCCAGTCGCCGCGCGTCACGCACGTTTTCTGCGCGCCGGGCAATGCCGGCATCGCCGACTGCGTCCCGCTCAAAATCACCGACCAGGCCGCGCTCGTAAAATTCGCGCAGGACGAGCGCATCGACCTCACCGTCGTCGGCCCGGACGACGCGCTCGCCGCGGGCATCACCGATCTTTTTTCCGCGCACGGTCTCCGCATCTTCGGTCCCACGCAGCGCGCCGCGCAGCTCGAATCGTCGAAGGTTTTCGCCAAGGAATTCATGCAGCGCCACGGCCTCCCCACCGCGCGCTCCGGCAGTTTTTCCGACAGCGCCGCGGCGCAAACTTTCGCGCGCACGATGGGCTGCCCGCTCGTGGTGAAAGCCGACGGCCTCGCGCTCGGGAAAGGCGTCATCATCGCGCAGACGCACGACGAGGCCGCGCTCGCGATCCGCGAAATCATGGACGAGCGGAAATTCGGCGACGCCGGCAGCCGCGTGGTCATCGAGGAATTTCTCACCGGCGAGGAGTGCTCCATCCACGCACTCGTCGATGGAAAAAACTACCTGCTCTTTCCCACGGCGCAGGATCACAAGCGCGCGCTTGATGGCGACCTCGGACTGAACACCGGCGGCATGGGCACCTTCAGCCCCGCGGCGAAACTCGTCACGCCCGCTATGGAAGATCGCATCCGCCGCGAAATCATCGCGCCCTTCATCGCCGGCCTCGCGCGCGACGGACTCGACTTCCGCGGCATGCTTTTTCCCGGCGTGATGATCACCTCCGACGGCCCAAAGCTCCTCGAATTCAACTGCCGCTTCGGCGACCCCGAAACGCAAGTTCTGCTCACGCGCCTCGACAGCGATCTCGTCGATTTGCTCGAAGCCACCATCGACGGACGACTCGCCGATGTGCAGGCGAAATGGAAAACGGAATCCGCCGTCTGCGTCATCCTCGCCAGCGGCGGCTACCCCGGCAGCTACGCCAGCGGGAAACCGATCGCCGGCCTCGATCATGTCGCGAGCGACATCACCGTTTTTCATGCCGGCACGAAACGCGACGGCGAAAAAATCGTCACCGCCGGTGGGCGCGTGCTGGGCGTCACCGCACTCGCGGGCGACCTCGCGGCGGCGCGCGAAAAGGCTTACGCCGCCGTCGAGGAAATCGCCTTCGAGGGCCGGCAGTTCCGGCGCGATATTGCAGTCAAAGGACTGAGCGCCTAGCTTCGTCGCACTTTATGAAATTCCCCGTGGCACCCGCGCTCGCCGCGCTGCTCTTCGCCTCCTCTCCGCTCCTCCGCGCGCAGGCACCCGAGCCCGAAAAAAAACCAGAGGCCGAAAAACCGAACGCACCGCCCGCCGCGCCTGTGCCCAAGCTCATCGCCAAGCCTCGCCCCGCTCCCAAACCCGGCGAACCACCGACCACGCGCAGCGCCGTCGATGCGCTCGGCGACGCCGATCTCGAACAGGTCATCTCGCTCCTCAAAGACAACTACATCGACCCCGACGCGCTCTCCGACGACGAGCTGAAACGCGCCACCGTCCAAGGCATCATCGACCGCCTCGCGCCCGGCGCGGCGCTTGTGGAAGCCCCCGTCGCCGACGCCAGCCAGGCCAGCCCGTTTCGCGCAGAGATTCTCGACGCACGCATCGGCTACGTGCGTCTCGGCGCGACCACGCCCGGCAACGTCGGCGAACTCGACGCGGCGCTGCAAAACTTCACTGGCAAAAAACTCGGCGCGCTCATCCTCGATCTGCGCGCCACGCCGCGGAGCGCGGAGTTCGAGCAGACCGCGGAGGTTTGCCGCCGCTTTTGTCCGAAAGGAAAAGTGCTCTTTTCGGTCAAGAAACCGAACATCAAGCAGGAGCAGATTCTCACCTCGAAAGACGACCCGATTTTCCGCGGCGTCATCGTCGTGCTCACCGACCGCGACACCGCGGGCAACGCCGAGATCATCGCCTCCGTCCTGCGCACGCACGTTCGCGCGATGGTCATCGGGCAGCAGACGAAAGGCGAAGCCGTCGAGTTTACCGAGCTGCCGCTGCCGGGCGGAAAACTGCTGCGCGTCGCCGTGGCCGAGGTGGCGCTGCCGGACAATGTCGCCGTCTTTCCCGGCGGCCTGAAACCCGACCTCGCCATCGACGTGGCGCAGGAGACGACGAACGAGGTGCTGAAAAAGGAACTCGAGAAAGGTGTGAGCGAATTCGTCTTCGAGACGGAGCGGGCGCGGATGAACGAAGCCGCGCTTGTGGCGGGGACGAACCCGGAACTCGATGCGATCCAGGCGGCGCAAAAGACGAAAGGCGAGAGGCCAAAGATTCCGCTGCGCGACGCGGCGCTGCAGCGCGCGGTGGATTTCATCACGACGATTGCGATTTACGAAAAGAAGCCGGGCGCGAAGTAGGGACGCCTCGCACCTCGCGAAGCGCGTCCCCAAAAGCGCCGTCATTCTGAACGGAGTTTCGCCGCGGGCGAAGGCGGGGGCGAAACGCAGTGAAGAATCGCTGACTGTCCCGCGGGCGGAGGCGACGGGCGGGAACACGCGTTCGCCCGTCCCCGCCGCCTCCGCCCGTTTCAGTCAGCGATTCTTCGCTGCGTTCCGGTCGCAAAGCCTCCCGGAACTCCGCTCAGAATGACGGCGTTTTTTTAGTGCGCTTCGCGCCGATGTGGCGCGTCACTCCAGCTTAGGCGCGGGCGTTGCCGCCGGAGCGGGTGGCGTTGCGGTGGGTGCCGGGGTTGCCGGCACCGGAGTTTTCGCGGCGGGCGTGGCCGCTGCCGGAGTCGCAGGCATCGGCGCGCCCGGCGCGGGTGTGGCGGGAGCAGGAGTTGCGGGCGGAGTTTTCGGCTTCGTGAGATCCTCCCACACAAAAAGCTCCCCGCCGTAGCCGCCGATTTCGCCGAGATATTTTTCGCATTTCACCCGCCATTTTGCGAGGTCGGGCGCGTCGGGTTTTTCGGCGGTGCCGGGGAAGACGAGATACGTCACCTTGAGATCATTCGTCGCGCGCTGCTCGCCGCTGGTTCTTGGATTGATCTGCTTCCCGATGCGCAGCGAAGCCTCGCCCACGAGGTTCGCCGGCCCCACGTCGCCGACGATTGCCGGGTAGAGCACCTTGCCGAAAATCACCACGCAGTAGTCGCCAACCGACGGCTTGAAAGCACCTGCGCGGCTTTTGAACATCGCACCCGGCAGCACGATGTACGGGTCGGCATTCGCGACGAGAAAACTGAACGTCTTCATGTCCGCAATCTCCCGCTGCAAGCGCCCGATGGCCTCGCGCAATTCCTCCTTCCGCGCAGCACCGAGGCCATTCGCCGTGAGTTCCTGCTCCAGCAGCTTGATCCTCGCCTCGCGCGGCGGGATGAGGGAATTCTGCACCGCCGTTTTTTTCGCCCAGCGGTAGCTCGTCGAAGGCTGGAAGGTCGAGGACGCGCCATCCACCTCGGGCACGCGGTCGCTGTCGGAGCCGTCGGTGTCGCTGTCCATGTCGGACTGGATGAAAAGCGCGCGGCGTTTCGTCTTCGGGTCCTGGAGTTCGAGCAGCGTCTCGCAGTCGTAGAAATTGTGGCGCGAAAGCAGGTTGTCGAGCCGCATGAGGCTCGCTTGGAGCGCGGCGACTTTCAGCCGGTAGAGGTCGTCGAAAACCGGCGAGACCTTTGCGTTTTCGAGCAGTGCCGGGAGGCCGGGCAGCACCTCGGGCAGCGCGTCGTTGATGCGCTTGAGTTCGTCGAGCGCGCGATTGGGCTTCGGCACTTTCACTTTCACCGTCAGCTCGGCGACATAGCTCTCCGGCTCGCCGCGGTCGTGCGTCGCCGTGGTGCCGAAGTCCGTCTCCAGCTTCACGCGATACTGCATGCCATTGAAAATCTTGCCGACCTCGAGCCGCTTGTTCGGCACGTACGGCGTGGGCGGCGGCGTCACGGGCACAGGGGTGATCGGAAACGGCGTGACCGGCACCGGGGTCACGGGCACGGGCGTCGGTAAAGACGGCGGCGCGGGCGGGCGCGGACAGCCCGCGAGCGCGAGCAGCGCGGAAAGCGCGACGAGTTTTCCCGCAGCGTGACGCATCACTTTTTCACCAGCGCGAGGACGGAAAGCACCGTGCCGATCAAGCTCAGCACGGCCATCATCCCAGCGGGCATCGGTTTCTTCGTTTTCAGAAACGCCGGGAGAAAACGCATTTCGAGCACCGAGGAAATAACGAGTCCGAGAATCAGCCCGGCCTGCGCCTGCCCGCTCATCACCAGCCACGCCGCGAGGAGGATCAGCGCGCCCGACACGCCGCCCGCGATGAGCGACGCCTTGCTCTGCGCTTTCACAAAACCGATGACGCCGCCGAGGATCGTGAGGACACCGAAAAGGAGGTAGTAGTTCTTGGTCAGTTCGAGCATGGCCGAGGGTGATAGAGCAAATGCGCCGCGCCGACAACAGCGGTGCGCTACCGCTCGTCCGACCGCCGCTGCGCGAGGAAAAGGCGCAGCACGAAGATCGGCACGAGGGAGGCGAGCGTCATCGCCACGCAGATGAACCAGCCCGGAATCACGCGCGCACGGTCGCGCTCCACGGCGGCGAGTCCCGCGCCGACGACTTCTTCCACGGGCACTTTGAAAATCTCCGGCGCGGGCATCGGGTCGCGGCCATCGGGGCGGTCGGCGATGCTCCCAAACTCCGTGCTTACCGGCCCCGGACACAGCGCGGTGACCGACACGCCGGTGCCGCGCAGCTCCGCACGCAGCGCCTCGGAGAAGCTGGTCACGTAAGCCTTCGTGGCCGCATAGACCGCCATCTTCGGCAGCGGCAGCAGGCTCGCGATGCTGCTCACATTGAGGATCGCGCCGCGGCCCGTGCGCACGAGGTCGGGCAGGAGCGCGTGGGTCAGGCGGGTGAGCGCCTTGATGTTCACGTCGAGCATCGCACTCACACGCGACCAGTCGCTTTCCTCAAAAAAACCGTGGTCGCCGAGGCCCGCGTTGTTGACGAGCAGCGTGACTCTTTCGCCGCTCGCGGCGAGCGAGGCGAGCAGTGCCTCGATCTGCACCTCGTCGGCGAGGTCCGCCGTGTGGCAGTGGATCGTGAGGCCGGGGCGGTCCAGCTCGCGCCGCAGCGACTCCAGCCGGTCCAGCCGCCGCGCCACGAGGATGAGCGCGCGCGCATGCGGCGCGAGCTGCCGGGCAAACTCCTCGCCGATGCCCGACGACGCGCCGGTGATGAGGGCCGTGCAACCGTGGAAAAAATTCATGCGCGGAGTGGAAGGTGACGCGTGTCGGGTGGCAAGTGGCAAGTGCCGCGGCGGCGCGCTTTTGGGTTGGCCACGGACAGACACGGAAGGAATTTCTTCGCTGAATTCCGTGTCTGACTGTGTCTGTCCGTGGCTCATCTACAACATGCGATTCGCAGCAACCGCTCTGCGCTTGCCTGTGCCACCAGCTCACTGTCCCCTGCCCCCATGACCGTGCTTAACATCGCCAACCAAAAACCGTTCACCACGAAGGACGGCTCGACCATCCGCAGCATCCTCGACCGCACGAATGCGGCGGTCGAAAAGCAGTCGCTCGCCGAGGCGCGCGTGCCCGCCGGCACGGCCACGCAGCGGCATTACCACCGGCTCGCGGAGGAGTTTTATTTCATCCTCGAAGGCGCGGGCGAAATGGAGATCGACGGCTCGACGCGCTCGGTAAAACCCGGCGACGCCATCCTCATCCCGGCGGGCGCGTGGCACACCATCGCCGCGCGCGAGACGCTGCGCTTTCTCTGCTGCTGCGCCCCGCCGTACGCGCACGAGGACACATACTTCGAGTAGGCTCGCGTGGGCATTGCTTGACCGCGTGGCGGAGTGCGCGTAGGCACTGCGCTCCACTTCCGCAAAACCACCTCCAAAAAACTTATGGGCCAGCAAACGAACAAGATTCAGAAACGCCGCCGCCGCCTCGCTTACGTCGAGCGCAAGAAGGTCAAGGCCAAGGCGGCCAGCGCGCCGAAGCCGGCGAAGAAAAAAGCCGCGCCCAAGAAGGCCGCGGCGGCTGCCGCGGAATAAGGCGGGCGCGGCCCCAGGGTCGCGCAACCTCAGCGGGAAAAAGCAGGCCGCGCCGTCATGCGCTACCTCATCGTGGACGCGCACAGCGTCATCTTCGCGTGGCCGGAACTGCGGAAACTCCACACGCGGCGCACGGTGCTGGCGCGCGATGAGTTGGTGAAAATCCTGACCGCCTACCAGGACGCGAGCGGCGTCCGCGTGGTCGCGGTTTTCGACGGCACGGGCGCGAAAATGAACGAGGCCACGGAGCCCGGCGGCATCCAGATTTTCTACTCCGGCGCGGGGCAGACGGCGGACGCCATCGTCGAGCGTCTCGTGGCGAAATACGCGGGCCAGCACGAGATCACCGTCGCCACTTCCGACCTCATGGAGCAGCAGACGGCCACGAGTTTCGGCGCGCTCGTCGTCTCCGCCGAGGGTCTGCGCCCGTGGCTCGCCGACGCGCAGGCCGACCTCGCGCGCGAGATGAAGAAGCTGAAGCGGCGACTTTAGATTTAGAGACTGGACCGAAATTCAAAAAGACGTGTCATCCTGAGCGGAGCGCCGCGGTGGGCGCAGGTGGCGCGGCGCGCAGTCGAAGGATCTCCATCTTTTCGTGGGCGGAGGCGGCAGGGGAAAGGCGTCCGCGCACTCCGGCCAGCCCTCCGCCTTCGCCCCCACCGGATGTTGGAGATCCTTCGACTCCGCTGCGCAAAGCCTCCGCTCCGCTCAGGATGACAAGGGTTTTCGATTTCCGATCCACCCTCTGAGAGACGGGGAAATAAATCCGGGCATGGGAGCGCCGCGTGGTCGCGCAGGAGCGCTCGGCTCCGCCGGAGCAAATTCGCTCGCCGCCCCGGCGTCCGCTGGTATATCGGCTGCTCAAAAACGCCCCACGATATGGATACTGAACTTCAATTCGACCAGGTGCCGCGGCCCGCGGGCACCTCCTGCAGCGCGTGCCACGGGGCTTTGCTGGGCAGTTACTATCAGGCCAATGGCCACACGCTTTGCGCCCAGTGCGCGGAGAATCTGCGGAATACCTTTGGGGGGCAAGACGGCGGTTTTCTGCGGCTGGTGAAAGCGACGGGGCTGGGGATTGGCGGCGGCGTGGCGGGCGGCGCGGTCTATGCGGCGGTGCTGGCCATCGCGCACATCAATGCGGCGCTGGTCACGATCCTCATCGGCTGGCTGGTGGGCAAAGGCGTGAGCAAGGGCGGCGGCGGGCGCGGCGGGCTGGGCTACCAGATTCTCGCGGTGGTCATCACGTATCTGGCGATCGGCTTTTTCGCCACGCTGGCCGAGGTGGTGACGGGCGAGGAGGCGCGCAGCTTTCTCGCCAACGCTTTCATCTGCGTCTTCGGTGCGTTCGCCGGGGCGGTGCTGATGGCATCGAACAGCATCCTCAGCGGGATTATTACTTTCTTCGGCCTGCTCCAGGCGTGGCAATCAAACAAAGCGGTGCAGGTGGAAGTGACCGGCCCGCACGCGCTCGCCCCGGTCGCGCCGGTGGCCCCGACTCTCCCGGAAAGTGCCTGACGTGCCTCCGCCCCTGCCGGGTGCGACCTGCCGGCAGTGCGGTTCGGAAGTGGCGGCGCGGATGCTGAGCTGCCCCGGCTGCGGCGCGCTCACCCACGCGGACGAACTCAAGCGCCTCGCCGCCGCCGCGCAGCAGGCCGCGCCCGCGGAGGCGCTGGCGCTGTGGCGGCAGGCGATGGCGCTGCTCCCGCGGGATTCCGCGCAGGCCGCGGTCATCGCGGGGAAGATCGAGGAGCTTTCGCGCCTGGCAGAAAAGGGTGCGCCACCGGCGGCGGGCCGCGGCAAATGGAAAAGCGCGGCGGCGAGCGGCGGGGTTTTCCTGATGCTGCTCGCGAAGTTCAAGACGGCGATTTTTCTCCTCCTCGGCCAGGGCAAGCTGCTGCTCCTCGGGCTGACGAAAATGGGGACGCTGCTCTCGATGTTCGCCACGTTCGCGGTGTACTGGAATCTCTACGGATGGAAGTTCGCGGGCGGGCTGATCCTCTCGATCTACGTGCATGAAATGGGGCACGTCTTCGCGATCCGCCGCCTCGGGATGTCCGCGAGTGCGCCGATGTTCATTCCCGGTTTCGGCGCTTTCATCCAGCTCAAGACGCAATACATGACGCCGCGCGAAGACGCGCGCATCGGCCTCGCCGGGTCGCTCTCGGGTTTCTGGGCCGCGGTCGTCGCGGCGTTGCTCGGCTTCGCCTTTCACTCACCGGTGTGCCTCGTCGTGGCGCAGTGGGGCGCGTGGATCAATCTGTTCAATCTCACGCCCGTGTGGTCGCTCGATGGCGCCCGCGGTTTCCACGCACTGCGGCGCCGCGAGCGCATCGTGGCGGCGGCGGTCTTTGCCGCAGCGTGGCTGCCGGTCAGTCCCGGCATCGCGCTGCTTGCGGTCGGCGCGGGGATTTACGGCGTCACGCGTCCGAATGAACCCGCGGCCACGGACGCGCGCGCGTTTTGGGAATACGTGGCGCTCTGCGCGGTGCTCGCGGCCTTTGCCCTGCTGCCGGTGCCCCGGCCTTGAGGCTCGACATCCCGCCGCCGCCCTGCGCCAAATCCGCGGCGATCACCCAACCCCAATCCCACTATGCGCGCTCTCCTCGTCTCCCTGCTCCTCGTTTCCAGCGCCCTCGCGCAGACTACGCCGACGGCGGCCCCCGCAAAATTTCCCCCGCTCAAAGTGCAGGTCATGGTCGCCACCAAGCAGCGCAACGTGGCGACTTCGGACTATGAGAAAAACATGACCATCGAGCCGAAGATGACCATCGAAGGCCTGAGCCGCATGGCCCCCATCCCGGCCCTCGACGCCACCCTCGTCATCGTGACCATGGACACGCGGGCGAAATACAAGGCCGGCAACGACGCCTTCAAGGTGCATGCCGCGCAGACCCTGCCCCTCGCCGAGGCGAAAGACGGCACGCGGCGACCGGTCGAATTTGAAACCTCCACCGTGACCTTCGACACCGCGCGCGACAGCTCGAACATGGGCGGGGCGATTTACAAATACTTCGTCTCCGGCGTGCAGGACGCGACCTCCAAGGAGATCGTGGATTTCCAGACGAACAACGCCTCCCTCGCCACCTTTTGCAAAGCGCACCCGGAGAAACGGGCGGAGTTTCTCGGCTTGAAAAAGGGCGCGAAGTTCCCGGCGGAATTCAAGTAAGGCGAGCGCCCCCGGTCGCGGCGCAGGCTCAGAGCGGGCGGCTCTTGAGCAGGTCGCGGATTTCCATAAGGAGCTTCACGTCGTCCGCGATGGGTGCGGGCGCGGCAGGCGCTTCCTCGGCCTTCTTTTTGGCCATCGCCATGAGGGCGTTCATCGGTTTCACCACGAGGAAAAAGACCACGCCGGCGAGGATGAGGAAGGCGATGCCGGCATTGAGGAAATTGCCGACCATGAGCGGGCCGGCCTTCACGGCGGAAAAGTCCGGCTGCCCGCCGATGAAGCCAATGAGTGGGGTGATGAGATCTTTGACGATGGACTCGACAACTTTGCCAAAGGCCGCGCCGATGACGACGCCGACGGCGAGATCGACGACATTGCCCTTGAGGATGAACGTTTTGAAGTCATTGAGGATGGTCATAGTGCGGGCTGTTTTATGGCGCGGGATGGATAAGTAAAGTCCCCCGGGGTGGGAATATTGCCCGCCCTGCAACCCAGCCGGTGAAAGGATTTGCGGGCCGCGGACTCTCCGCTACTTTCTCCGCCCCATGAATTTTCAAGAGCGCATCGACCAGGATTTGAAGGAGGCGATGAAGGCGCGGGAGGCCGAGCGGCTCGGCGTGATCCGCCTGCTCAAGAGCGCGCTGAAAAACGTGGCGATTGAGAAGGGCGGGATGCAGTTCATGCTCGATGACGCGACGGCGCTCGGGGTGGTGCGCAAGGAACTGAAGAAGCGGCAGGACTCGATCGAGAGCTTTGAAAAAGGCAACCGCCCGGAGCTGGCGGCGAAGGAAAAGGCGGAGGCGGAAATTTTGTCGGCCTATCTGCCGCAGGCGATGTCGGCAGAGGAAATCGCGGCGCTCGTGACGGCGTGCCTCGCGGAGACGGGTGCGACTTCCAAAAAGGAAATGGGTGCCGTGATGAAGCTCGCCAACGAAAAGGCCGCGGGCCGCGCAGATGGCCGGGCGCTGAGCGCGGCCGTGAGCGCGCAGCTCCAATAAAAATGGTCAGCGCCATCATCGTCGCCGCCGGGAGCAGCCGCCGCATGGGCTTCGACAAGCTCTTTGCCAAGCTCGCCGGCAAGCCGGTGCTGTGGCATTCGCTCAAGGCGTTCAGCGACTGCGAGGAGGTGGATGAAATCCTCATCGTCACCAAGGAGGACGGGATGGACGAGGTCGAGGCGCTCGTGGCGGCAGAGAAGCTGAAGAAAGTGAGCAAGGTCATCGGCGGCGGCGAGGCCCGGCACATCTCCGTCTGGAATGGCCTGCAGGCGGTGAACAGCCGCGGCAGCGAGTACGTGGCGATCCACGATGGCGCGCGCCCGCTGACCACGCCGCACCTCATCAAAGCCTGCCTCGATCTCGCCAAAAGCCACGGCGCGGCCTGCTGCGCCTCGCAGATTCCGGACACGGTGAAGCGCGCGAGCGTGGAGCACATGGTCACGGAAAGCGTGGAGCGCACCGGGCTCTGGGCGATGCAGACGCCGCAGATTTTTTCCAGCGGGCTGATCCTCCAGGCCTACGCCGCGCTCATGGCGAAGCACGAGATGGTGACCGACGAGGTCTCCGCCGTGCAGAAGCTCGGGAAAAAAATCGACCTGCTGAAAAACGACGACTGGAATTTCAAGATCACCTTTCCCCACGACCTCGAACTCGCCGAGCACGTCCTCGAACTGCGCGCGAAGAAGAAGGCCAAAGCCGCAAAGCCCTGATGGAATACCCCTACCACGTCACCAAACTCCCCAACGGCGCGCGCCTCGCGTCCGTCGAGATGCCTTACATGAAAAGTGTGAGCGTCGGTTTTTGGGCGGCCATCGGCGGGCGGCACGAAACGGCGCAGCACAGCGGCATCTCGCATTTCATCGAGCACCTGCTTTTCAAAGGCACGAAGCGGCGCACGGCGAAAAAGATCACCGAATCCGTCGAGGGACTCGGCGGCTACCTCAACGCCTTCACCACCGAGGACCACACCTGCTACTACGCCAAGGCCGCCGCCCAGCACCTCCCGCAACTCTGCGATGTCATCGCCGACATGTATCTCGAAAGCCGCTTCGAGCCCGCCGAGATCGAGCGCGAGCGCGAGGTCATCCGCGAGGAAATCCTCATGTACCGCGACCACCCCGCGCAGCACGCGCAGGAGCTTTTGACCGAAACGATGTGGCCCGGCCACCCGCTCGGCCGCGCCCTCACCGGCACCGTCGAGAGCATCGGGCGGCTGAAACGCCCCGAGCTGCTCGGCTTCCAGCGCCAGCACTACAACGGCGCCACCACCATCGTCACCGTCGCCGGCCCCGTGGATCACGAGCGCGTCACCAGCCTGCTCACCCCGCTCCTCGCCCGCCTCCCCCGCGGCCGCGCCCCGCGCTACGTCCGCAGCCACCCCGACCGCGGCACCGCGCGGCTTTCCCTTTTCACCCAGGAGACCGAGCAGACCCATCTCGCGATGGGCTTCCACGCCTTTGGCCGCGCCGACGAGCGCCGCTTCGCCCTCAAGCTCCTCTCCGTCATCCTCGGCGAAAACATGAGTTCCCGCCTTTTCCAAAAACTCCGCGAGCGCCACGGCTTTTGCTACAGCGTCCAGTCCAGCATGGTCACGCTCGCCGACACCGGCGCCATCCAGATTTCCGCCGGCCTCGACGCCGCGAATCTCGAACGCGCCGTCCGCATGATCCTCCGCGAACTCCAGAACATCTGCGCCAAAGCCCCCAGCCGCACCGAGCTGAAAAAAGCCCGCGACTACACCATCGGCCAGACCCTCATGGGCCTCGAATCCACCTCCAACCAGATCATGTGGATGGGCGAAAGCCTCCTCGGCTACAACCGCATCCTCTGCCCCGTGGAAATGGAGCGCAAACTCCTCGCCGTCACCCCCGCCGACATCCAGCGCACCGCCTGCCACTGCCTGAACCCCGCCCGCCTCGGCGTCGCCATCGTCGGCCCGGTGAAAGACGAGGCCAAAGTCCGCCGCTGGCTCTCGTAGTCCGGGCGGCGGTGGAGCTGCGGCTCTGTGAGCCGCGCATCGCTCTCCTCATCGCTCCGCCCGCGCGACTTTTTCCCCTCCTAGGGAAGATTCCACATCTTCCGCAGCAGCCAGTCGCCGGCGAGCGCGGCGACGAGCAGGAGGAGCACGGCGGGATTGTTCCAAAGATCGGAGAGCTGCATGCGGGAGAATTGCTGCTGCTGCGTGTGGACATTGCCGAGCCACGCGCCCGCTTCGTCGAGGGTGTAAAATTTTCCGCGCGTCTGCTCGGCGATGTGTTTGAGAAAGTCGCGGTCGATGGGCTTGCCGGTCAGCTCGGTGACGGGTTTCGCCACGACGAAGCGCGTCTCGCCTTCGATCTTCGTGCCGCCGACCGTGGCCTCGCTCGTGGCGGCGAAGACGCCGGGGACATTCGGCTCGACCTCGGCGCGGTAGCCGTCGATCTGCCCGCCGCCGGGGCCGGGGAGCTTCGCGGCTTTGAGGGTGTATTTGAAAACCTTGTCGTCCGGCGTTTTCAAATCGACCGGGAGCGAGGCGGGGGGCTTCGCGTTGGGATCGACCATGCGGACGATGGCGCGCAGCTCGGGGTGCTCGCCGAGCAGGTAGTTCGCGCGCTCGGTGAATAGCTCGATCTTGTTCGTCCCCTGCTTGTCCTGCTCCTTCGGGATGAGCCAGTCCATGACCTGCGTCCAGAAAGTGTCATACGGGGACTTGTCCGCGCCCCACGATTTCGCCGCCA
>JAYVNN010000466.1:0-9471 GCA_043758435.1 Chthoniobacter sp.
AGCCGCGACACGCCGCCCGCGAGCGACGCGCCGTAGAAAAACTCCTCGCACAACTGCCGGCTGCCGCTGCCCGCCGGGAGATTGTTCGCGCCCTGGCCGTTGCCGGTGTTGGTGTAGGCGCTGGTCGCGCCTTGCAGGCTCCAGCTTGTGCCGCTCCTCACGTTCGAGCCCGGCGAGTCAAAGGTCACGCCATTGACCGCCGTGTACGCGACCGAGCGGTTCAGGCCGATTTTGTGGGTGTAGCTTTTTGCCGCGGAAAGGCCCGAGTCCGCATCGCCCGTCCACGCCAGCACGCTCCACACGCCCCCCGGCGGCGGCACCGGCGCGTCTTGGTAGAGCGTGACGTTGCCGTAATTGAACCCCGCCGGCCCGCTGCTCCAGCCCGGCTCCGTATAGGCCGCCGTCTTCCACGCCGGGTCTGGGGCCGCGCCGGAGTTGTTGTATTTCCAAGTGCTCGCGAGATCGATCACCCGCGTCGTCACCGGCCCCGGCGGCGGCGGGAAATTCACCGCGCCCGGCGTGCCGCCCACCTGGCTGCTGGCCGTCCAACTGGCCGCCGGCCCCGACGCGAGAAAGGGATCGCGTTTCGCCAGCGACATCCCGGCCCCGTCGGCCGCCACCGGCCAGTCGCCGCGGTCGGAGTAAGTCAGCGTGTCCATGGTGCGCCCGCTGTTATTCACGAGGCGGATGGTGTCGCCGCCATTCGACAGCACACCCGTGAACGGCCCCACGGCGCCTGCGATCGAGCCTGGCGTTTTCGCCACCACGAGGTCCGCGCCGCCCGTCATCACCGTGCCATTGGGGAAAGTGAAGGCGATGCCACCTTCGAGCTGCCAGCCGGAAAGATCGACCGACACACCCATCATGTTATGCAGCTCGATCCACTCCGCGGCATCCCCCGCCGGAGGGTGGTACATGACTTCATTGAAAGCGATCACGCCATCGCTCGGCGAAGCGGCTTGGGCCAGGCCGGCGAGCCACACAAAGGCGAGGGACAGGAGGGCAGTGAGTCTGAGGGGTAGCATGACGATGCGAGACTGTGAAACCGAAGGCGGAAATGTAAACGGATTTTCCGGGTAAACTGCGGCTTGACGCTGGTAGCTTCGTGGCCCAGCTTTCGTGGCATTCGTCCGTGGCCAGTGTGGCTGGGACGGCTGGCAGAAAAACACCCAAACCTTAGTTTCCCCACTATGAAACACGCCTCCTCCTCGCACCGTACCGGCAGCCGGCTTGCACCCCTCGCTCATTCCATCTGCGCACTCGTCTGCGCCAGCCTCGGCGCCTCGGCGCTGGCCGCGGACAGCTTTACCATCGACCTGTACTCCGGCAACGCCGACTCCGGCGTGGACTCGGGTAAGACCTATACCGCTATCGGCAACATCGTCGGCGGTAGCGTCACGGTGAATGGCGCGACGTTCACCAACAACGGCACGGACGGCTTGGCCGGCACAGGCTGGGCGCTCACCGATGCGGGGGCTACCTTTGGCGGCGGTGGAAACCATAGCGGGCTGAACGCCGGCATCGAAACCATCGCGCAGCTTTTCGATGCGTTTCAATATAACGGCAACCCGGCGCACTTCACCCTCACCGGACTCACCGCGGGGCAGACTTATCGGACGACCTTTTACAACCAGGCTTGGGTTTTAGGTGCCGATCGGACTCAAACCGTCACCTCGAACCTGGCGGGCTCGACGGCCTCGATCAACTACAACGAAGACGCGCTCCTCCTCTCGAAGCTTAACTATACTTACACTGCCGACGCCGCGGGTTCGGTGCAGCTTTCCTTCAACATCATCGGCGCCGGGTCGATGCACTTTTACGGAGCGAGCAATGAGTTGCTCAATGTGTGGTCGCCAAACTCCGGCAATAACTGGGGCACGGCGGCCAACTGGTCCACCGGCGCGGAATCCAACAGCGCGGGCCGCGACGCCAGCTTCCTTGGCCAGGGCGCGCCCACGGTCGTGAATCTCGAGGCCGCCAAAACCGCCGGCCACATCCTCTTCGCGGGGGTGAATGCCTATACCATCTCGGGTGGCAATTCGCTGACTCTCCAGGCGGGCGGTGGCTATGCCTCCATCGACACGGCAGCCGGTGGCAGTCATACCATCGCAAGCAATGTGATTTTCACGAGCACCACCCAAAAGACCGGCGGCGGCACGCTGAACCTCACGGGCAGCCTTTCCGGCAGCGGCGGAGTGATCGTGAATGGCGGCATGCTGGCCTTCACCGGCGCGCAGACCATCGGCTCGCTTGCGAGTGTGGCGGGCACCACGGTTTCCATTCCCGGCGCGACGCTTGCCGCGGGCGGCAACAACCAGAGCACCACCATCGCCGGGACCATCTCCGGCGCGGGTGGCTCCCTCACAAAGCAGGGCAATGGAACTCTGACCCTGACTAACACCAACACCCACACCGGCGGCACCACGGTCAGCGCGGGCACGCTCCTGCTCACGGCGAATAACGCCGCCGGCTCCGGCGTGCTCAATGTCGCCGGCGGCGCGACGGCCGTGACGAACCTCGGCGCCAGCCAGACCGTGAGCGGCCTCGAAGGCAGCGGTAACGTGATCCTGGCCCGACCCATCTCCACGGCCTTCTCCGGCGATGCAGGCTCCGGCATTTCCGGCTCGAAGACTTATACCCATCTCCTCGACTTCAATGGCAGCAACGGCACGACGACGATCAACGGCGTGGCCTTCACCAACGCCGGAACCGTCGGCGGAAACTGGGCGCTCACCGGGGCTGGGGTTTCTTTCCCCGGCGGCGGAGGAAGCGGCGTGGACAAGCTGCTTTCGGATTTCTATTACAACGGCAACCCAGGCTCCCTCACCTTGTCCGGCTTTACTCCGGGTTCCTTGAATGAAGTGCGCCTGTATAACCGTGACTTCGGTCCCGCCGGCGATCGCATTCAGACCGCGACCTTCAATACGGGAAGCACCGTCGAGACCCTGAGTAACTACGACCAGAACGGCATCGCGGGTTCCAACTACCTGGCTTACCAGTTCCGCGCGGATGCCAGCGGTAACATCGCCATCTCGATGTTACCGACCAACCCAGGCAACACCTATCACTGGTACGGCGTCACTGCCGAAGCGGTCAACGACCTCGCCACGACGCTGACGGTAGGCAACGGGAGTAACCATCAGTTCGACGGAAACCTCAGCGGTTCCGCCAACCTCGTGAAAGTCGGCATCGGCACGCAGCAGTTGAACGGCGTCAATACCTACACTGGCCGGACTACCATCAGCGCCGGAACCCTGCAGCTTGGCAGCGGCAGCCTGCCCGGCCCGATCGTTGGCAATGGCAGTCTGGTCAAGGCCGGCAACGGGACGACGCTCACCTTGTCCGGCGCGAATGGCTACACCGGCGGAACGACCATCATCGGCGGCACCTTGCGCTCCGGTTCGGCCACCGCCACGGGTTCCGGGCAGGTCGTCATCGGCGCGTCGGGGACATGGGATCTCGGATTCGAGACTCCAACCATTCCAGGGCTGGTGGGCGACGGGAATGTAACCCGCACCGGCGTCGTTTCGACCGGCGCGGATGGTTCGGCCACGATTTCCAACAGCAACACTTACGTTCAGGCACTCGCCTTCAATAACGGCGCTTTGACGATCAATGGCGTGCCCTTCACCGGGGCCGGACCGAGCGGGACGGGATACGCCTTGACCGGGGTGCCGGCTGGCTTGGCCGGCGGACCCACGCCCGGCGGCATCGGTGGCGGGCCAGGCTACACCTCTTTGCTCCAGAATTTCTACTACGGCGGCAATCCCGGCGTGCTGACCTTTACCGGCCTCACGGCCGGCAAGGCTTACGAGGCCGTGGTCTTCTCGAACCAAGCCTGGGGGCCGCGCGTGGAGAATGCGACCTTTGCCAGTGGCTCCGACAGTCAGCAACTGGTCGGGACCGATCCGGGAAACAACGGCTATTACTCCTACAAATTCGTGGCAGACGGGAGCGCGGCCTCGATCACCATGTCCCCGCTGGTCGCTAGTGACACCTATCATTGGTATGGAGCGACTCTGGCCGACTTGGGAACATCGCATTCCACGCTGACGCTGGGCAGCGCCAGCGACTATGTCTTCAACGGCAACGTGAGCGGGGGAACCAGCATCGTGAAAGTAGGCGCGGGCAGGCAGGAGTTGAATGGCGTGAACACCTATTCTGGCTCGACCGCCATCAACGGCGGTTTGCTCCAGCTCGGCAGCGGAACCCTGCCGGGTGCTATTACCGGGATTGGCAAGCTGATCAAGAGCGGCAGCGGAGTGCTCACCCTGTCTTCGGCGGCCAATACTTACAGCGGCGGAACCGACATCAATGGCGGAACCCTCAAGGCAGCGGCACCGAATGCAACCGGCACCGGCGCAGTCACCGTAGCAACCAGCGCGTTCTGGGATCTCGGGGTGAACAGCCACACGGTTGCTGGACTTAGCGGCAATGGCACCGTCGTACGCACGGGCGGAGTGATTACTCTCGGAGCCGACGGCGCGGCCCAAATCTCCGCCGCCAACAACTATCTGCTCAAGCTCGACTTTGGAAACAATGGCGGGGCCACGGTGAACGGGGTCACTTTTGACGACGTGGGAACGAGCGGAGCAGGGTGGTCGCTCGCGGGCGCGGGGGTTCAGTTTGGTGAGGGCAATCTTTCCGGCTTTCACACGGGCTACGACCAGCTCGTCGATGACTTCTATTACAACGGAAATCCGGGCGTTCTGACCTTTAACAACCTTACCATCGGCAAGACCTACAACGCTGTGCTTTATACCAAAGTCGGACTGTGGGCAGGGCGTCCGCAGACGGCCACGTTTGACCAGGGCCTGGGCGGTGCCAACCAAGTCACTTTCGATCCCGGCGATTACGGCTATCAGTCCTACCGGTTTGTCGCCCAGACATCATCGTTAAGTATTACCATGGCTCCGGCGAATGGAGGCACCTACCACTGGTTTGCCGCGACCCTGGATAATACGGCTTTTGCGACCCTCACCGTGGGCGATGCGAATAACTACGTCTTCAGCGGCGTGATCACCGGATCGACCAACCTCGTGAAGCAAGGCCCCGGCACCCAGACGCTCTCGGGTGCGAATACCTACACCGGCTTCACCGCGATCAACAACGGCGTGCTGAGCATCAGCGCGAGTAGCAACCTCGGCGATGGGTCGGCGACCAACACGATCACCATCAACGGCGGCAAGCTGCGCGACACCGGGGCGGGGGTTAATCTTGGCGTCAACCGCTCCGTGACGATCGGTGCATCGGGCGGGACGATTGAAGTCACGACCGGCGCATCCCTGACGGTTCCGGGAGCCGTCAGCGGCCCAGGCAACACCCTGACCAAGACGGGCAACGGCACCCTCACCCTCAGCGGCCCGCAGACTTACGCCACGCTCAACGCCAATGCCGGCGTGACCAACTTGAACAGCGCTCTCGGCACCGGCACCTCGGTCTTGAACGCGAATGCGACGGTGAACATCAACACCAGCCAGACCCTCGCCTCGCTGACCATCGCCAACGGCGTGGAAGTAAACTTCGGCGACGGCCTGCCCTTTGCCGGCGGTCCGGACAAGCTCGGAGCCGTGGTGCCGGAGCCGGGGTCGATGGCATTGCTGCTGGCCGGGGCGCTCGGCCTGGCCGCGCGTCGTCGTCGGGGAGTTTGACGAAAAGCCGGCGCGATGCAGCGGGCGGCAGTGACGGGAAAACCGATGCTGCGCGGCAACTGCGGGTTGCCGGGAGCGGGAAGGCGGCAATCTTGCGGCTCGGACATTCCCTCCACCCTCTCCGCCATGCGTCGTTTTTTGCGCCTGCTTTTTCTCCTCCTTGCCCGGGCTCTCCCGGCGCGCGCGGAAAGCGGACTCGTCGCCGCCTTTCCGTGCAATGAAGGCGCGGGAACCACGATCACGGACATCACGGCGGTGCATCATCTCGGCACGCTGACCAATGCGACGGCGACGGCACCACGAACCTCGCCGAATTCCGCCTCGGCCTCGATCCGCGCAACGTCGCGTAATCCTTCCGCGCGACACTCGCCCACGGCTTCACCTTCGCGTGGCCTAGCGCTCCCGGCCTCACCTTCACCATTGAGCGCACCCTCACCCTCGCGTCGGCAAACTGGCTCCCCATCGGCACGCGCAACGCCACCGGCGCGACCAGCAGTTTCACCGACCCGGCACCGCCCGCGAGCGGCGGTTTCTATCGCGTGCGCTACACGCCGTCGCAACGCTCCGCTGCTGCTGGAAAAAACCGGCGGCAGCACGGCTCGCAAGTTTCTTGAAAAAGACCGTTGCCATAACTGAAAGCAGCGATGTAGCTTTGGCTCACTTTTATGAAGACCCTCCTCAGCCTCTCCCTCCTCGCCTTCCTTTCCGTCAGCGCCTTTGCGGATATTCAGGATCCGCCGATGAACGATTACGGCCCGACGCGCAAGCTCGCCCGCGGCCTCGCGAATCTCGCCTTGGCCGGCACCGAACTCATCCAGAACCCCGCCGAACTCAACGAGCGCGAAGGCAACGCCGCCGGCGTGCTCTACGGCAGCACGAAGGGCTTTGGCCGCTTCTTCTTCCGTATGGGCATGGGCGTTTACGAAATCGTCACGCATCCTTTTGCCACCTACAAAGGCTCCTACCGCCCGCCTTACAAGAGCAACATCCCGTGGGTCAATGGCGGCTACGAGGAGTTCCCGCCGGAGCTGGGCTTTGAGAGCCGCTACCGCTACACGCGCCACTACGCGGGCTGGTAAGACTTTTCGCCTTTTCCCAAAGGGGCTTCCGTTTCACGACGGAAGCCTCTTTTTTTTCCCATGCCCGACCACGCTCCGCTCACGCTCCAGATCCACGACATCGCCTTTGGCGGGAAAGGCGTCGCGCGCCATGAGGGCAAGGTTTTCTTTGTCCCTTTCACCATCCCCGGCGAGACGGTGACGGCCCGCGTGGTGCGGCAGAAAAAAAACTTCGGCGAGGCGGAGTTGGTTTCGGTCGAGGCCGCGTCGCCGGATCGCGTGACGCCGGAGTGCCCGTATTTCGGGACGTGCGGCGGTTGCAGCTACCAGCACATCGCCTACCCGCGGCAGCTCGCCATCAAAGCCGCGCAGGTCGAGCAGACGCTCCTCCGCGTGGGCAAACTCGGGCACGTCCCCATGCGCCCGCCCGTCGCCGCGCCGCAGCCCTTCGGCTATCGCAACCGCATCCGCGTGCACGTCGCCGGCGGACGCACCGGCTTTTACGCGCAGGACGGGCGCACCCTCGTCGATGTCGAGCAGTGCGTCATCGCCGCGCCCGTCGTGAACAAGGCGCTGCGCGATCTGCGCCACGCCATCGTCCGCGAAGGCGACTACGCGCTGCGCGCGAAAGGCGGCGGGCCGTATTTCGAACAGACGAATCCCGACGTGACCCGCGAACTGCTCACGCTCGTGGAGGCCACCGTGCGCCGCGGGCAGACGCTGCTCGTGGATGCGTACTGCGGCGCGGGGATTTTCGCGAAAAAGCTCGCGGGACTTTTCGCGCACGTCACCGGCATCGAGGAAAACGCCAGCGCCATCGAGAAAGCCCGCCGCTCCACCGAGCCGCATGAGCACTACCTCCACGGCGATGTCAGCGCCCACCTCGCCGACCTCCTCGCCGCGCACGACGCTACCCGCACCACCGTGCTCCTCGACCCGCCCGCCACCGGCCTCGACGCCCGCGTCACCGACCAGCTCCTCGCCGCCGCGCCCGCGGAAATCCTCTACGTCTCCTGCAACCCCGCCACCCTCGCCCGCGACCTCGCCGCGCTCTGCCGCAGCTACACGCTCACCGCCGTCACCCCGCTCGACATGTTTCCCCAGACTGCCGAAATCGAAGTCCTCGCGCACCTCACGCTGCACCCGCCAGCTTCCGCTTGACCCTGCCCCTTTCGTAGCTACACCGTGTAGCTATGACCACGGCCAAAATTTTCCAGCACGGCGGCAGCCAGGCCGTCCGCCTCCCCAAAGCCTTTCGCTTCGAGGGCACCGAAGTCGTCATCGAAAAGCGCGGCGATGAAGTCGTGCTCAAGCCCAAGCCCAAGCCGAAGTTCAAAACGCTCAACGACATCGCCCGCTACATGGCCGAGAAATATCCCGATGGCGGCGACTTTCCCGATCCGCCGCCGCGTCCGAAAAAGCACGACCGGCCGATTCTGGAATGGTAAGGCCGCCCATGCCGGCTCCGATGTATCTTTTGGACTCGAGTGCCTGCGTGAGGGTTTTGCGCGGACGCGCTGCGGTGTCCAATTTGCCAGCACGGAACGAGATTGCCATTTCGAGCGTCGTCGCCGCCGAACTGTGGGCTGGGGCGGAAAAGTCAGGCCGTCCCGCCGAAGCTGTCCGACTGGGGGAGTTCTTCGAGTTGTTTCCCGTACTCGATTTCGACCACGCCGCGGCCCGGCACTACGGCGAAATCCGCGCTGATCTCGAAAGGAAGGGAACCACCATCGGCCCGCTCGACCTCCTCATCGCCGCCCACGCCCGCAGCCTCGGCGCGACAGTGGTGACGGGAAATGTGGGCGAGTTCAAGCGGGTTAAAGGCTTGAAAGTGCTCGCGTGGAAATGACGCGGCGCTAGGGCTGCGCCGACGCCACCAGCTTCCGGTGCATCTCCGCGGTGAGCGTCTCGATTTTCTCGCTGAGTTCCTTGGTCAGTTTCGTCAGCTCCGTATTCTGCTCCATCAGCGCCAGCAGTTGCGCGGTCTGCCGGGCCGCGCTCGCCTGGCGCTCGGCACTCTCGGTGGCGAGAGCTTCGCGATGCTGCGCGTCGGCTTCATTGTGCGCTTTGTCGCGGTCGGCCTGGCGGGTTTGCGCGAGCAGGATGAGCGGCGCGGCGTAGGCGGCCTGAAGGCTGAAGGCGAGGTTCAGGAGAATGAAGGGGTAGAGGTCGAATTTCCAAATCCCAGCGACATTGCCGCCGATCCAAATCGCGACTGCGAGCGTCTGTCCGACGAGAAAAACCGGTGTGCCAAAGAACCGCGCAAACGCCTCGGCCTTGAGCGCGAACCAGTCATTGCCAAACGCCGATCCGAGGTGCGCATGTGGCAGGTGAAAGCGGAGATGCCGCGGATGTCCGGCAGCGGGTGGTGTGGACGGTGAGGTATTCATGGCGGTTCTTGTGAGGTGTGGAATTGGCGGTTGGCCCGTGAAGATGCACGGGCGCGCGATTTTTTCCCAGCGCGCTAAGAAATCGCGCGGCCCATCCGTTTGCCTCATTGAATCACCATGCCTCCCACGGACACGCCCGACCTCATCGCCCTGCTCGACCGCTACGAACGGCCCCTCATCCGTTACGCGCAAAGCATCGTCGGCGAACTGGACGCCGCGCGCGACGTGGTGCAGGACGTTTTCATCCGCTGGGTGCGGGAGGGGGAAAAGGGAAAGTCGGAGGGCGGAGGGCGGAAGGCGGAAGACGGAGGGGCAAAGGCGACCGCCGAACGTAGGAATGGCGCGCACGCCGCCGAGTCTCCGTCTTCCGCC
>JAYVNN010000467.1:0-9467 GCA_043758435.1 Chthoniobacter sp.
GTTTTTCCGTCGCGGTTGTCGATGACGACGAAATCATTTCCGGCCCCGTTCATTTTCGTGAAGTGCAGCATAAGGGCGGCGAACTAAGCACAGCGCCCGCCCGCGGGCAAACGGGGTGCGGCCTCGCCGGAGTTCTTAAAAGGTCGCGGTGTGAGGAACGGCCACGGGTAGCGCCAAGTGCGGGGAGTCTGCGCGGCTTACGCGGCAGCGTGGGCGGTGCGGTCTTCGGCGAAGCCGGTGATGTGGCTTTCGGCAATGGTATGGCAGCGTTCGCCGTCCGGCTCGGCCACGGTGATATTCGGCACGGCTGGCGCTGCGGCCACAAAGTCGGGATGCTCCACGCGGAGTCCGCGCCCGTCGGCGAGATGAATCGTGAACGGAATGAACGGCGCGGCATGGAGCAGGTCGAGCAGGCGGTTTTTCATAGGTCAGACGCGGGGAAGGTAGCACGCAGGCGGGGGGCTGCGCCCACCGGGAAAAGACGCATGGATGCGCTCCGCCGTCCACACCGCTCTCGCCACGCAGCGCTGGACACGATGTTCCGCTCCAGGCAGGCTGGCTCGCATGCGCCCCCACCCACTCGCCATCGAAACCATGTTTCGACTGAAGCTGGCCGCACCCAAACCCTCAGTTTGAAAGCGAGATCTTAACAATCACAATGTCACGCACTAAGTTACCTGAACTGCCATCGAATGTCGGCAAGCGAGGCAAACTAATCTGTCCACCCGACGGACATGTTGTTCACTACATCATCCGGGGTGAGGTTCGTGTCCGTCAGTCTGATAAAAGGGAGAAGATACTTTGTTTGCAGCGGATCGAATTTCAAGAGGGCAGGCTCAAGCCACGCGTAGAGGTGCGGCTTGGTTACTACATTATCGGCAAGAAGCCCAAGATGCGAGGACGCTGGGTATGGGGACGGTTTGCCGCGCTTATGCCCCTCAAGGACTTCAAAGCAATTATCAAGAAGGCCGAAAAGCAGGGCTGGATAAGACGCGAACTCAACAGATGACCTTCAAATTCGAGTGCCCGCATTGTCGGCAGAGTATATCTGCAACAGCAGAACTAATCACGACAACAGCAGCTTGTCCTACGTGTGGAAAAGACTTCATCGTTCCTAGTCCTCCCGTCCACTCCTTCGTGCCCAGCCCTTCTGCTCATGCTGCGCGAGTTCCCAAAACACAACCGGTACGACTCTCTCCGTTTGCGAAAGGCACCTTAATCGTAGTTGGATATACTGCTTTAATGGTCATTTGCCTTTGGTGGAGTATGACATGGAAAGGTAGCGATTCATCCAAGCCCCAAGCGTCGCAGAATACACGAACAGACCCTACAATAGACGCTCTAGAAGACGCCTTTAACCGGGGGCAATATGGGGGACGCGAAGCTGGGCGGGCAGGGTTTTCAGTTCCAACAAGATATGAACTTCACAGTATCGCTCTAAAATTTGCGAACCAATCGAGCTTCGGCAATAAGGAGGCTTGGGCAGGGTCGTTCGAGCGTGGCTTCGCAATAGGCTACAAAGAGGTCACCAACAAAGCATTTTGAGCCCCTCGTTTCGTACCGAGAATTGGGGGACGCAAGTATCGCGGGGAAGCTGTGTTTCGCGGTGCGGGCAGGCGAGAGCGACGTGCTGTTTGCAAACCCACCACGCGATGAATTCGCGCACATCCAGCCCCGCCTAATTCGGCTCGCCGGTGCCTTTCAGCGCCTTGACTTCCTTCGCGTCGAGCAGCCGCTATTTGCCGGGGCGCATGCCGCCGATTTTCAGCGGGCTGATGCGCGTGCGGACGAGGCGCTCCACTTCGTAACTCAGTTCGTAGAGCATGAGCCGGCTCTGCCGCTTGATGCCCTGGTTCAGGCTGATGCGCAGGTGCTGCGGGCCGACGATTTCCAGGCGCTCGGCTTTGGCCCGCCCGCCCGTGATGTGAAAGCCGCGCCGCATTTCCTCGCGGTCTCTTTTTCCCGCGCCTAAAAACTCAGACCGGCTCCTCGATGTGCAGCTTCATCACGCCGGTGTCCTCGAAATACCAGATGGAGCAGGCGAGCCGCTTGGTCTGGCCGGCGGGGGTGTCGGGGCCGGTGAGCCAGTCGCGGAGCAGCGGCAGCCCCACGGTGATGAGCAGCGGCTGGATGATCTCGCGCCTTTCAAAAAGCACCGGCAGCACGTCGAAATGCCAGCGCTCGCCGCCTTGCCGGCGCGGGCGGACGGTGGCGGAGGCGGGGCGCGGGGTGTACTCGGGGTAGTTCGAGTAGGTGAAGCGGATGACGGGGTAGCCGGGGATGCGCAACGGCGGGTGGAGGATGGGCGACTGGCTGGAAAAGCTGAGCGTGAATTTGTCGTACTGCGGCACGCTCGCGAGGGCGTCGCCGACGGCGCTGGCACCGAGCGGGTAGCTGAAGCCGCGCGGGAGCTGGGACTTTCCGAGTGTGGGAATGGGCGGTAGTGCGCCGTCAGGAATCATAGGACGGATTTAATACGTGTACGGTCTTTCGCCTGCCGCCAAGCATCGGATTGCAAAGATTTCACGCGGGGCGGCGGATTCTTGACACGCGGCGGGCGGCGCGGGCTACTTTCGCCGCCATGAAACTGCGCCCCCATTTCGTCCTCGCGTCCGCTATTTTCCTCGGCCTCTGCCTCAGCGCAGGCGCGCAAGAGTGGACGCGGTTTCGCGGGCCGAACGGCTCGGGGTTGGGCGTGGCGCCGGGGCTGCCGGCGGAATTTTCGGAGAAGGATTTCAATTGGAAAATCGAGACGCCGGGCAGCGGGCATTCGTCGCCGGTGGTGTGGGGCGGGCGCGTTTTTGTGACGGGAAATCCGAAGGACACGACGGCGCGCGTGATCGCGTGCGTGAACGCGGCGGACGGGAAGACGCTGTGGAAAAAGGAGTACGCGACCGGCGGCTACCATCTGCACGCGGACAATAATTACGCCGCGTCGTCGCCCGCGGTGGATGCGGAGCGGGTGTATTTTCATTGGGCGTCGCCGGAGAATTCCGGGCTCGTGGCGCTGGACCAAAAGGACGGGCACGAGCTGTGGAAAGTGGATCTCGGGCCGTTCATCTCGCAGCACGGGCCGGGGACATCGCCGATTGTTTTCGAGGACATGGTGCTGCTGAATTTCGATCAGGATCAGCCGAAAAGTTTCCTCATCGCCTTCGAGGCCAAGACCGGCAAAGAGCGCTGGCGCTGGGAGCACGCGGGCACCATGCACACCTCCTCGGCCCCCTGCATTTTCACGCCGAAAGGCGGAGCGCCCGTCGTGGTGACGGAGAGCTTTGCCGTGGGCCTCACGGCGAACGACGCACGCACCGGCGCGGTCGCGTGGCAGCTTCCGGGACTGATGAAAAAGCGCTGCGTCGCGTCGCCGTTCGTCACGCCCGCCGGGCTGATTTTTGCGCAGTGCGGCGAGGGTCGCGCGGAAAGTTTCGTCGAGGCCGTGCGCCCGGCGGCGGATGGGAAATCGGCCGAGAAAGTCTATGAGGTCGTGCGCGTGGGCGGCTATGTGCCCACGCCCATCGTCGTCGGCGACCTGCTTTTTCTGTGGAAGGAAAACGGCCTCGTCACCTGCCTGCGCGCGGCCAGCAATGAGCAGCTCTGGAGCGAGCGCGTGGAAGGCCCCTTCTACGGCTCGCCCGTCGCCGTGAACGGCTACCTCTACAACATGACCACCCGCGGCGATCTCATCGTCCTCGCGGCGGCGGAAAAATTCGCCCCGCCCGGCCGCATCGCCCTCGGCGAAGGCTCCCACGCAACACCCGCGGTCAGCGGCGGGCGCATGTATTTGCGCACATTCACGCACCTCATCTCGGTGGGGAAATAGCGGCGCGCACCGTCAGGTCATGGACAAACGCGCGCGGTGGATTTTGTTTGGCGTTGGGCTACTCGCCGTGGCCGGCGTGGGCTGGGTGAAAATGCGCCGCGCTAACGAACCCGTCGCCCGCTGGCTCCTACTCGACGGAACAGAACTGCGACTGGAGCGCGTCACCTACGGCACCCATCACGTCCTTCCCGGCGCGGGGAAACTCATCGCGTGGCTCGCGGAGAAGGCAGCAGATCTGGACTCGGCACGCATTGCACCATTCAGCGCCGAATACGTCCTAAATAACACCCAACCTTGTCCCGTGGTGTGGTTCACCTGCTACGATTCACGGACGCGGAAGTTTGTGAATCCGCCCGTGAATAGCCCTTCGTCAGCCAATGTGAGCGGGTTCCAGCGAAGCTATGATTGGCAGTATCGGTTTGAGAAACCACGGCCAAATGTTGCTGTGTTGGTGCCCCGTTATGACCGGCGTCTTCCGATGATTCACATGTCTCTGTTGGTATTTGAAAAGCCCCTCGAAATAGACGTGCCTAACCCCTTGGCTGCCGCGTCCTTTCCCCAGTGGCAGCCGGAGCCGCTGCCGCAGACGCGAAAGTTTGGGCAGCATGAAATCATTCTCAATTCTCTCGCTGTCGAACGCGAGTCAGACGACTCCATACGTGTCGTTCCCAAGTTAAGCTCCAATTTACTGACAGGGAGGCGAATGCCTATCGATTTCAATGTGAGTGGAGGGACTCTACAGGCAACATTTTTGCCTCTGGGCCGATGCAGAATTCGCCCCCGAAGCTGTATGAGCCACTGCCATTTGGAGAACCAGCGTGGAAGTTTCGTTTGTTATTTTTCCGCTTAGACGACACCGCAGCCGCCCCGGAAACCGTTGAGTTCATCGTCGCGCCGCCGAAGCTGCCGGAGCTGAAGGCCGAACCAAATGTGCGCTGACGCGAGCGCATTGCCCGCTTTTCGGCGTTTGCTTTCAGCGGCGAAGTGACACACTCTCCCGGTGCATGGAAACCGACCCGAAGAAACTGCGGGAAATCCGCTTGAATCAGCCGCGCAGAACCTCCGAAGAAGCCTACCGGCAGATGGAGATGATTTTGCGCGCAGCCAATCGGAGCAACGCACCGCGCAAGCCCGAACCGTCCGCGCTTGGGCGCAGCAAGCAGGGCTGATTCTCGACCCGGAGATTTTCCTCGATCCAGCCATCCGCGGTGGCGAGGAGCATCAGGTCTGGCACGACGCGGCGCAGGGCCGCTACATCAAGCTCACCTATGCCGGACGCTTCGGGCTGGCGGCGGACGCGCAGTTTTTTTTCGATGCGGAGCGCGAGGAGGCGGTCGCGAAAGCCTTTCTCCGCGACGCCACGCCGCTGGAATATCTCGACCGGCTGCTGCTGCAAAACGAGGTCTTCGGCGATGACATCCGGCTGCTCGGCATCATCGACAAAGCGCGCGGCATGCACGTCGTCACCTCGCAGCCGGACATCGACGGCGGCCTCGTGACGCTGGAGGAAATCGTCGCCTTCATGGCGTCGTCCGGTTTCACGCGCATCGACGCCGTGCGGCTCGGGCACGAGGACGCGCTCGCCTTTTACCGGCCCGGCGACGGGCTGGCGGTGTTCGATTGCCACGTCGGCAATTTCATCAAGAGCGGGCCGCATGTCGTGCCCATCGACCTCATCGTGCAACGCGCGGGGCCGGTGCTGCTGGCGGTGCTGGGCTGTTGAAAGTCGCGCGCGGTCTTCCGCGATTGCCAAGCGTGCGGCGGCGGCGGCATGCTGCGCGTCCGCTTTATGAAAAAACTCCTCCCACTCGCCGCCTCCCTCGCCCTCGTCCTTGCCGCGCCGGTGCTGCGTGCGGAGACGGAGACGCCGCTGACCGAAGACTCGAAGCCGCACGACGGCGTGCCGAAGGGCGAGCTGATCAAGTTTCAGCTCGAAGGCTCGAAGATTTTCCCCGGCACGGTGCGCGAGGTGACGGTGTATGTGCCGAAGCAGTACGACCCGGCGAAACCCGCGTGCGTGTATGTGAATCAGGACGGGGTGCAGTGGAATGCGCCGGTGGTTTTCGACAACCTCATCGCGAAGGGCGAGATGCCGGTGACGGTCGGCGTGTTTGTCATGCACGGGCGGGTGAAGGCGGCGGACGGGGAGAAGGCGCTGGATCGGTTCAACCGCTCTCTGGAGTATGACGGACTCGGGCCGGATTACGCGCGCTTTGTCCTCGAAGAACTGCTGCCGGCGGTGGAGCAAAAGACGACGGGCGACGGGCGCAAAATCGTGCTCAGCACTAGCGGGAATGACCGGGGGATCGGCGGCTCGTCGAGCGGCGCGATCTGCGCGCTGAATGCGGCGTGGGAGCGGCCGGATGCGTTCACGCGCGTCTTCTCGTCGGTGGGGACTTTCGTAAGTCTGCGGGGTGCGGATCGGCTCGCCGGCTTAGTGCGCAAGTATGAGCCGAGGGCGCTGCGGGTCTTTCAGTGCGACGGCTCGAACGACCTGAACATCTACGGCGGCGACTGGTGGGAGGCGAATCAGATGATGGACCGCGCGCTCACTTTCGCCGGCTACGAGCACACGAGCGTGTGGGGCGACGGCGGGCACAATGGCAAGCAGGGGACGATGCTGTTTCCCGACGCGATGCGCTTTTTGTGGAAGGGCTGGCCGGAGCCGGTGAAGGCGGGCAAAAGCAAAAACAACATGCTCAACGACGTGCTGATTCCGGGCGAGGAATGGCAGCTCGTTTGGGAAGGCGGAAAGTTCACCGAGGGGCCGTGCGCCAATGCGGCGGGCGAGGTGTTCTTCAACGACATCCCGAATGCGAAGACCTACAAAGTCGCGCTCGATGGGAAGGTGACGGAGTTCATCGCGGATTCGAAGAAGGCGAACGGGCAGGCGGTCGCGCCGGATGGGCGGATTTACAACGTGGTGGATTCCGAAGCGAAGATCGTGGCCTACGACGCGGAGGGAAAAGGCACGACCATCGCGGAGGGCATCCGCGGCAATGACCTCGTGGTTTTGAAAAACGGGAACACCTACGTGACCGAGCCGACGCCGCAGGGCGGGAAGTCGAGCAACGTGGTGCTCATCAAGGCGAACGGCGAAAAGGAAGTCGTGGACACCGGGCTGAAATTTGCCAACGGCGTGACCGCCAGCCCCGATCAGACGCTGCTCTACGTGGACGATGCGCGCAGCCACTGGGTCTATAGCTACCAGATCCAGGCCGACGGGAAGCTGGCCTACAAACAGCGTTATTTTTGGCTCCACGAGCCTGACACGGCGGACGATTCCGGCGCGGACGGCATGCGCGTGGATCGCGACGGACGGCTCTACGTGGCGACACGCCTCGGGCTGCAAATTTGTGATCAGGCGGGGCGCGTGAATTGCATCGTGCCGACGCCAAACGGGCGCGTCTCGAATCTCGCGTTCGGCGGTCCCGAGTTCGACACGATCTACGCGACGTGTGGCGACAAGGTCTATAAACGCAAAGTGAAAGCGAAAGGCGCGAACGCTTTCGCCGACCCGATCAAGCCGAAGGCTCCCGGTTTGTAGGATCAGCGTAACGAATGCTATGCGCGCAGCGTCTTCCAGCGCGACGATCCCTTTCACCAAACCCGCATGCGTCTTCCCTGGCTCAAACTCACCGGCATCCTCGCCGTCATCTGGCTCATCGCGGGCAGCGTCATCTTTTTTGCGCGCAGCGCGAAGGTCACGCCGGAGTCGCTAGCCGCGTATGCCGAGAGTCATTCGCTGGCGGGAAAGGCGGATGCTGAGCGCGGGAAGATCATCGCGAAAATGGCCGCGCAGATGAACCAACTCGGCTACGAGGAGCGGCGGGAGTTCCGCATGGGCAAAAAGCTGGACGGCTTTTTCCGCGACCTGCGCCCCGACGAGCAGACACGCTTTCTCGACCTCACGCTGCCGACCGGTTTCAAGCAAATGATGGAGGCGCTGAACAAGATGACGCCGGAGAAGCGCCAGCAATTTGTGGAAAAATCGCTCGCCGACATGAAGAAGCGCGAGGGCGACCGCCCGCCCGACAAGGAGCTGGATGGGAACGCACGGAAGATCATCGACCAGGGCTTCAAGAGTTTTTACAGCGACGCCAGCGCGGACGTGAAAATGGATGTCGCGCCGCTGATTGAGCAGTTGCAGAAAAACCTGCAAGGCGGGCGATGAGCACGCGCGGCGCTTTCACGCTCGTGGAGCTGCTCGTGGTCATCGCCGTCATTGCGATCCTCGCCGCGCTGGCTTTCCCCGCGTTTCAGCGCGTGATCGAGAGCGGGCGGGCGACGGCCTGCACGGGAAACCTGCGCCAGCTCGGCGTGGCGCTGAGCGTCTATCTCGGCGAGCACGACAACCTCATGCCCACGCTCAAAACGGGCCGCGCGGCGCTGACCGATGAGGTGCCGGTGATCGACAACACGCTCGACAAATACGCGCCCGTGAAAGGCGTCTTCGCGTGTCCTGCGGACAAGACCGGCTTCGCCGCGCGCACCGGCACGAGCTACGTCTGGAACGTGACGCTCAACGGCCAGGCGCTCGCGGCGCTCAACTTTCTCGGCCTCACCGAAGACCACAGCCACATCCCGATCATGTCGGACAAGGAAGGCTTTCATCCCTATCTCTCCGACAAAGTGAACATTCTCTACGCCGACGGGCACGCCACGAAGGACGCGAAGTTTTTTACCAACGATGACTCCAAGAAATGACGCGTGAGCCGGACGCACCGATGATCGCGCTGCGGGATTTGAAAAAAGCATGGCGCGGAAAACCGGCGCTGCACGGGCTTTCGCTGGAGGTGAAAAAAGGCGAGGTCTTCGGGTTGCTCGGGCACAATGGCGCGGGGAAAAGCACGACGCTCGGCATCCTGCTCGGGCAGGTTTTTCCCGACGCCGGTGAGGCGCTGATCGACGGCGTCTCCGTACAGCGCGAGCGGGCGCGGGCGCTGGGAAAAACGGGCGCGATTTTCGAGGCACCGCGGTTTTACGACTACCTGAGCGGATGGCGGAATCTGGAGATTTACACGAGCTATTCGGCGAAGGTGCCGCGGGCGAAAATCGAGGAGGTGGTCGAGATCGTGGGGCTCACGGCGCGCATTCGCGACAAGGTGGGCGTGTATTCGCAGGGCATGAGGCAGCGGCTCGGGCTCGCGCAGGCGCTGCTGCCGGAAAATGAGGTCATCCTGCTCGATGAGCCGACGAACGGGCTCGATCCCGAGGGCATCCACGAGATGCGCGAGCTGATCAAAAGGCTGAACCGCGAGCGCGGGTTGACGGTGGTCTTTTGCTCGCACCTGCTCGTGGAGGTGGAGCAGCTTTGCGATCACGTCGTCATCCTCAATCAGGGGCGCAAGATTTTCGACGGGCGCTGGGCGGACCTCGCGACGGATCGCCGGCAGGTGCGGCTGGAAGTGAATGACTGGCCGCGCGCGGCGGCGCTGCTCGGTGAAAGCGCGGGCGTGAGCGTGGTGGAGGCGGGCGTGATCGCGCTCGACGAGAAATGCGCGACTGCGGATCTGGTGGCGCGGCTCGTCCATGCGGGCGTGCGCGTGAGCGCGGTCGAGCCGCAGCGGCGGAATCTCGAACAAATCTATCTCGCGATGACGCAGAACGGCGCGCACGGAGGACAGCCATGAACCACGCGGCGCGC
>JAYVNN010000468.1:0-3040 GCA_043758435.1 Chthoniobacter sp.
CTGATCTTCACGTCGCTCGCGAAGACCATCTTCCTCATCTTCCTCGTCGTGCTGCCGATGGTCAGCTACACGGTCTATGCCGAGCGCCGCGTCAGCGCGCTGATTCAGGATCGCGTCGGTCCGAACCGCACCGGATTTCCGCTCACGCTCCTCGGTTTCAAAAAGGACTTTTCGCCGTGGCTCGGCGGACTCGGACAACCGGTCGCGGATGCGATGAAGTTCATCCTGAAAGAGGACTTCACGCCGGGGCACGTCAACAAACCCTACTTCTGGCTCGCGCCCGCACTGGCGATGATGCCCGCGCTCGTCACGCTCGCGGCCATTCCATTCGGCAGCGAGTTTCTCGGCGTGAAAATGGTCGTCGCCGACATCAATGTCGGGCTGCTCTTCATGTTCGCGATCTCGAGCGTGAGCGTTTACGGCATCGTCCTCGCGGGTTGGTCGTCGAACTCTAAATATTCGTTCCTCGGAGGCATCCGCAGCACCTCGCAGATGATCAGCTACGAGCTCTGCATGGGTCTCAGCGCCGTGCCGGTGCTACTCATCGCGAGTTCGAGCGGGCTGGGAAAAATCGTCGATTACCAAGTTGCTCACGGCTGGATGCTCGCGCCATTCACGGACGGGCATCTCGGCTTCCGCGAGGTGCTCCTCTGGCTCCCGGTGATCCTCGCATTCATCACGTTTTCCATCTCGATGTTCGCGGAGACGAATCGCCTTCCGTTCGATCTGCCGGAGTCCGAGACCGAGCTCGTTGCCGGCTATCACACCGAATATTCGTCCATGAAATTCGCCCTGTTTTTCCTCGGCGAGTACACCGCGATGATCGCCGGCTCGGCGCTCATCGTCGTCCTTTTCTTCGGCGGCTGGCATCTCCCCTTCATCCCGAACGGGGCGGGGCAAGGCGGGCTGCAAGTTCTTCACGGGTTGCCGAACTGGTTCTGGGGCATCGTGAATATCACGGCCTTTTTTGCAAAAGTCGCTGCGCTGCTCGGCATCTTTATTTGGGTGCGCTGGACGCTCCCGCGTTTCCGCTACGACCAACTGATGAAGCTCGGCTGGCTCTACCTCTTTGAAATCGCGCTCGTGAACATCTTCATCACCGCCGGCATCCTGGCCTTCACCTAGCTCCGCGACATGGCCTACACCGTCCCACGTCCCAAGCTCACCTTCGCGGAGAAAATCTACCTTCCGAGCATCGTCGCCGGCATGGCGATCACCTTCAAGCACCTCAGGCGGATGCTCAAAGGTGAGACGAAAGTCGTGATGCAATATCCCGAGGAAAAGTGGGACGCGAGCCTGCCCGAGCATTATCGCGGCGCGCCGACGCTCGTGACCGATGAGCATGGCCGCGAGCGCTGCGTGGCGTGCCAGCTCTGCGAGTTCATCTGCCCTCCGCGCGCGATCACGATCAAGCCCGAGGAAATCCCGGCTGAGAACAAGTTTGCGAAAGTCGAGAAACGTCCGCTCGTTTTCGACATCGACATGATCCGCTGCATCTACTGCGGCATGTGCGAAGAGGTCTGCCCCGAGCAGGCGATTTTTTTACGAAAGGACTACGCGATCACCGGCGTGAGCCGCGGCGAGATGGTTCACGACAAGAAGAAGCTCTACGAACTCGGCGGCGTCTTCGACGGGCTGATCCACAAATGGAACCCGGACAAGTGAGGGCATTTAGCATGGAACATTTAGCATCTAGCATTTCGGAATGCGCGCGCCCCGTTCCGCACTTCCTAAATGCTAAATCCTAAATCCTAAATTTAAGATGTCCCCTTTCCTGTTCTGGTTTTTCGCGGCGATGATGCTGCTTTTCGGCGTCTCCGTGGTGATCAACCGCAACCCGGTCGCGAGCGCACTGAGCCTCGTCGTTTCGTTCCTCTGCCTTGCCGCGCTTTTTGTCGGGCTCGACGCCTACTTCATCGCGGTGATTCAAGTGCTGGTCTATGCCGGCGCGGTGATGGTGCTGTTTCTCTTCATCATCATGCTGCTCGATTTGAAGACCGAGCAGCGCCGCAAATTCAACCTGCTCGCCTCTGCTGGCGGCGGGCTCGTGACGCTCGGCTTCGTCGCTGAACTCGCCACCGTGCTCGGCCGGTTTCCGCTCGGCGCGAGTGCCTTCCCGCCGCTGCGTGCGGAGAAAATCGACGACGTGCGCGAGGTCGGGATGACCCTTTTCACGACGCACAATCTGCCGTTCCAAGTCATCGGCGTCCTCCTCCTCGTCGCGACGATCGGCGTCGTGATCCTTTCCAAGCGCGAGCTGAAGTAATGACTCTCAACCTCAACGATTACCTCCTCGTCAGCGGGTTGCTTTTCGCCATCGGTTTCGCCGGCGTGATGCTCCGGCGAAACATCATCACGATTTTCATGTGCCTCGAGCTGATGCTCAACGCGGCGAACCTTTCGCTCGTCGCCTTCAGCCGTTTCAACGTCAGCCCCGAAGGTCTGCCGAACTACAACGCGCAGGTCCTCGTCTTCTTCATCATCACCGTCGCCGCCGCGGAAGTCGCCGTCGGCCTCGCCATCATCGTCGCCCTTTTCCGCGCCCGGCAGACCACGCACGTCGAGGACATCAGCACGCTGAAATTTTAGTCCGCTAAAGAACGCGAAATGACGCTAAAGACTGAGTCAGATTTGGTTTTGAAGGACGAGTGTTACCGCGTGGTGGGAGCGTGCTTTGAGGTTTATAAAGAGAAGGGTTTTGGTTTTTCGGAGGCGATTTATCACGAGTGCCTCGAGATCGAGTTTGAGAATCAGAACATCCCGTCTGTTTCTCATCCACAGCTACAACTCGAATATGGCGGACGCGTTTTGCAAACAAAGTTGATTCCCGACTTCGTCTGCTACTCCGCGATCATCGTCGAATTGAAGGCGCTGGACCGGTTGGTGGATGTGCATCGCAGCCAGGTTCTGAACTACCTCAAAGCATCCAACTTTTCGCTCGGCCTGCTGGTAAATTTCGGGCACTGCCCGCGATTGGAATGGGAGCGCCTGGCCCGCACCCGTCCAATCCCTCCGCCACAAGCGTCAGACGCCGACTTTC
>JAYVNN010000469.1:0-3040 GCA_043758435.1 Chthoniobacter sp.
GCGCTACATCGTCGTCCACAACAGCGGCACCCGGCAGGGCAACGCCAAGGCCTTCGACTACTACCACCTCCACGTCCGCGGCATGCCCAACGGGCTCGCGTATCACTTTGTCATCGGCAACGGCAGCTCCTCCGGCGACGGCGAAGTGGAAATCGGCAACCGCTGGCGGCGGCAAATCCAAGGCGGCCACGTCCACAGCGACTACTTGAATAACATCGCCCTCGGCATCTGCCTCGTCGGCGACTTCAACCACGATGCCCCGACCGCGCGCCAACTCGAAGCCACCGAGGAACTCATCCGCTACCTCCGCCAGCGCGTCGGCAAAATCGACCGCACCTGGGCCATCGTGAAACCGCACCGCGAGATCAATCCGCCCCGCTGGCCCACGGATTGTCCGGGCGAAAAATTCCCCTACCGCTGGATTCACGGCCGCTTCGACCAGCCGGGGACGTGAAAGGAATTTAGGAAGTAGGATTTAGAAAGTTTGCCAGCGACGCGCGAAAGCCAGACCACTTCCTAAATCTTCCTTCTTACTTCCTAAATAATGCACATCGGCCTTACCGGCGCGACCGGTTTCATCGGCGGAAAAATCATCGACCTCGCGCTGCGTCGCGGGCACGAAGTCATCGCCTTCACGCGCGATCCGACGCGGAAAATTCCCGGCTGTGAAATGCGCGCGTTTTCGTCCGACACCGTGCCGGACATCGCGGGCTGCGAAGCCTTCATCCATCTCGCCGGCGAGCCCGTCGTCGGGCTTTGGACCGCGGCGAAAAAGCGGCGCATCGTCGAGAGCCGCGTTCTCGGCACGCGCCGCGTCGTCGAGGCGATCAACGCCGCGCGCGAAAAGCCCGAAGTCCTGCTCAGCGGCTCCGCCATTGGTTTCTACGGCGACCGTGGCGAAACGGAACTCACCGAAACCGCGCCCGCCGGCACCGGCTTCCTCGCCGAAACCGTACAAGCATGGGAGGACGAAGCGCACCGCGCGGATGGCGTGCGCATCGTCACGCTGCGCACTGCCATCGTCCTCGGCAAACACGGCGGCGCACTCACGCCAATGACGCCCATTTTCAAACTCGGCCTCGGCGGCCCCCTCGGCGATGGCCGCCAGTGGCTGTCCTGGATCCACCTCGACGACCTCGCGCAGCTCGCCCTCTTCGCCATTGAAAACCTCGACATCCGCGGCCCGATCAACGGCTCCGCACCCTGGCCCACACGCAACGCCGACTTCACCAAAGCCCTCGCCCAAACCCTCCGCCGTCCCGCGATTTTCCGCGTCCCCGCCTTCGCGTTGCGCGCCGCGCTCGGCGATTTCTCCCACGAACTGCTCGACAGCAAACGCGTCCTCCCCTCCACCGCCCTCGACCACGGCTTCCCCTTCCAATTCCCCGACCTCGCTCCCGCCCTCGCCAATCTCCTCGGCTGACCGCCCGCCCACCGTTTGACACCCTCTGCCCCGCTCCTTAGCCTGCGCCCATGAGCATCGCCCAACTTCACGCCCCCCTGCTCTCACCCGAGGATTACCTGCTCGGCGAAGACGGCGCGTCGCAAAAACACGAGTATCTCAACGGCGTGGTCTATGCGATGGCCGGCGGCACGAACCGGCATGCGCGCATCGGCACCAATCTTGCCGTCGCTTTCGGCATACGCCTGCGCGGCAAGCGCTGCCAGCCCTTCAACTCCGACACCTTGATTCGCGTCCGGCAGGGCGACGACCTTCGCTTTTACTATCCCGACGTGTCCGTGGTCTGCGAGCCGAACGCCCTCGACGAACACTTCCAAGACCGCCCCGTCGTGATCTTCGAGGTGCTCTCCGAATCCACTGCCCGCCTTGATCGCGGCGAAAAGCGGGCGGCTTATCTCACGATTCCCTCCCTGCGTGTCCTCGCGCTCGTGGATACGGAAATCATGGCCGTCACCCTCTGGCGGCGCACCGGCGAAAGCTGGACGCAGGAGTACGCCGCCGCGCCAGAGCAGGTGCTGGCGTTCCCCGAAATCGAATGTGAACTCCCCCTCGCGGAAATCTACGAAGGCGCCGGGCTGACCGCGTCGTAGCGCAAAGACGCCCCCCGGCGAGGCACCGCGTTTTCGTCCGCCCACCCGGCAGCGAACCAGCAAACGCGCCTCTCAACTTTCAACTCTCAACCTCACCCATGTCCTCCCCGCAAAACACCATCGCCATCGTTTACGACTACGACCAGACGCTCTCGCCCAACTATATGCAGGACGAGGTGCTTTTTCCCACCTTCGGCATCGACGCCAAAAAATTCTGGTCGCGCTGCCATGACCTCGTCAAAACGCAGGGCTTTGACAACGAGCTCGCCTACATGAAGGCGCTCCTCGATTACCTCGACATCGACCGCCCCACCAACGCCCGCCTCCGCGAACTCGGTGCCGGCCTCCAGTTCTTCCCCGGCCTCCCCGAGATGTTCGACGAATTCCGCACCAGCCTCCTCACCGCGCAGCACCAGGCCCACGGCATCCGCGTCGAGCACTACATCATTTCGAGCGGGCTGAAAGTGCTCATCGAAGGCTCGCGCATCGCCCCCCATGTGCGCGCCATTTTCGGCTGCGAATTCGCCGAAGACCGCGACGGCCGCATCAGCTTCCCCAAGCGCGCCATCTCCCACACGCAGAAGACCCAGTTCCTTTTCCGCATCAACAAAGGCCTGCTCGACCACACCCAGGACGTGAACGACCACATGCCCGCCGAACTGCGGCCCGTGCCCTTCGAGCACATGATCTACGTCGGCGACGGCCCCACCGACGTGCCCTGCTTCACCGTCGTCCGCCAGCACGGCGGCCACGCCATCGCCGTCTATAATCCCGCCGACCCCACGCGCTCCTCCTTCAAAAAGTGCTACCAGCTTTCCACCCACGCCGACCGCGTCCGCCACATCGCGCCCGCCGACTACCGCGCCGGCTCGCACCTCCGGCTCCTGCTTGAGCAGATGGTCGAGGAAGTCGCCACCCGCATCGTCGAGCGCCGCGCCCGCGACCTCGAGGCCGGCACCGTCCGCGCGCCGAAACACACCGACTGAAA
>JAYVNN010000470.1:0-3034 GCA_043758435.1 Chthoniobacter sp.
GCAGATCGCCGAGCGCAATCTCGCGGACGACATCTGGACGGTCGTTTTCCAAAAGGAACTGACCGGCAGCTATGCGCTGAAGATCACCGCGCAGGTGCCGGTGGCGATGACGAAGGATGTGGCGGAGTCGCGTTTCAATGTCGCTGTGCCGGTCATCGCGCCGCTCGATGTGGTGCGAGCGAGCGGGGTGTGGGCGGTGGAGGCGAATACGGAAACGGAGATCACCTTCGACGCGAAGGGCATGAACGAACTCGACTCGCTGCTCGCGCCGCGGCTGCCGGATTATCAACCGCGGCACCGCGTCATCGGCGTCTTCGCGTGGCTCGGCGCGGACTACACGCTGGCGCTCGCCGGCGTGCGCCACGCGCCGGCGGCGGTGCTCACGAGCGTGGTCGATCAGCTCACGCTCGACACCGTGGTCTCGACGAGCGGCACGGAGCGCAGCCAGGCCGTGTTCCAAGTCCGCACGGCCGGCGCGCAATATCTGGACGTGCGGCTGCCCGAAAAATCGCGCCTGCTCTCGCTCACCGTCGATGACGAACTCGTGAAGCCCGTCGGCGACCGCGCCGACCAGGTGCGCGTGCAACTTCCCGCGCGACGCGACGCCTCCACCGCGCTCGCCGTGTCCGTCCTCTACGAGACGCCGAAAGGCGAGTGGCGCAGCTCCGGCGCCTACGCCGCCCGCGCGCCGCAGCTCGCGAAAGACATCCCGATCCTGCGCAGCGAATGGCGGCTGCACCTGCCGGACGGCTTTGAATACACGGGGCTCGAAAGCAATCTACGCGCGCACGAATCCGCCGGAGAGCCGCCGCTTTTGCTCATGCCACTGCGCATGTGGGACGAGTGGAAAATCACGCGTGCCTTTGCGGTTTTGGGTTCCAGCGGGATGAAGGATCCTGGTGATCCGGCTCAGGAACTGTCTCCCAGACAGCGTCGGTTGCTTGAGGATCGAATGGCTGAACGAACAGCAACGTCACCGGCGGAAGCGGTGCCAGCGTTGATACCAGAATTGGAGCCGCCACCGCCGGCTGCGGCCGAGCCGACGAATGAAAGGGAGCGGAGTCGCCGGATGGAATACACGCAGCGAGGGGAGGCTTCCTTGAAAAGTGCCGACGCGGCGATGGCGTTGAAGGATTACGAGAAGGCGACGGCGTCCTTCAAAATGGCCTGCGACATGATCCCGAACGCTGCGCTAACCAAGGCGATCTATGACCGGGCAATCACGGGCTTTTGCGATGCGAGTTACAAGCTGGCGGAGCAGCGCGTCACCGAAGGCCGCTATGCAGAGGCGGAAAACATTCTGCGGATTGTGACCGACGAGCGCTACAACCCGCGGTGCAAGGAGGCCATTGTCATTCTCGGCCATCTTGAAGACCCGGCGTTTTACAACCGCACTATCGGGCCGGAGTTCCGCGGCAACATCGAGAAGGTGAAGCAGCTCTTGGTTGAGGCCCAGGGCTTCTACGACACCGGGCGCTTCGACTTCGCTTTCAAGCGTTGTGAGCAGATTCTCAACATCGACAAATACAACAAGGCGGCTCGTGCGCTGGAGGAGAAGATCGCCCGGGCGGAGAGTGACTTTAGTGTCACCGGCTATAATGAAACCCGTTCGCGTGCCATAGCCGCCACCGACAAGGCGTGGACGAATCCGGTCCGGCGTTTCAACGTCGATCCATCTCAGGGAGGCATCGGCAAGATTCAGAGCAAACTGGAGCGGATCATCATTCCGAAACTCGAATTTCGGGAGGCGACGATTCGTGAGGCGCTGGAGTATCTGCGGATTAAGTCTGTGGAACTCGATCCCGACGATCCGAAGACTGGGGTGAATATCGTTTTTAAGGCCGAGTTATGGCCCATGCCGCCGGACCGGCCTGGTGTGCCGATTCCCGGTCTCGATCCGCCTCCCGGCCCGCTCGTGCCGCCTCCGCCTGCCGCGGGCAATCCTGACGAAGCACGCATCACGGTTTCGCTCACGAACATTCCGCTGATCGAGGCGCTGAAGTACGTGACGAGTCTCGCGAATCTGAAGTTCAAGGTGGAGCCGTATGCGGTGTGGGTGTTACCGGCTTCGATGAACACGGATGTGCTGATTACGAAGGAGTGGAAAGTTCGCCCGGAGCTGATTCCCCGCGCCCAAGCTCACGGAGCCAACGATGCCACTCGTGGTGGCTCGGGAATCGCGGATCGCGAATCGGCGAAGGAGTTTCTGATTTCCAATGGGGTTCAGTTTAATGGGCAGTCCAGCGCGATCTATGTTCCGTCATCGGGTCGGTTGATTGTCCGGGCGACGCAGGATCAGCTCGACCTCATTGAGACGATTATCTTTACCGGCAGTCCATCGAACCCCGCGCAGGCGGCGGGTCTCGCAAACCTTGGCGATGCTTATCAGCAAAGGGTTTCCGGGCTGCTGCCGATGAAGATCGAGCTGCCGTTGGTGGGGCGGGTGGTGGTGCTGGAGGGGTTGAGCGGGGCGGAGCGGGTGGAGTTTCGGTACGACGATTGGTGGGGCCGGGCGCGGCGGCTGTGGCTGTGGTTTGTCGCGGGCGGGCTGGGGTGTCTGTTCGTCGCTGGGACGCGGCCGTGGTGGCGGACATGCTGGGTGGTTTTGTGGCTGACCTTTATCCCCCTCGTCGTGAGCGCGGGGACGATGGCGATTTGCAATGCGCTGCTGGCGGGTTGGCTGGTGTCGGTGGTTTTGCAGCGGTTGGCGGCGCGGCTGGTTTTTGCGCGAGGGAAGAAGGAGGTGCTGGCGTGAAAATGGGGAACGTCCAACGCTCAACGGGGGACGGGCGCGGTGTGGCGCTTCCGGGGAGCACACGCGTCCCGCGTGTTGGTTTGGGCGTCCCGCCAAAACGAACTTTCGACGACGTGCTTTTTAGGGAGGGGAGATTTTCGGTGTTCGCGAATCTGCGGAAGTTCGTCGCGGCGGGACGCCGCGACCAACACGCGGGACGCGTGTGCTCCCCGGAGTTCGCGACGCGCGCGCTCTCCATGTTCGGGGTGCTTTTGCTGGTGATGGTGGGTGCGGCTTTCG
>JAYVNN010000471.1:0-3030 GCA_043758435.1 Chthoniobacter sp.
AAGGCGGGGTAAGAGCCCACCGCCCGGCGCGCAAGCTCCGGGGCACGACAAACCCCATGCGGTGCAAGACATAACAGGGAGCACGGGCCGCCTGCCCGCGGCGCGTGAGCGCGGCAGCTTCCGGGTACTAGTCGCATCAGCGCTCCGCGAGGAGTGCGGCGGCCCGCTTCAACGGGCTGAGAGAAATGATCATCACCCGGCGCGGGCGACTGCGCCGGGACAGAATTCGGCTTATCGCCAGCCACCATTCGAAGGCGCTCTCCGCGAGGAGGGCGCCTTCGCTTTTCATCCGGCGGCCTGGCAAAGTGGCGGGCGGTCCTCGTTCTTAATCGTAATCCTAATCTTAATCTTAATCCCGCCTTTCACCCGGCTGTCTGCTGCCAGCCGGAATGATTAAGATTAAGATTAGGATTACGATTAAGACTCCGGCCCAGAGTGGTTTTTCCTTTGAGGCCGCCCGGTATTGCGGCTGACTGCGCGCATGAGCAAGACCGCGCAATACTGGATGGTGAAAAGCGAGCCGTCCTCCTATTCGTGGGTGGACTTTGTGAAAGAAGGACGCGCCGCGTGGACGGGCGTGCGCAATTTTACGGCGCGGCTGAATCTGCGGGCGATGCGCAAGGGCGACGCGGTGCTTTTCTATCACAGCGTGGTGGGCAAGGAGGTCGTCGGCCTCGCGAAAGTGGCCGCCGAGGCGTATCCCGATGCGACGGCGACGGAGGGTGAGTGGGTGTGCGTGGATTTGGTGCCGGTGCGCGCGTTGCAGCGGGCGGTGACGCTGGAGGAAATCAAGGCCAGCGCGAAGCTGCGCGAGATGCGGCTGGTGAAGCAGTCGCGCCTCTCGGTGCTGCCGCTGACGGCGGCGGAGTACGCGGAAATCGTGCAGCTTTCCGAGCGGCCCGCGGGCGGCGCTTGACATGCGCCGGAGCGTAGGAAAGCCTCGCGGAAATGAAAGGGTTTGCGGCCTTTATCCTCCTCATCCTGCTCGTCTTAATCGGCTGGAACCAGCCCTACAAAGCGCATTTCAGCAGCGTGACCGGAAAACCTTTGAAGGCGGGCGTGGCGGGCACCGCTGCCACTGGATCTCCGGCTGGAGCCGCCGGTCCGAAGTCCACGCCCGCACCGGATACTTCGTGGCTTTGGAAAAGGAGCAGGCTGGATCTCCCCGAAGGAAGAACCGCCGAGGATAAACATGGCCGCTAAAATCGCTGGCTGGCTGGCCTATTTTGCGGTCTTGGCGACGCTGATTTTCGTGGGTTGGAATCAGCCGTTGCGCTACCGGTTTATTTCCCAAGCGGCGATTTATGCGATCGAACACCCCGCGACGCCCCCACCAGCGGCCACCCCAAAGCCCGGCGCGTGGTTGAACGAAAGCACGCCTGCGAACAAGCCTGGCGGCGCAGCGGTCAGTGGAGAACGCAGCATTTTCCGTCCGCAGGGCACGCCCTAGCCTGGGCCGGTATGCTGAGTTTCCGCTGCCAACCGCGAGCGCGGATTTTTTCCAGTTGTCACCCGTGCGGCGCTTCGGTAAATGCCTCGCCAACTTATGAAGCGCATCCTCGTCCCGGCCTCCCTCGCACTCACCCTCGCCATCTTCGCCGCGTGCGATGAAGGCAACCGCCGCCCGCCGAATCGGCGGGGCGGTTTTCATCCGACCAACCCGACCACCGAGGAGAAGCCTAGGCCGGAGCCGGGCGACGAAGTCGAGAAACCCGAGCGGCACGAAAAGCCCGAAAAGCCCACGGCCAACGAACCGGTCGTCAAGCCTGTGCCGGACGCTCCGGTGCATGTCGGCGAGATTCCCTACGGCAAAGCGGTGCCGGGCAAACCGGGGTTCGTTTTCAGCCCGTCCGATCAGCTCAAATACATCGACGTGCGCGGCTTTCCTCCGGGCACCGAGGTGAAGGATCCGTATTCGGGCAAGAGCTTCCTCGTCCCGTAACGCGCGACATTCGCTGACCTTTTCAGCCCGGCCCGCAAGGCAATCGCGCCTGCGGGCCGGGCTTTTTTTCCTGCGCATGAAATCCCTCGCCATCCTCGGCCCCGGCCTGCTCGGCGGTTCCATCGCGCTCGCCGCGCGGCGGGCCGGCGGCTTTCGCACGGGGCTGTGGGCGCGGCGCGCGGACGCGGTCGTGGAGATTGTGGCGATGGGCCTTGCGGACGCGGCTTCCACGGATTTGCGGAGCATCGTGGCAGAGGCGGACTTCATCGTGCTGTGCGTGCCCATCGGCGCCATGCCTGCGCTCGCGCGCGAAATCGCGGGCGTCATTTTACCGCGCGCGATTGTCACCGATGTCGGCAGCGTGAAAGCGTCCGTCGTCGCGGAACTTGGCGCGATTCTCGGCGGGCGTTTTGTCGGCAGCCATCCGATGGCCGGCTCCGAGCAGACGGGCATCGGCGCAGCGCGGGCCGATCTTTTTCAAAACGCCGCGTGCATCGTCACGCCCGACGCGGCGACCGAGGCGGACGCGGTCGCGGAAGTCCGCGCATTTTGGAAAACACTCGGCGGACGGGTGCTCGAGGTTTCGCCCGCCGAGCACGACGAAATGGTCGCGCTCGTCAGTCATCTTCCGCACCTTCTCGCCGCCACGCTCGTCCAGACCGTCCTCGCGGAAAACGCGCGCGCCTTCGACTTTAGCGGCCCCGGTTTTCGCGACACCACGCGCGTCGCCGCCGGCCCGCCCGCGATGTGGGCGGAGATTTTGCGCACGAACCGCCACGCCGTCCGCAAATCCGCCGAAGCGCTGATTGAAAAACTGCGCGGAATCATCACACTGCTCGAACACGACGCACCCATGACCGAATTTCTCACCGAAGCCAAAGCCCAGCGCGACCGCCTGCGGCCTCTCCCATAAACGATGTCCGACTGGAAAATCCGCCGCGCCCCGACCATTCAAACCGAGCTCGAAGTCCCCGGCGACAAGAGCATCTCCCACCGCGCCGTGATGCTCGCCGCGATGAGCAACGGCCCGTGCGTCATCAAGGGTTTCCTCGCGAGCGAGGACTGCCTCTCGACCGTCAGCGCGATGC
>JAYVNN010000472.1:0-3028 GCA_043758435.1 Chthoniobacter sp.
GCGAGCCAGGCGGCGCGTTCAGGATCGTCGGGCAGAGTCTCGACCGAGAGGCGGACGTGGGTGTGCTCGGGCAGCGCCAGCGGCTGAAGCGGGCGCAGCAGGCCGTCTTCGTAGATGGCTTCGACGGCAGTGGTCATGTGTGCAGGCTACCTTTCGCGCTCACGGCGGGCAACCGGGTTTTTGCGCCTCTTGAAAAAGTTGAAACGGGCGTGCCCAAGTCCTCAACTTGGGCCGAAGAAAGGAGTTACAGGCCCAGTTCCTTGGCGGCCTGGAGCAAGGACGTGCCGGGCTTGCCCGCGTTGCGCTTCTTCGCGGCGGCCAGCTCGCGACGGTCTTCAAGGTCTTCCAAGGTGGCCTTCAATTCGCGCAGCACCGCCTTGCCGCGACGGATCTGCCGGTCGATGTCCACAACGGCGGGTTTGGTTTTCGGAACGGCGGTGCTCATCGGTAAATGTCCTTTCGGTTGCCGACAGCTAGACCGTCGCCCTGCGGCCTTCGAGTTCAAAAAGCACCCGGTAGTCGCCGACCCGCAGACGGTATTCATTGCTGGAGCCTTTGAGCTTTTTCACGTTGCCGCCGAGGTCTTCCTCCAGCAGGAAAAGCTTGTGGCCGATCTCCCGGCACAAGGCCAGCGGCAGGGCGTGCAACCGGGCTTTGACTTCGTCGGTGAGAATGACGGTGTAACGCACGGGTATCGGTTTAGCCGATGGCAGTTCTGCGGCAAGCCGCGATCAGTCCGGCACCTCAATCTTGAAACGGCTCGTCGCGATGGCTGTGCCAGAAGCGCAGGACTTCGACGACGCCCTCCGCCGCTTTGACGAGATAGAGAATGCGGTAGGAGTGTTTGAAGACCGGCAACTCCTGCGTCTGCGGATAGGCCGTGTGCCGGAGATAACGGCCCGCGCGAGCGATGCCGGGGTCGCTCAATTGCCGGATCGCCTCGGCGGGCAGGTCGTGCGCGTATTGCCCGCCGCGCTCGGGTTCATCGCGTTCCGTCCAGTAAGCGGAGATTTCATCGAGGTCGCTCCACGCGCTCTGCGTGAAAATTACGCGGAGGCTTGGCGCGGCCATCGTTGCTGCACCTTCGCCGTGAACTCTTCTGCGCTGAAGGTGCGTCCTTCCCGAACGTCATCCAAAGCCTCGCCGATGGCCCGATTCATCCGCAACGTCTCGCGAACATCGGCGAGCAGTGGAGAGTTATCCGGCAACTCCTCGACGAGATCGTGAATCTGTTGTTTCAGCGTCATGCGCGGAACGTAGCACGACCGCGCATTTTCACCCAACCACGAATTGAGAGGGTCACGCCGCGTGCAGCGCGTCGGGGTGATGCCTGGCGACGGCCCCCAGGCGCAAGGCGGCGGCGCTTGGTTTGCGGGTGCCGTTTTGCCCTCGTGACGAAGTTGCGGACTTCGTCACGCAAGTCTCGCGCTGGGAAGCTGTGCTTCGTGTCGGGGTGGCAGCGGGCGCAATGGCAGCGCGTGAACGCTTGCCCGCAAAGCGTCGGAACTGCGGCGATAATTGTCAGCAAACGGTAAAAGTGCGCGCTGTCGGTGCCGCGGGCGGGTAAGTATTGGGGGACACATCCGCCATGCCATCCAATGCGCCAACTTCCCCCGCCAAAGCCCGCGAAGGGCTGCGCGTGCTGGTGATTGATGATGACGAAGACCTTTGCCAGCTCACCGCGGATTATCTCGCGCCGCTGGGCTTTCATGTGGAGGTCGCGCATCGCGGCGAGGAAGGCGCGGCGAGGGCGACGGCGGAAGCGTGGCACGCCGTCATCCTCGACGTGATGCTGCCGGACGTGGACGGCTTCGAGGTGCTGCGGCGCATCCGCGCAAAGTCGAAGGTGCCCGTGCTGATGCTCACGGGACGCGGCGAGGAAGTGGACCGGGTCGTCGGCCTCGAACTCGGCGCGGACGATTATCTGCCGAAGACATTTTCCTCCCGCGAGCTGCTCGCGCGGCTGCGCGCGGCGGTGCGGCGCGCGGGGTGGCTGGCGGAAATCGCACCGCCTCTGCCGATGCGCGAGGTCGTCGCGGGACCGCTGCACATTTCCCTGGAGACGCACACGGCGGCGCTCGGCGACCAGCCACTCACGCTTACGCCCACGGAGTTCGGCCTGCTGCTCGCACTGGCGCGGGCGAAGGGCCGTGTGAAATCGCGCGACCAGCTCTTCGAGGAACTGCGCGGCGGCGAGTGGGAGGTCTTCGACCGCGCCATCGACATGCACATTTCCTCGCTCCGCAAAAAACTGGGCGACGACCCGAAAGAGCCGCGTTTCATCAAGACGGTGCGCAGCGTCGGCTACATGTTCGTGGTCCCGGAAAGCTGACGCCATGCGCCTCCGATTCCCGCTCTACGGCAAAGTGATGTTCTCGTTCTTCGTGAATCTCGCGCTCGTCGCGGCGCTGGCGGCGGTGTTTGTGGGGATGCAATTTCGCCTCGGGCTGGACTGGCTGCTGGCCGGGCAGGCACGGCAACGCCTGGAGGCGATGGGCGAAGTCATCGCGGGCGAGTTGCGCGATCAGCCGGTGGCGGTGTGGGATCAGGTGCTCGCGCGCTACCAGGCGGCGCACGGGGCCAGCTTCACGATCTTCCGCAACGATGGGCTGCAAGCCGCGGGTGAGGCGCTCACGCCGCCGCCGGAGGTGATGGAGAAATTGCGCGACCGCCGCGGCCCGCCAAATCCAGCGCGACCGCCGCGCCGGGATGAGCGCCCGCCGCGCGATGACAGCCCGCCGCCCGATGATCGCCCCGCGCGCGACGACCGCGCTTTTGAGGCAAAGCGCGAGAGCGGCCCGCCGCCCGCGCGTTCGCAGTTCATGACGCGCACCGCGCAACCGGTGCGCTACTGGGTGGGCATCCACATCGGCCTCACCCACGATGGTCCGCCGAACGCGCGGCCCGTGACGCTGCTCGTCATGTCCGAACGCATCACCGGCGGCGGCCTCTTTTTCGACCCCATGCCGTGGCTCGTGTTTGGCGCGGCGGCGCTCGTCCTTTCCGCGCTGGTGTGGCTGCCGATCGT
>JAYVNN010000473.1:0-3022 GCA_043758435.1 Chthoniobacter sp.
GATCCCGGCAAAGTTGGCGTTCGCCGTGCCATTGATGTCCAGGGCCGCGAGGCCAAAGCCAATGGTCAGGATATTGTTACCCAGAGTTACCTTGGAAGCGGCGATGCCTTCGAGCGAGGCGATGGATTGGTTGGCCCCCGCCGGATTGAGCGCCGTCCCGGCGATATTCAGCGTGGAGGCGCCGGCGGAGAAGATATCAATCTTCATCGTGGTGCGTCCGTTGGCCGTGGGCAAAGCGTTGGGCACGCCGGTATTGAGGACGCCACTGGCACCACCCCGATTGTCGATGAAGGTGATCCCGTTGTAGCTGTTGGCCACGTTCAGGTCGGTCGCCCCGTTGGTCACGATCAGGTCCGAATTGGCCGCTGCGCCGGTGATGGCTTCGTTGACGATGATCTTACCCGCCCCGCCGCCGCCGTTGAGGGTCAGGTTCACGCCGTTCTTGTTCAGGAATTCCGTCGGCTGGGCAATCGTGCCCAGGGTCAGCGTGAACCCATTGGCGCTGATGGTCGAGTTAGACGCCACGAAGATCGAACCATCAAAGGTGCTGGCGGCTCCGGCGACGAGCGCGCCGGTATTGGCCGCGACGATGCCATTCAAGGCCGTGCCCGTGCCGTTGATCGTCAGGGTCAGAGGCCCGGTCGTGCCCGTCACCGTTCCGGCAAAGGTCAGTTCCAGCGAGGCACCCGGCGCCACGGTGATGCCAGGGGCGACACCGGTAGCGGAGGGGGCGACACTCCCGGAGCCGAGGGCGTTGGCGCTGTTCGCCACGAGCATGCCTTGGGCGACGGTGGTCAGTCCCGAATAGCTGTTCACTCCGCTCAGGGTAAAGACGGTGGCCGCGCCGACCTTGGTCAGCCCGAGAGTTCCAGCAGTGTTGATAATGTTGCCGGTGTAGCCGGTGCTGCCTGCCGTGCCCGTAGTCAGCACCGCCGCGGTCAGCGAGGTATTATCCACGGTGCCGTTGCCGGTCAGTGAGCCGATGGTGTTGCTAAAGCCATTAAGATCCAAGAGCCCTGGAGCCGTCACTGTGACCACCGAGTTGATGCCGAAAGCACCGCTGGTGGGAACCGCCCCGCCGACTGTGGCGACACCCGCCTGGAGGACGCCGCCGGTGATATTCGTCGGGCCGGCATAGGTGCTCGCGCCGATCAGTTTCCACGTTCCCGCCCCGGTCTTGTTGACGGAGGAAATGCCGCTGTCAATCACCCCGGAGAGGTTGCCGATGGCTGCCGCCGCCGAGTTCAAGGTCAGTGCGAAAGGCCCGCCGACGCTCGTCAGGTTGGCTCCGCTGGTCAGGTTCAGCACGCCCGCCGTCACGTTGATCGTGGACGCCGCGCTGAGGGTGATGGGGCCGCCGAAGGTGTTGGTGCCGCTCTGGTTGTTCAAAGCGCCGCCGGTGCCCGCCGCACCCGTTCCGGCGATGGTCAGGAACTCATTGCCAATGGTCACTCCGCCGTTCGCGAGCTGAAGGGTGGAGCCGGTCTGCACGACCGTGCCGTTGGCGGCATTGCCCACCGCGCCGAGAGGGTTGGTGCCGGTGCTGGTGATTTGCAGGATGCCGCCGCCATTGACGTTGTCCACTGTCGTCAGGCCGGAGTAGGTATTGGTCCCGGTGCCACCGAGGGTGAGCGTCCCCGTCCCGGTCTTCGTCAGGGCGAGAGTCCCGGTGATGGTGCCGATGTAGCTGGCGGCGGAATTGAGAGTGCCGGTGGTGAGCGTGGAGGCAACCCCGCTGTCGGTCACAATGGTGTTGGCCGACGCACTGTTCAGCGAGCCGATGGTGACGGAATTCCCATTGATGTCGAGAATACCCGTCCCTGTCAGCGTCACGGGCGAGTTCGCTCCGAAGGCCGTGGACGACCCGGCGGCCAAGGTGCCGCTGTTGACCGTCGTCGCGCCCGTATAGGTATTGGTGCCGCTTAGGATCCATGTCCCACCGCCATTCTTGGTGACGGAGGCAATGTTCGCACCCAGCCCAGCCGCCAGGTTGCCATTGCCGGCAGCCACCGCCGAGTTCAACGTCAATGCGCCGCCGGCACCAGCTATGGCCGTGGCATTGGTCAGGTTGAGCGTGCCCGCCGTCGCGGAAATGGTCGCGGCCGCCGTCATCGTGAGCGGGCCGCCAAAGCTATTGGCTCCGCTGACATTGACCAAGGCACCGTCCTGATTCGCCACCCCAGTGCCGGCCCCGGCGAGGGACAGGGCTTCATTGCCGATCCCGATGCCGCCGCCGACGCTCTGCAGTTGCAAAGTCGCGCCCGCAGTTACGGTCGTGCCCGTGGCCGCAGTTCCCGTGGCTGCGCCGAGCGCCGCGCTGTTCTGGACGTTTAAGGCTCCGACGGAGATCAAAGTCACGCCACTGTAGTTATCCGCCCCGGTGATGGTAAACGTGCCAGTGCCGACCTTCGTCAAACTCAAGGCTCCAAGCGCGCCGGTGTCGGTAATTACGCCATTAAAGGTGGTGTTAGTATTGTCACTGCCCGTGGTCAGCGTCGCCGGAGCAAGAGGAGCCGAGTTCGTCACCGTCGAGCTGATGAACACACTGCTCAGCGAGCCGATGGCGTTACTGAATCCGTTCAAGTCGAGGATGGTGGCGACATTGGTCAGGCTGACCGCCGAATTCGTGCCGAAAGCATTGGCCACACCGGCCTTCAACGTGCCCCCGAAGACGGTGGTGGCACCCGTATAATTGTTCACCGTGCCAGCCGCGCCGACCGTCCACGTGCCCGCGCCGTTCTTGGTCAACGAGGTAATAATCGGAGCGGTCAGGCCGTTGGCGAGGACGCCGTTGCCCGCACCGGCCAGGGTCAGGGCGCCGCCGCCTTGGATGGCACCGATATTGTTCAGGTTGAGCGTGCCGCTGGTCGAGTTGAGCGTCGTCGCTCCGGTGAGGGAGATCAGACTGTTGGCCGTATTGGTCCCGGCCACGTTGTTCAAGGCACCCACGCCGCCGACCCCGGTTCCGACGAGCGTCAGGAATTCACTGCCAATGTTGACTCCGCCACCAAAGGCGAGAGTG
>JAYVNN010000474.1:0-3020 GCA_043758435.1 Chthoniobacter sp.
GCATCTGCGCGCAATGCCACAAGGTGCGCGGTCTCGGCGCGGAAGTCGGCCCCGACCTCTCGCTCGTTGGCAGCGTCTATAAACGCGGCGACCTCCTCATCTCGATCATGGAGCCGGGCAAAACCATCGCCCTCGGCTACGAGCAGATCATGGTCGAGACAAAGGGCGGCGACACCTTCGCCGGCGCCATCCGCAAAGACGCCGACGACACGCTCACCCTCCTCGGCGCAGACCAGCAGCCGCACGTCGTGAAGAAAGCCGACATCAAAGCGCAAACCCCCGTGCCCGCCTCGATCATGCCGCCCGCCCTCACCCTCGGCCTCAAGCCCGAAGACCTCGCCGACCTCCTCGCCTACCTCGAAAGCCTGCGCGGGAACTGAACAATCAACCCCAATTTCGATGACCTCTCCAACTGCCCTACTCCGCCACGCCGCCGCTTTTATGCTCGCGACCTTCACATGCTGCCCCAGTCAGTCGGGCGCGGCGGAGCTGTTCCCGTTTGTCCTGCCGTGGGACGACGCCGCGCCGTCGGCGGTGAATGTGAGCGCGTGGCTGGAGGCACCGGCGGGCCGCGATGGATTCGTGAGCGTGAAGGACGGGCATCTTTTCGCGAATGGAAAACGGCTGCGTATCTTCGGGGTGAACCTCGCGTTCGGCGCGAATTTTCCGACGCATGACGACGCGGAAAAGGTGGCCGCAAGGATGGCGAAGTTTGGGATCAATTGCGTGCGCTTTCACCACATGGACATGCAGAGCGCGCCGTCGGGCATCTGGGCGAAAGACGGGCTGACGCTGGATGCGGGGCAGCTCGACCGGCTGGATTACTTCATCGCGCAGCTCAAGGCGCGCGGCATTTACGCCGACCTGAATCTGCACGTCTCGCGCACGTATCCCGACCGCCCGGCGGCGGAAAAAGCGGGCAACCCGAACTACGACGCGGGCGTGGACAATTTCTCGCCGCGGATGATCGCGCTGCAAAAGGACTACGCCCGCGCGCTGCTCACGCATGTGAATCCGTTCACGAAAAACGCCTACGTGGACGAGCCCGCGGTCGCGCTCATCGAGATCAACAACGAGAACTCGCTGCTCACGCTCTGGCACTACGGCAGCCTCGACCAAGCCGCCGCGCCCTACCGCGCGGAACTCGCCGCGCTGTGGACGGAATACCTGCGCAAAAAATACGGCGGGGACGAAAAGCTCACCGCCGCGTGGGCCGCGGAAGCAAAGCCGCCGGGCGCGGAGCTTTTGAAAAACGGGAATTTTTCCAGCGGCAAGGACGGCTGGTTTTTCGAGCAGCACGAGGACGCAGTCGCGGAGACCACGGCGAAGGACGGCGTGCTCCGCGTGGAGGTGCGGAAGGCGGGCGCCCAGGGCTGGCATGTGCAGGGTTTTCAAAGCGGGCTGCGGCTCGCGGGCGGTGAGCCGCTGGCGCTCACATTCCGTGCGCGCGCGGCGGCGAAGCACACGCTGACCGTCGCCACGATGCAGGCGCACGAACCTTGGAAAAGCCTCGCCAGTGAGAGCGTGGAAGTCGGCCCGGAGTGGCAGAATTTCCGCGTGCTTTTCACCCCGAACGCCGATGAAGCGAACGCGCGCGTCGGCTTCAGCAATCTCGGGACGGTCGCGGGTTGGTTCGAGTTTGCGGATGTGACGCTGCGCACCTCGGGCCTCGACGGCACGGTGCCGCGCGACGCGGCGGGCGGCGTGGCGCTTTTCACGAAGACCGGCATCGCGGGCCGCACCGAGCTGGCGCGCGACGACTGGCAGCGGTTTTGGTGGACGGTCGAGGAGCGTTACTGGCCGGGCATGTACCGATTCATCCGCGAGGATTTGCAGGCGCACAGTCTCATCGTCGGCACGCAACTCGGGTGGTCGCCGTTCCTCATCCAGCAGCACATGGATGTCATTGATTCGCACGCCTACTGGCAGCACCCGCACTTTCCCCGCAAGCCGTGGGACATGAACGACTGGACGGTGAAAAACCTCGCCATGACCGGCGCGGCGGACGGCGGCACGCTGCCCGGCCTCGCGCTCCAGCGCGTGGCGGGCAAGCCGTACATCTGCACCGAATACAACCACTCCGCGCCCAACCAGTTTTCCGCTGAAACCTTCCCGCTCGTCTGCGCCTACGCCGCGCTCCAGGACTGGGACGGCATCTTCGCCTTCGCGTATTCGCACCGCTCGAACGACTGGGCGAAAGGCTACTTCCCGAGCTTCTTCGACATTGATCAGCACCCGGTGAAAATGGCCACGCTGCCCGCATCGCTCGCGCTTTTCCTGCGCGGCGATGTGCGCGCGGCGAAGACCGCGGCCATCGCGAATCTCCAGCACGACATCGCTGTGACGACCGCGCGCGAGCAGGGGCCGCGGCTGGGCGCGGAGCAGTTCGGGGTGAAAAGGATGGAGACGTTTTTGCATCGCGTGGGCGTGCGGCAGGGCGATGGGGAAAACTTTTCGGCGAAGCCCGCGCCTGCCGGGCCGAAGTTCACGAGCGACACCGGCGAGCTGACGTGGGACACAGCGGACAAAGCCGTAACCATCGACACCCCGCGCTCAAAAGGCGTGCTCGGTTTCATCGAGCGCCGCAGCTACGACCTCGGCGGTGTGCGCGTGGAGTTTGCGGGCACGCGCACGGGCTACGCGTGCGTGCAGCTCACTGTGCTCGACGGTGCGGATTTTAAGACCGCGAAACGCATTCTCATCACGGCCACCGGCACCGCGGAAAATACCGGGATGCAATGGACGGACGACAAAAAGGAAAGCGTTGGCCCGCAATGGGGCCGCGCGCCGAGCGTGGTCGAGGGCGTGGCCGCGAAGATCACGCTCCCGCTTTCCACGAAGCTCAAAGCGTGGGCGCTCGACGACCGCGGCCAGCGCCGCGCGGAGGTGCCGGTAAAGGACGGCGTCATTGAGATTTCACCCGAGCACCGGACGCTCTGGTACGAACTCGCCGCGGACTAGGGCGATTTAGCCACACCGCTTCGGCTCCGCGCAACTGTAGGGGAAGCTGGCAGCTTCCC
>JAYVNN010000475.1:0-9390 GCA_043758435.1 Chthoniobacter sp.
CGACACCGGCATGGTCGCGCGCGGCGTGCCCACTTTCACCTACGGCCTGCGCGGCATCGGCGCGCTGGAACTGCGCGTCACCGGCCCCGCCACCGACCTGCACTCCGGCATCTACGGCGGCGCGGTCGCCAATCCCGCGACCGCCATCGCGCGCCTCGTCGCCAGCCTGCACCACGACGACGGGCGCGTGGCCGTGCCGGGATTTTACGACGGCGTCGCGCCGCTGGAAAAGTGGGAGCGCGAGGCGTGGGCGCGGCTGCCGTTTGGCGACGCGGAAATCCTCGCCGTCACGGGAGCGCCCGCACTTTTCGGCGAAGCCGGCTACACGAGTCTGGAGCGCACATGGGGGCGTCCCACCGCCGAAGTGAACGGCATTGGCGGCGGCTTCCAAGGTACCGGCACGAAAACCGTCCTGCCCCGCGAAGCCTTTGCCAAGCTCACTTTCCGGCTCGTGCCTGGCCAGCAGCCGGATGATGTGATGGCGAAAGTGCGCGCGCATCTTCTCGCCAAATGCCCGCCCGGCGTACGGCTCGAAATCACCGGCGGCCACGCGGGCGAGCCATACGTCACCGATCCGAATTCCCCCGGCGGACTCGCGGCGCAGCGCGCCCTGCGCACCGCTTTTCCGGGCAAAGACGTGGCGCTGATTCGTGAAGGCGGCAGCATCCCGATTGTGAACACCTTCAAAAAAATCCTCGGCGTCGAAAGCCTCCTCCTCGGCCTCGCCCTCCCCGACTGCCGCGCTCACGCGCCGAATGAAAACTTTCCGCTGGAAAACTTCCACGCCGGCATCCGCCTCAACCGCGCGCTGCTCGCAGAACTCGCGTCAGTCAGCGGATAGCGACGGCACGGCTTCGCAGACTTCGCGCCAGCCGGGGAAATTCCACGCGTTCGGAAAACCCGCGCACTGCACCGGCTTCACCGGCTGGATCGCGCAGTCGCGGCCGTCGAGAAAGATGCACTCGTGCGAATCGCCCTTGTCGGTCAGCGCCAGCCCGTCGCGCTGCGGGCGGAGGCGCGTGTAGCGCTGGATGAAATCGTTTTCGCTCAGCCCGAGATGTCGCGCGATGGCCGCGATTTCCGCGGCGCCCACTTGCACAAAACCCGGCCAGCGACAGCAGTGCGTGCAACGCTGGCAGACGTAATGGATGACATCGGACATGGGTGGCGGAGCGTAATGAAAAGCGGCACGCAAGCCAGCGGCGAACCCGAGACGAAACGCACTTTCGACTTTGCGCCGCGCCACATTTTCCACTTAGCTCACCGTCCGCATGAAAACCTCCGCTCCGCTCCTCGCGCTCACCTTCGCCGCCACCCTACCCGCCTCCGCCGCGGTCGATTTTGCGAAGGATGTGCAGCCCATTCTCGAATTCAACTGCGTGCGCTGCCACAATCCAAAGGGCACCGAATATGAGAAGGGCGACACCGACCTCGACCTCTCCACTTTCGCCGCTGCGACCGCTGACGCGGGCACCATCGTCGCGGGCAATGCGGACAAGAGCAAACTCTACAAAACCACGGTGCTCGCCGATGACGCGAAGAAGCTGATGCCGCCGAAAAACAAAGTCACCGGCGAGCTCGAGCGCATCACGAAAGAAGAGTCGGAGATTTTGAAAACGTGGATCAACGAAGGCGCAAAATGGCCCGACGGCGTGACGCTCACCGCGCGGAAAAAGGAGGCGAAGGGCGGCGACGAAACCACGCTGGTGGCGCAGGCGTTTGCGCGCATCGCCGAGGTGTCGAAGGAAAAAACCGCGGCGGAGATGAAGCCCTATGCGATGGAGATTCCGGGAACGGATGTGACCTACGAGATGGTGCCGATTCCCGGCGGGAAATTCAAAATGGGCAGCCCCGATAGCGAGAAGGGCCGCAAGCCCGACGAAGGCCCGCAGCACGAGGTGGAGATCGCGCCTTTCTGGATGGAAAAATACGAGGTGACGTGGGGCGAATTCGAGCTGTTCATGTATCCGAACGAGGAGAAAAAAGCGCGCGAAACGAAACAGCTCCCGGCGCCGCTGAATGCGCTGACCGACGCCATCACGCACCCCACGTCACCGTACGTGGAAATGAGTTTTGGCATGGGCAAGGACGGCTATCCCGCGATCTCGATGACGCAGCACGCGGCCAACAAATACTGCCAGTGGCTGAGCGCAAAGACCGGCCACTTTTACCGCCTCCCGACCGAGGCCGAGTGGGAATATGCCGCGCGCGCCGGGACGACGACCGCATATTTCTGGGGCGATGATCCGGCACCCATGGCCGAGTACTGCTGGTACGGAAAAAACAGCGATTTCAAGTACCAGAAAGTCGGCAAGAAAAAGCCGAATCCGTGGGGGCTTTACGACATCCTCGGCAACGTCACCGAGTGGACGCTCGATCAATACGACGCGGATTTTTACAAAAACTCGCCGCCCGCGAATCCTTGGAACCGAGCCACCAAGCCGTATCCGCACAGCGCCCGCGGAGGCTCGTGGGACGATGACGATGTGGCCGCGCTCCGCACCGCCACCCGCCGCGCGTCGAACAAGGAATGGAAGATGCAGGATCCGCAGCTTCCGAAAAGCATCTGGTACCACACCAACGCGCAGTTCCTCGGCTTCCGCATCGTGCGCCCGCTGAAAACGCCAGGTGCCGAGGAGATGAACGCCTGCTGGAACAGCGGCGTCGAGAAAGACAACCCCGCGCTGAAAAAGGCGGAGTAGCGCCATGCGTCCACTTCCCGCCTAATCTTTTCACCAGCCCGCGATGAATGATTCATCGCCAAATCCCGCGCGAAGCCGGTAGTTTTCGCGCTCCACCTCCACAACTCCACCACCACCATGCAAGAACCCTCCCACATCCTCACGCCCGACAGCTTCAGCCGTCGCGGCTTTTTGAAAACCGGCTCCGCCGCAATGGCCGGCGGCGCGCTCCTCGGCGCACTCGCTCCCGAGCGTTTCGCCCACGCCGCGGGCGGCGACGAAATCAAAATCGCCCTCGTCGGCTGCGGCGGACGCGGCGGCGGCGCAGCCGACCAGGCGCTGAGCACTTACAATATCGGCCCGGTCAAGCTCGTGGCCATGGCCGATGTCCACGACGACCGCCTGCAAGGCACGCTCAACAATCTCAAGCAGAAGCACGCCGACCGCATCGATGTCCCCAAAGAGCGCCAGTTCCTCGGCTTCGATGCCTTTGAAAAGGCCATCGAACTCGCCGACGTCGTCATCCTCGCCACGCCTCCCGGTTTTCGCCCGATGCAAATCGAGGCCGCGGTCAAGGCGGGCAAAAACATTTTCACGGAAAAGCCCGTTGCGACGGACGCGCCCGGCATTCGCCGCGTGCTCGCCGCCGCCGAGGAGGCGAAAAAGAAGGGTCTCCACATCGGCGTCGGCCTCCAGCGCCATCATCAGGCCGGCTACATCGAAACCATCAAGCGCCTGCAGGACGGCGCGATTGGCGACATCGTCTCCCTGCGCGCCTACTGGAACGGCCAGACGCCGTGGGTCAAAACCCGCGAGTCGCTCGAAAAACAGTACGGCCGCAAACTCACCGAAATGGAATACCAAATGCGCAACTGGTACTACTTCACTTGGATCTGCGGCGACCACATCTGCGAGCAGCACATCCACAACCTCGACGTCATCAACTGGGTCAAAAACGGCCATCCCGTCAAGGCGAACGGCATGGGCGGCGTGGAAGTGCGCAAAGGTCCGGACTACGGCGAAATCTTCGACCATCACGCCGTCGAATTCACCTACGCGGACGGCTCGAAATGCTTCAGCCAGTGCCGCCACATTCCCGGCTGCTGGGACAGCGTGAGCGAAGCCGCCGTCGGCACCAAAGGCAGCGCCGACATCAACAGCTACACCATCCGCGGCGCGGAGCAGTGGCGCTACAAAAACGCCGGCGACAAGGACCCCTACCAGCAGGAGCATGACGACCTTTTCACCGCGATCCGCAACAACACGCCCTACAACGAACTCGAGTACGGCGCGCACAGCACCATGACCGCGATCCTTGGCCGCATGGCCACCTACGGCGGCAAGGAAGTCGAGTGGGACAAAGCGATCAAATCCGAGATCAGCCTCTTCCCCGAGAAGCTCGCCTGGGACGCGCCGATGAAGGTCAACCCCGGCCCCGACGGCATGTATCCCCACGCCATCCCCGGCAAGACCGTCGTCATCTAAAGCCGCACGGCAGTCCATTCCCGAGCGCCCCGCTTTCTCCGTGTGAGAAGGCGGGGCGCTTTTTTTGGGGGCATAAAAGGGATGGAATTGCGTGACCGGTCAATTTCCGCGCCGCCGAATTTTCGGGTCGGGCGGCGGATTTTTACGGGAAAATCATTTGTGGCAGCCGATTAGCTGGTTGAATTTGGAAATTATTATGACCCTCCCCTCCTCGCGAGCCTGCGTTCGTTTTTTCGTCGCCTGTGTTTTCTGCTGTCTGGGAAATCTCAGCTTTGGGCAGGTGCCAAAGCTCTACCTGAAATTCGACAACAACCTGACAGACTCCGCGGTCGGGGGACCGATTACCACCGTCATGCCCAGTTCCGGGTGGACGCCGGCGTACGGGCCGGACCGGTTCGGGGTGGCGAGCAAGGCGATCATCTTCCCAGGGCTGCAAAACCTGCAACTCATCGCCGCGGGGCAGCCCGGCAATTCCAACCTGGCGCTCGGGCTGCGCAATGCCGGTGGAACCAGCACTTCCTTCACCCTCTCCGCCTGGGTCAAACTCGACCCGGCATCGAGCTGGTACAACACCATCTTCGGCAATCTCGGCTCCACCACCGGCACGCTGGCCGCGGGGTTTTATATCAATACCGGCCAGGGCGTATTTGCTTTTGACGGCGGGAGTAACTTCCCCAGCGGCGCCACCATCAACTCGGTCGTCACCGGTGCCTGGTACCATGTGGCCTTTGTCTATGACTCCGTCGCCAACACCCAGCGCTTTTACGTCAATGGCGTCCCCGAGCTGGTGCGCAGCGTTACGAATAACATTGCCCCCAACGACCTTTACCTCGGCACCTTTGGCACCGCGTCGAACAACGACTTTCAAGGCTCTCTCGACGACGTGGCCGTCTATAGCTCCGCCCTGACCCATGCCAAAGTTCTCGCACTTTACAACGGCACCGCCCCCGACAGCCTGCCCGCGAATTACACCGCGCCCAAACTTCCCGGCGTCCTTGGCACGACCGGACTGTGGGGCATCCGCGAGATCAAAGCCTACCCGGCTTTCACCTATGGGACGCTGGTCAAGGCGGACAGGATCATCAACACCTATGCCACCACCCCTGGCGGGACGGTGGCGCAGTACAGCTCCTCGGTCATTAATTTCGCCGACCCGAATGCCCCCGGAAACCTCGGAGCCTTTGCCAGCGAGGCCATCTTTGGCACCGACACGCCGGGGCCTGACGCGAACTTTCTGCTCATCGCCAAAGCCACGGTGCGGATTGCGATCGAGGACGATTACACCTTTGGCTTTGCCGGCGACGATGGCTCCCGCCTGCGGGTCGTCGGGCAGACCTTTCTAAGTTCCTCCGCAGTGAACGGAGCCGGGACCAATCCTGTATTACCCGCGCACAGCGGCGATGCCATCTACTGGGCGAATAACACCACCAACAGCGGCACCGTGGGCGTGGTGCATCTCGTGCCCGGCGACTACCCGTTGGAACTGACTTACTGGCAGGGCGCTACCGTCAATTCGAGCATCGAGGTCTTTGCCGCACGCGGGGCCAAGACCGTGCTGGACAACACCTTTCAGCTCGTCGGCAACACCGCTCTCGGCGGACTCCCGCTGGTCAATGATCCCGACACCGTCCCCGTGTTCACAGCCAATGGCAGCACCGCGCTTTTCGTGAACGGCGGCGCGCCGGCCAACTTCACCCTCGCGTGGAGCGTGGTGAACCCCACGACCACGCTCAGCATCGACAATGGCATCGGCGCCGTAGGCCAGAGCGGCTCGACCAACCTCGTCTCACCGGGAGCCACGACCACCTACACCATCACCGCGACCACCCCGACCATCGCGGGCCTGGTAGTGGCGACAAAAAGCGTGACCGTCTATATCGATTCACCGCCGACCGTGACGATGGCCGCGTCCCCGCCCACCGTCGTCTCCGGTGGCAGTTCGACCTTGAGCTGGGTCGTAGGTAACGCCACCTCGCTGGTGTTGAACCCTGGCAACATCAACGTCACCGGCCAGACCAGCCGCTTGGTGAATCCAACCGTCACCACCACCTACACCCTCACCGCGACCAATGCCTACGGCTCCACGCCGCAGTCCCTCACCATCACCGTCGGGGTTCCACCGCCGATCAACTCCTTTACCGTCGCCGACGCCACTCCGCTCTACGGTGCAGAGACCTCGTTGCTTTGGAATGTCACCAACGCCGATACCCTTTCCATCGATCAAAGCGTCGGCCCGGTCACCGGCGCAACCGGCTCCGTCAGCATCGCCCCGCTGGCCTCCACCACCTATACCCTCTCCGCAGTCAATGCTTATGGAACCAGCACCGCGACCGCGACGGTGAACCAGCCCACCCCGATCGGGGTGACCGCCGCAGGCTTCACCGCGCGCCGGGTCTTTGCCCAGGCCGCGACCCCGTTTCCCTTCGCTGGCCAGGGCTATTTGCAAAGTGCGCTCAGCCTCATCGGCACCGGGCCAAACACCGGGCAGAACGAACTGAACGAAACGACCCAGACCGGCTACACCACAGTCAATTTCACTGACGGCGTGGACGGCGATTTCACCACGGGCAATACTGGCTTCCCCGGCGCGGGCAGTAACAACTACGCGGTGCAGATTACCGGCACGCTGATCGTCAACACCCCCGGCAAATACACCTTTGCCGTCAACAGCTCCTATGGCTGCCGGCTGCGCGTCGATGGCCAGGAGATCATCTTTGACGATGGCTCGCACAACCCTGGCGACTCCACAGGTTCGATCAATCTTTCCAAGCCCACGGTCTCCGTCGAACTCATCTCCTACGGCATCAGTGGCAGCTCAGAAGTCGAGTTGGCGTGGATCCGACCGAACCTCGCCTTCACGCTCGTCGGCGTCATCACGCCCGCCGCGCCGGCTGTGCGCGGGCAGGTGCTCATCTCGGAATTCATGGCCGACAATAGCAGCACGCTGGCCGATGAGGACGGCATTTTTCCCGACTATGTCGAAATCTGGAACTCGACCAATGCAACGGTCAACCTCGGCACTTATTACCTGACCGACGACGCCGCGATTCCGAATAAGTGGGCCTTCCCCGCGTGGACCCTCGGCGCAAACAAATACGCCGTCGTTTTTGCCTCGCTGAAAAACCGCATACCTGTGCAGGCCGTGGCTCTCCAGGACAACCCCGGCACCCTTTTGCAGCCGCATCTTCATACCAATTTCAAGCTCGCCAAAACCGGCGGTTACCTCGCGCTCAACCAGAGCAATGGCCTGGGCGGCTATAATACCATCTCCGTCTTTTCCGCCTACCCGCCGCAGAACCAGGACGTGAGCTATGGCAGTTCCGATGCCGAGGGTTACATCGGCTACATGGAGGTGCCCACGCCCGGCGGCACGAATGCGGCGACCGTCGTGGATTTTGTCAAGAGCACGGCTTTCAGCCAGCAGCGGGGACGCTATGCCGCGCCCTTCAATCTCACGATCACTTCGCCCACTCCCGGGACGACGATCCGCTACACCACGGATGGCAGCGTGCCGACCCTCAGCCACGGCACCGTCTATACCGGCGGGATAAACATCGCCGCCACCACCGTCGTCCGCGCCGCGGCTTACAAGCCCGGCTGGAAGCCGACCAAGGTGGAAACAAGGAGCTACCTGTTCATCAACGACATCGTCAATCAAACCAGCATCAGCGCCGTCTCGCTCGGCTTTCCCAGCGGCCCGGTCAACGGCCAGGTCTTCCGCTATGGCATGACCCTGGGGAACGTCACCTCCGCCAGCGGCACCCTGGCCGACCTCAAGAACGCCCTCGCCGCCGCTCCTACCATCTGCATGAGCACCGACGTGGGCAATCTCGTCGATCCCACATCCGGCATCTATGTGAACCCAGGCAAGCATGACCTTTTCTGGGAGCGGCCGGTCTCGCTCGAATACATCAACACCGCCGGCACCTCGGAATTCCAGATCAACTGCGGCGCGCGCATCCGCGGAGGTTTCTCCCGCAGCACCACCAATCCGAAGCATGCCTTCCATCTCTATTTCCGCGGCAGCCTTTATGACGGTAATTTGAATTACAAGATCTTTGGCAACGCCGGAGCCTCCACCTTCGGCCAGATCGACATGCGCAGCGAGGAGAACTATTCGTGGGCCTTTCAAAATGACGGACAAAATTCGCTCATGCGCGAGGAGTGGGGCCGCGTCACCCAGGGCGACACCGGCCAGCCCTATCCGCGCACCGGTTACTTTCACGTCTATATCAACGGCCTCTACTGGGGCATTTACAATTGGGAGGAGCGCACCGAGGCCAGCTATGGCGAGACCTATCTCAGCGGCAGCAAGGATAACTTCGATGTCGTCAAAAGCGCCGGGTCCAGCGGCAACTACACGACCGAAATGACCGACGGCAACTTCGCCGCCTGGCAGTCGCTCAACACACAGGCCATCGCCCTCAAAAACGACGCTACGGAATCCGGACGAACCGCCAAATACATGCAGATGCGCGGCCTCAACCCCGATGGCACACCCAACGCCGCCTATCCGGTGCTGCTCGATGTGGACAACCTCATCGACTACCTGCTGGTTACTTTTTACGACGGCAGTTTCGACGCCCCACTCTCGACCTTCCTGAACAATGGATCGAACAACTGGTTCGGACTCCGCGACCGCGCGGGCACGCGGGGCTTTGTCTTCACCATCCACGACAATGAGCACGGCCTCGACACCGGCTCGAACAGCTACAACCGCGTCGGCCCTTGGGGCGGCACCAGCGGCAGCAGCAACTACTGGGGACAGTCCGAGTACGGCACCCGCGAGACCTTTAACCGGAGCAATCCGCAATATCTCCATGAGTTGCTCGCCTTCAGTCTCGAGTATCGCCAGCGCTTTGCCGACCGCGTTCAGCGGCATTTTTTCAATGGTGGAGCCCTCACCACCACCTCCTCCCTCAACCGCCTCAACGCGCTCGCCGCACAGGTCGATCCTATCATCCATGCCGAAGCCGCGCGCTGGGGTTCGGCGTCGCTGAACAAGAACTCGTGGCTCCAAGCCAAAACCACTATCATCAACTGCATCAACAACGGTGGTGCCACGGCTGGCAGTAACACCTTTCCCGCGCAGCCGCGCACGACCCTCATCATCGCCCAGTTGCAAAACTACCGCGACATCGTCAACGCGGTTACCACGCAACTGCCTCTCGCCGCCACCCTCGCCGCGCCGACCTTTAGCGGGCAGTTCGGCGGCTCGGTGAGC
>JAYVNN010000476.1:0-9359 GCA_043758435.1 Chthoniobacter sp.
GCGACCGTCGTGCCGTCGGCGACCACGTTAGTGGCGCTTCCCAAAGCCGCGAAGGTTCCTGCTGGGGCACTCGTATTGGTCACCAGCAAAGTGCCTGCGTTCACGCTCGTCGCACCTCTGTAATTATTAACACTCGTCCCACCGACGGTAAAAGTGCCGGTGCCGCTCTTGGTCAGGTTGAACGATCCAACCCCGCCGGGCGTCGCAGCGGCGTCCGTAATCAGGCCGCTGAAGGTGCTGCTGCCATTGTTATTGCCGACGACCAGCGTGCCGCTGGCACCTGCGCTGGTATTGGTCACGGTCGTGCCAGCCACACCATTAAGCGTGTCAATCGTTTGGGTCGTCCCGTTCGTGTCGAGCGTGGCCGTGTTATTCAATGTCACCGCCACGTTGCCATTGCCAAAGGCATTGGCCACGCCCGCTCTCAGGATGGCGGAATTATTCACGACAATCGGCCCGGCAAAGCCGCCGTTGTTGCCGTTCAGCACCCACAGGGAGCCGGAGCCGTTGACCGTCAGGGAGGTCTGGGCATTGATGCTGCCGGAAAGGCTGCCACCGCCGGTGTCCGTCGCCAAGCCGTTCAAGGTCAGGGCGAAGGCACCTGCAACCGCGGTGGTGTTGGTCAGGTTGAGCGTGCCTGCCGTGGAGGAAATGGTCGTTGCTCCCGCGAGGGTGAGCGGGCCTCCGAAATTATTGACTCCCGACACGTTGACCAAGGCACCGGCCTGGTTCACCGCCCCGGTTCCAGCGCCGGCGAGCGACAGCGCCTCATTGCCCACACTAATGCCCCCGATGATCTGCAATGTCGCCCCGCTGCTCACCGACGTACCATTGGCCGCCGTCCCATCGCCCACGCCCAGTGCGTTGCCGTTCGCAACTCTCAGCGCACCTAATGAAACCTGGGTGCCCGAGCTATAGTTATTCGCTCCGCTGAGGGTCAGCGTCCCCGTGCCGTTCTTGATTATGGCGTTAGGGGCGGTGGTGCTCCCGGTGATGGTGCCCGCATAAGTTTGGTTGGTGTTATCCTGCTGCGAAATTCCACCAGCGCCAGAGATGACGATTTTGGCCCCAGCCACACCGGAGAAATTGCCGAGATCGTCGCTTACACCGACGTTCAAGGTCCCGTTCGCTCCAATTGTCACCGCGGTGGTGTTGGCGATTTGCGCGACAGCAGCAAGGTCATTGACGACCGCCGTGCCAGCGCCAGTCCCAATAATCAACGCACTGCCGGTGATGCCTTTGTCAGCACCGGTGCTATTGAGGTTGACGGTGCCGGAATTGACCGTGAATGCCCCGGTGAAGGAATTGACGCCGGTCAGTGTCAGACTGCTGACCGCAGTGTTATTCGCCGACGACACCGTGATGCCGCTCCCGCCGACATCGGTCAAAATCGCGTTGAACGTGGTGGCGGAGTCCGTCGCCGTCCCCGGTACCGCCGCCACGAGCTGGCCCAGCGTGATGGTCCCGGCCCCGCTCATGGCGAGCGTCCCCGGCCCATTGACGATGTAGCCGTTCGGAGCCCCCGCGGCAAAGGTCGTCGGCGCGAAGACGACGCTGTTCGCCAACACGATGCCGTCCACGTTGTTCAGCGTGACGATACCCGTCGTGCCGGCAAAGACGGCGTTGTTATTCAGGATGGGATTGATCCAGAATTGGGCCGCATTGGTGCCCGAGGCATCGTTCCAGTTGGCCGTGGTGTTGTTATTCCAGACGCCCGTGCCGCCGAGGCCGGCCGCAGCGCCGTTGGTGTCCCAGAAATTCGGATTGTAAGCCTGCGCGGTGCCGAGCAGGAGGCCCGCGGCGAGCAAGGCGGCGGCGGAGGTGGCGAGGATGCGGCGGGGATTGCGGGTGTTTTTCATGGGAGATTTGGTGGCGTTGGGCGTGTGGTTTTTCATGGCTGGGATGGGGTGTTGGAGGGATAGGTGCTGCGGCGGTGTTGAGGGGGGGAAATGAGTCGCGGTTCGGGCTAGTCCGATCAGATAACCGGGGCCGACTTGGCCGTCCGGGGAATCAGCCCCCGACCAAAAACACGCGCGATGTTTTCCTCGGAGTCCGGGCGGTTTCGCCCGACCTGTTTTTGCAATGCCTCTGGATTCATGCGCAGCGAGTTGTGCCGGGCGCGGAGAAAGGTGTCAAAGAAATTTGACGTTTGGCCCGCTTTTTTTTGAACGCTCTCGCAACGCTGCGAAAAACCCGTCCGCGTGCCGCCGCACGATGGCACTCGACACCCGCTGGTTTCCGCTTTACCCACAGCGCCTCACCCACCCCACCATGCACCCACTCGTCCGCCTCCTCCTCCCCGCCGCCGCCCTCCTCGCCTGCGCCACGCCGCTTTTCGCCGCCGATGCGGTGGAGCTGAAGCAGCGCTGGATCGCGGGCAAGCAGTACTTTCAGACCATGCAGTCCGTGCAGGGCACCACGATCGACCTAGGGGTGCAAAAGATGGAGCAGAAGACCACGACCTCGATGGAGATGAGCATGGCCGTGCGCCCGCACGAGGACGGCACGCGCAAGCGGGTGACGATCAAATACGAGCGCGTGGCGATGAACATGGAGATGAACGGGCAGAAGATGGGCTTTGACTCCGCGAAGCCCGGCGAGGGCACCGACCCGATGGGTCTGGCGAAGACGCTGGGCGCGACCGTGGGCAAGGAGCTGAAGGTGCTGCTCACCCCGACGGACGACATCAGCGAGGTGGAGAACTACGACGAGTTTGTGAAAAACTTCCCGCCTTCGCCGATTCCGGGGATGGACATGTCGAAGATGTTTTCCAAGGACTCGATGGCGCAAATGATGAAACAGGGCGCGCTCCAGGCGATGCCCGGCAAGCCGGTCAAGCCGGGCGATTCGTGGCCCTACACCACGACCGTCGACCTGCCGCAGATGGGCAAGGTGGCGATCAAGGGCACCTACACTTTTAAAGGGATGGCCGACCACGGCGGAGTGCCCTGCGCGGAGATCGCGGCGGCGGGTGAAATCTCGCTCGACATGGCGAAGGCGGACGCCGGCTCGCCAGCGGGCGCGGCGCTCGCACAGCTCGGGATGAAAGTGGAGGGCGGCACGCTCAAAGGCACGGTCTGGTTCGACCCGAAGCTCGGCTTTGCCCGCGACGCCCAGCTCACGCAGGAGATGAACATGACGATGAAAAACCCGACCGACCCCACGGCCACGTTGAAGGTGCCGGTGAAGCAGGAAATCACGACCACGCTGACGAAGGTCGGGGATTTGAAGTAACCAGCCCGGTGGAAAGAAACGCGTGTCATCCTGAGCGGAGTTCCGTGGCGGGCGAAGGCGGAAAGGAACGGAGTCAAAGGACTCCGGCGGTTCGATTACGTACTGAGCTTTGTCGAACCGCCGGGGTTTGCCGCCTGCCACGAAACCCACCGGCGTCTCGCGGACTCGGCTTTCGACTGCGCTGCGCCCGCCTTTCCACCTCCGCTCCGCTCAGGATGACACCGTTTTGGAAAAGGCCTTTCCTACATACCGCGGCGTGCGCTTTTCTCGCGCTCATGGCCCACGCCCACGCCGCGGATTTCCCCGCGCCGGTCAATACGCAGGCCGGCGACCCGATGCCCGCGGCGGAGGCTCTGGCGACGATCAAAGCGCCGCCCGGTTTCAAGGTCTCCCTTTTCGCCGCAGAGCCCGACGTGCAGCAGCCCGTGGCGCTCGCCACGGACGCGCGCGGGCGGCTGTGGGTGGCGGAAAACTACACCTACGGCGAGGCGAAGGTGGGCTTCGACCTCACGCAGCGCGACCGCATCCTGATCCTCGAGGACACGGATCACGACGGCCATTTCGACAAGCGCACGGTCTTCACCGATCAAGTGCAGCGGCTCTCCAGCGTCGAGGTCGGCTTCGGCGGGGTGTGGGCGCTGTGCGCGCCGCAGCTCCTTTTTTTCCCGGATAAAAACGGCGACGACATCCCCGACGGGAAGCCCATCGTGGTGCTCGACGGCTTCGACTTCGGCCCCGTGCGGCACAACATCGTTAACGGCCTCCGCTGGGGCCCGGACGGCTGGCTCTACGGACGCCACGGCATCCAGGCCACCTCGCACGTCGGCAAGCCCGGCACGCCCGACGCGCAGCGCACGGCGATGAATTGCGCGATCTGGCGCTATCATCCGACGCGCAAGATTTTCGAGGTCGTGGCGAGCGGGACGACGAATTCGTGGGGCATGGATTGGGATCAGTTCGGCGAGGGTTTTTTCGTCAACACGGTCATCGGGCATCTTTGGCACCTCATCCCCGGCGCGCATTACCAGCGCATGTACGGCGAGGATCTCACGCCGCACACCTACGGCCTCATCGAGCAGCACGCGGATCATCTCCACTGGACCGCCGCCGGCAAATGGACCGAATCCCGCGACGGAAAAAATGGCGCGGATGAACTCGGCGGCGGACACGCGCACGAGGGCTGCCTCATCTACCAGGGCGGCGCGTGGCCGCAGGAGTTTTGGGGCAAACTTTTCACCGTCAATTTCTGGGGCCGCCGCGTGAACCTGGAAAACCTCGAGCGCAGCGGCAGCGGCTACGTGGCGAAACACGGCGCGGATTTCCTCACCGTCGGCGACCCGTGGTTCCGTGGCACCGAACTGCTCGCCGCGGCGGATGGCGGCGTCTTCATGTCCGACTGGAGCGACACCGGTGAATGCCACGAAAACGACGGCGTCCACCGGACGAGCGGACGCATTTACAAAATCACCGCCGGCCCATCCGGCATCGTGCCCGGCGACCTCGCAAAACTCACCAACGCCGAACTCGCGCAGCTCCAGCTCTCGCCCAACGAATGGCTCGTGCGCCAGTCGCGCCGCTTGCTGCAAGAGCGCGCCGCCGCAGGCGGAAAAATGAAAGACGCGCAGACCGCGCTGCTCGCGAGCTTCGCGAAAGAAACCGACGTGCCGCATCAGCTCCGCGCGCTCTGGGCGCTGCAAGCCATCGGCGGCGCCAGCGACGCGCTCCTGCGCAAAACCCTCGCGAACTCCGACGAGCATCTCCGCGTCTGGGCCATCCGCTTTCTCACCGACGACACCCGCACGACGAAAACGAAATCCGTGCCCGCCGAATTCATGCGCCTCGCGGAACGCGACCCCTCGCCCGCCGTGCGCCTCGCGCTCGCCTCCGCGCTCCAGCACTTCCCCGCGGAAGCCCGCGCCGACCTCGCGCGCCCGCTCCTCCAGCACGCGGAAGACGCCGCCGACCACAATCTCCCGCTCATGCTCTGGTACGGCCTGAACCCGCTGGGCGACAGCGACCCCGGCCTGCTCGCCACGCTCGGCGGCAAGGCAAAAATCCCCGGCACCGTCCGCTGCATCGCGCACCGCCTCGCCGAGTCCATCGAGCACGAGCCGCTGGCCGTGGATGTCCTCCTCGGCGGCGCGCTCGCCGGCACGTCCGAGATGCTCACCGCCGTCATCGACGGACTCAGCGACGGTTTGAAAAAAGCCGCGTCCGCCCCGATGCCCGTCGCCTGGGAGCAAGTCACCGCCAAGCTCGCCGACACGCCCGACGAGAAGCTCCACGCCAAAGTCCTCGCGCTCGACACGCTCTTCTCCGCCGGCCAGCAAATCGCCGACGCCCGCCGCACCGTCCTCGATCCCAAAATGCTCCCCGACGAACGCCGCACCGCGCTCGAACAAATGATGGCCGCAAAAGCTCCTGCGCTCCGCGAAGTTTGCGCCCAGCTTTTCCCCGACCTCGTCATGCGCTTCCCCGCCGCGCTCGTTCTCTCCAGCCTCGACGACCCGCGCGACACCGCGCCGCTTCTCGCGCAGGCGCAGCTTTTCGCCGAGCTCGAGCGCGGCCTCCTCTACTCCGCCCTCGCCTCGCGCCCACACCACGCCGCCGCGCTCCTCGACGCCATCGCCGCGAAGAAGCTCCCCCGCTCCACGCTCACCCCGCCCCTCGTGGAAAAGCTCCGCTCCCTCGGCGACTACACCCTCACCGAAAAACTCGACGCCCTCCCGCCCGAGCCGGCGAAAAAATCCACCGCCAAGCCGAAGCGCTAATGCGTGGAGTGCGGCGGCTGGCTGGCCGGAGCCTGGCAGGGGCCAAACATCGAACGTCGAACTCTGAACGCCGAACGCCGAATAACGTCAGACGTTCCGCGCAGAAAATTTTGTGTTCAGCGTTCGACGTTCAGCGTTCGACGTTAGGCCCCTGCCAGGCCCACCCGCACCTTTCCGCTCGCCGCGCTCCTTCACCCGCGGAAAAATCACCCCCATGCCCGACATCCCCTGCCGCCAATGCGCGCAACCCGTGGACGACCAGTCCGCCGTCTGCCCGCACTGCCACGCGCCGCGTCCGGCGGTGCGCGATTGGCATGGCGAAGGTTTTGAGTGGCGGTCGCAGGCGCAGTGGCTCGGCGTGCCCGCGATTCACGTCGCCTTCGGCAACGGCGCGGATGGCCGCCCGCGCGTGGCCCGCGGCGTGTTCGCCGTCGGCCAGCGCGCCGTCGGGGGCTTGGCCGTGGGAATTATCGCGACGGGATTTGTCGCCATTGGCGTCGTCGGCATCGGCGTGATTTCGCTCGGCGTCGTGGCCGTCGCCGCAGGCGCGGCGGTGGGCGTGAATGCGCTCGCGCCCTTTGCCTTTGGCGTCGTGGCTGCGGGCTACGTGGTCGGCGGCGTGGCCGCGTACGGGTGGAAAATTCTCTTTGCCGTCGGGCGCTGACGCGGAGAAATACCCCGCACCAAAGCCATGAACCGAAGCACCCGCACGCTCGCGCTTTTATCCGCAACTCTGCTGCTCGCGCTGGCCGCGGCGGGTCGCGCGGACGATGGCGGAAAGCTTCGCGAGTTGGAGGCGATGGTGAAAATGGAGCCCGCGGATTTCGCCGCCTGGAACTCGATCGCCGACGCGGAACTCCGCCTGCTCGGCGCGACTGCCGACCTCGCGCATCTCACCCGCGCCACTGCGGCCGTGGAGCAGTCGCTGAAATCCGCTGGCCCCGAAAACAATCGCGGCGGCCTCGCCATGCGCGCGCGCGTCGCCCTCGCGTCCCACCATTTCGCGGATGCCAGGCGCGACGCGGAGCAACTCCGCACGCTCATGCCCGACAGCGGCTACCCGCTGCAACTGCTCGGCGACGCGCTTTTCAATCTCGGCGCGTATGACGACGCCGCGCGCGTGTGGGAGCAGATGCTCGCGCGCGACGGCAGCACGCCCGCGACCGAGCCGCGTCTCGCGCAACTCGACCTGATTCACGGCCGCACCGAACGCGCGAAGGAGCGCCTCACGACCGCGCTGGAACTCGCGCGCCAGCTCACGCCCGCCGCGCCCGGCACTGTCGCGTGGTGCCAGGTGCAGCTCGGCGAACTCGCCTTCCGCTCCGGCGATTGGGCAAACGCGGAGACGCAATACGCCGCCGCGCTTTCCACCCAGCCCGATGACTCCGCCGCGCAGGATCACCTCGCCGAACTCCGCGGCGCGCAAGGCCGCTTCGACGAAGCCATCGCGCTCTACACCCGCGAAATCACGCGCACGCCGCGGCCCGAACTCATGCAGGCGCTCGGCGACCTCTGCATCTCCGCGCAGCGCGCCGCCGACGCAAAAATCTGGCGCGACCGCGCCCTCGCCGCCTACCTCGCATCCATCGAGCGCGGCGAAATTCTTTACCTGCATCACCTCTCCGGCTTCTACGCCGACTCGCTCGACGATCCCACGCGCGCGCTCGACTGCGCGCAGCGCGATTTCCACGAGAACCCCAACCTCCACGCGACCGACGCCCTCGCCTGGGCGCTGCGCAAAGCGGGCCAGACCGGTGAAGCCGCCGCCCTGTCCGCACGCGCCCTCGCCACCGGCACGCGCGACGCGCACATCCTCTACCACGCCGGCATGATCCGCATGGGCGCGGGCGACATCACCGGCGGCGGCGCGCTCCTCCAGCAGGCCCTCGCCGCCAATCCGCGCTACAACTCCTTCCACGTCCACCACTGATGCTCCGCGCGCTCGCCTTCATTTTTCTCGTGCTGCCAAGCGCCGCGCTCGCACACCCCGTGGCGCAGGGCGCGATGGACATTTCCGTCGCCGCCGACGCCATCGAAATCCACGCCCGCGTTTCCTGCGAGGAGGCTTTCGTCGCCGCCGCCTTCGGCGAAAAAGCGCACGCGAGCACCACGCTCGACGAGGTCTGGCGGCGGCATGGCGAATACCTCCTCACCCACCTCGCGCTCACCGCCGACGGCCTCCCGCTCGCGGGCCAAGTGACCGCGCTCACCCCGCCCGCAAACACCGCGCCGGAAGGCCGCACCGCCTACGATTTGCGCTTCGCTTTTTCACCCGGCTCGGCACACCCGCGCGCAATCACCCTGCGGCAAAATGTGCTCAACGAATTCACCTTCGCACCCGGCAACGCGTGGGAAGCCAGCTACGTCGTCCGCCTTTCACAAAAAGACCGCCCCGCGCAAACCGAGCGCCTCCTCACCTCGCGCGAACCGCTCACTTTCAACTGCGACGCCGCGCCGCCAGCCGGCTCGATGGCCCTCGCGTTCGTGCGCCACGGCATCATGCACATCCTCACGGGCTACGATCACCTGCTCTTTGTCGCCGGCCTCGTGCTCGCCACCGTCACCCTGCTGGATTTGGTGAAAGTGGTCACCGCATTTACCCTCGCGCATACCATCACTCTCACCCTCGCCGCGCTCGACATCGTGCGCCTTTCCAGCCGCATCGTGGAGCCGATGATCGCCGCCAGCATCGTCTTCGTCGCGCTGCAAAATCTCCTCTCCCCCGCGCGCAGCCGCGGCTGGACGCGGCTCGCCGTTGCCTTCGGCTTCGGGCTTTTCCACGGCCTCGGCTTTGCCGGCGGGCTGCTCGACGCGATGGAAGGAATGGCCGGTATCACCATCGTCACCGCCATCGCCGCGTTCAGCCTCGGCGTGGAAATCGGCCACCAGCTCGTCGCGCTCCCGCTTTTTTCCGCCATGAAAATCCTGCGCTCGGCCAGCCTGCGCGCCAGCGATCCTGCGCGCCTGCCCCGCTGGGCGATGCGCGCCGGCTCGGGTGCCATCTGCGCAGCGGGCCTCGTCTATTTCGTCGCCGCGCTGCGGCCGGGATCATGAGCCCGGTGCTGCTGCTCGGCGCGGGGCTGGTGATCGTGGTCGGCGGCATCCTCTGGCTGCGGCTCCACGCGTTTCTCGCGCTCGTGCTCGGCGCGTTTACGGTCGCGCTGCTCACCCCGGCGGACACGCTCGCGCACTACGCGGAAGGGCGCGTGGCGAAGGGCGACATGAGCGCAAAAGTGGCGGCGAAATTTTCCGAAAAACCGGTGGCGGCACGGGTCGCGGAGGAGTTTGGAAAAACGTGCGGCAACCTCGGCATCCTGCTCGCGATGGCGGCGATCCTCGGCGAGGCGATGCTGC
>JAYVNN010000477.1:0-9358 GCA_043758435.1 Chthoniobacter sp.
GCGACGACCGTGGTGGATGCGGAGACGGGCGAAAAAATCACCTACCGCGAGATCACCGTCACCACAAAATTCGCACCCGGCCCCGCCACCCCGCCGCCGGAAAAACCGCGGCTCAACGAGTGGGCCGCGCCAGTGCCGCTGGAACGGGCCGGTCAGTCGTCGGAACTCGAAATCACCGCGTCACCTGCACGCGCAGGAGGCGCTTGGGGTGGGCGGGGTCGGTGGTGAGAGCGGGGTCGGTGAGCAGCACAGTTTGGGCTCCTGCGGCTGGGGTTTCGGTGATGGTCAGGCCGGGGAGCAGGATGGTGAAGGGGGTGCCGTTGGTGCTGCGGGCGATGTTGGTCCAGGTGGTGAGGTCTTCGCTGGCTTGCACGGTGAGGGTGAGGTCGGTCAGCGCGGGCTGGCGGGTGAATTGGAGCTGGAGGTGCTGGGCGACGATGCTGCTGCGGGGCAGGATGGCGGTGCCGGAGGTGGTGGTCACGGGCTCGCCGCCCAGGGCGTATTCGAGGAGGTTGGGGATGCCGTTGCGGTTCGGGTCGGCGTTGTCGGCAGCGAGGCCGGTGTTGGCGATGGCGCCGAACTTTTGTCCCCGCCAGGCTTCAATGGGCGTGAGGGCGTAGCTGAAGAGGAGCATCCCAAAATCGGGGATCAGTGGGTCGTTGCTGACGAGGTGGAGCGTGGCCACGCGAGGGCCGTAGCTGGCGGGGTTGCAGGTGATATTGAAAGTGGCGCTGCCGCCGGGGGCGATGACAGTGGTGTTGGGGGCGCTCGCGAGATAGTCGGCTGGGCTGTCGGTGCTGACCGTTTGCAGGAGGAGGGTGGCGCTGCCGGGGTTGCGCACGGTGAAGCCGAGGGTCGCTGTCGCGGTAGGGGCGATGTTACCGAAGTCCACACTGCTGACGCCGATGGTGAGGGGGATGGATGGATTTTGTTCGAGGGTGATGCTGGGCTGGCCTTGGTAGATTTCGATTTCATCAATGGCGCGTCCGGTGTTGCCATCGGTGATGATGCGGACGGCAGTGGCGGTGACGGGCGTGAAGCCGAAGAGGTGCCGGCGCGCGGGTGTGCTGATGGGACTGGCAGCGGTTTGATAATCGAGCTGGCCGAGCGTGGTCCAACTTCCATCCGGCGTGCTGGCGTTGGGACTTGCGACGTTGGTGAATTGCACGGTGTAGCGGCCGAGGCAGCGGTCCGTGAAGATGCCGGTGTTGTCGCGGCTGAAGGCGATGCGATCAATCGCGCGGCTCTGGCCGAGGGCGATGCCGGCGAAGGTGGGCGTGCTGTTGCCGACCCAACTGGAGGCATTGCCGTAACTACCGTTGTTGAGGTTGGCGGTGAAGTGCGGGGTGCCGAGTTCGTCTTTCGCAAAGGCGATCGCTCCGACGCTGCGGGCAAGGTTGTTTGGCGCGAAGCTCCCGCCTTCTTGCACCAACGTGAGGCTGCCAGTGGTGAAGAGTGCGACGGGCGCGTAAAGCTCGATTTCATCAAGGGCCACGCCGTCGCTGGCTGGGATGATGCGCAGGCCGGTGGCATTCACCGTCGGGAAGGAGAAGACGTGGCGCTGTGCGGGATTTGGCACCGTGGCCGTGCTGCCTGCGGGATAAAATACCGCGCCGATGCTGGTCCATGCGGTGGTGGCGGCGGTGGGGTTGGGCTCGGTGGTGAATTGCACGGTGTAGAGTCCGGCCGCGCGGTCAGTGAAGTTGCCGGTGGAGTCGCGGCCAAAGGCGAGGCGATTCACTGCGACGGGTGTGTTACCCAGACTAATGCCGGCAAACGAATTCGCCGAGTTGCCGAGCCAACTGAAGGTGTTGGAATAAAGCCCGTCATTAAGGTGCGCGATGGTGTGATTCACGTTGCCGGGATAGACATCTTTGGCAAAGGCGGTGCCGGCAGGGGCGAGGTTATTGGGCGCAAAGCTGCCGCCTTCCGCTTCAAGCGTGAGGCCCCCGGTGACGGCAATGACGAAGACACTCGCTGCGCCGTTCGCGGTGTAAGTAAGCGTATAAAGGCCGAAGCCGACTGCGGTGGGATCAAAATTTCCACCGCTGACTCCCGGGCCGCTAAAGGTGCCGCCGGCGGGGCTGGCTCCGCTGGCGTTGGCGAGATTCACGAGGCCGTTGTTCAGTTGGACATCGAGACCCGTGTTCGTGGCGGCGTTGAAGGTGGGCACCAGCGAGGTGCCATTGACGGTGACGAAGAAGTTGGACGTGGCGGGGTCGTTGCTCGCCAGCACCACGGCGGCGGTGCGTGGGCCGGGGCCGCTGACGGTGGGAGAAAAGCGGACGCTGAAAGTGCCGCTCTCGCCGGGTGGCAGCGTGTCGGTGGAGAGGTTGAAGGGCGTGAACTCAGCGGCGTTCGTGCCGATGCTGGAGAGGCCGTAGAGCAAGTAGGTGCTGGTGCCGGTGTTAGTAATGGTGAAGGTCTTCAACGCAGTGGCATTCGGGAAGGCGCTGCCGATGTCGCTCATGCCGCCGTTCGCGATGACGGTACCGACAGGTTGCTCCAGGGTGAGCTGCGATTGGCCGAGATAGACTTCCAATTCATCAATGGCCGCGTCGGTCGGTGCGATCAGGCGCAGGCCGGTGGCTGCGACGGCGGGAAAGGCGAAAAGGTGGCGGCGCGACGGAGTGCTGAAACGAGTGCCGCCCGCGCTCTGATAATCGAGCAGGCCGAGCGTGATCCAACTCGCGTCCGGCGTGCTGGCATCGGGACTCACGACGTTCGTGTATTGCACGGTGTAGCGGCCCAGGGTGCGGTCGAGGGCCGTGCCAGTGTTGTCGCGACCTAAGGCAATGCGGTCAATCGTGCGGCTCTGCCCGAGGGCGATGCCCGCGAAGGACGCTGCGGAATTGCCAATCCAACTGGAGAGATTGCCATAGCTGCCGTTAGTTAGATTGGCTGTGACGTGCGGTGCGCCGAATTCATCCTTCGCAAAGGCTGCGGCTCCGCTGGCCCGTGCGAGATTGTTAGGGCCGAAGCTACCACCCTCTTGGATAAGGGTGAGGCCGGACGCAAACAAACCGCTGGGCGGATAGACTTCGATCTCATCTATCGCAGTGCCAAACGCAGACGTGAGGATGCGCAACCCCGTGGCATTCACGCTGGGGAAGGAGAAGACGTGGCGCAGGCCCGTGTTCGCGATGCCGGAGCCGCCGCCGGCCCGGTAGTCCACTGCGCCCAGGCTGGTCCAGGCGGTGGTGCTCGCGTCGGGGTTGATGGCGGTGGTGTATTGGATGGTGTAGAAATCACTGCTGCGGTCGGTGAAGATGCCGGTGTTATCGCGGCCAAAGGCGATGCGGTTCACGGCGATGGGAGGCGTGCCGAAGTTCACGCCGACGAAGGAGTTCTCCGAGTTGCTGATCCAACTGAAGTTGTTGCCGTAATTGCCATCCCGGAGATTGGCAATGCTGTGCGGTGCGGCAGGAAAGACGTCTTTGGCAAAGGCGATGACTTGGGCCTGTATCGCGATGTTACCCGGGGCGATGCCGCCGCCCTGGGCATCGAGCGTGAGGCCGCCAGTGACGCCGATGGTGAAGGTGCTGCTGACACCGTTGAAGGTATAAGTGATGACGTGCAACCCGAAGCCCGCAACCGCAGGATTGAAGAAGCCGCCGCTCACGCCCGGCCCGCTGAAGGTGCCGCCGGGAGGCATGGCACCGGTGGCATTGGCGAGATTGATCAGGGCGCCGCTGCTCGTGGTGCTCAAGCCCGTGGTGGCCGCTGCATTGAAGGTGACGGGCTGGATGTTACCCAGGACATTAAGGATGCCGCTGCCAGTAATGCGCGCGGTTTTGTTATTAGCCGAGGAAGCGAGACTGCCCCAGGTGCCGCCAAATTGCAGCGCGCCATCAAAGCTCAGCGACTGGACGCTGACGCTGCCTGCGAAAGGCAAATCCAGCGTGCCGCCATTGAGTACCACGGGGCCACCGCCGCCGAGACTGCCGACGCTGCTGGCCCGGACTACGCCTGCATACACGATGGTGCTGCCGCTGTAGTTATTGCTGCTGCTGAGCGTGAGGATGCCACCGCCGTTTTTAGCCAGACTACCCGCGCCGCTGAGTGCGCCGGATAACACACAATCGACGCCGCTAGTGTCAATGAGCGAGAGGTTACTGAGCACCATCGGCAGGGTCGTGGTGAGCGTGCTGCCGGTGACTTTTAAGGTGCCGCCAGCGAGATAGAACGTCGCCGCGCCAGCGCCTTTGGCGAGGCCATTGGTGCCGCCGACGTTCAGCGTGCCGCCAGGGTTGAGGCTGAATGAACCGCCTGCCGCCGCACCTGCACCGAGGAGCATCTGCCCGCCGCAAGTCACCGCTCCGCCCGCGCCGACGGAGATGCTGCCGCTGCTGAGGTAGCCGAGAAACATCGGGCCGCCGCTGGTAAGTGAGGAGCCTGTGCCACTGACATTCGCCGTGCCGAGCGTGCCGCCGCCGAGCACGCCAAAGGCGATGCTATTCGACGTGCTGACTTGCCCGCCGTTCGTCACCGCCAGCGAGCCCGTGCCGCCGACGCCAATCTCGATATAGCTTGCCGCACCAAGCGTGGCCCCCGCGCCGGAGACCGTCACCGCGACATCGCGCGAGAAGGTGCCGCTGCTAAAGAGCGAGCCGCCCAGCACTGACACTGCGCCCGTGCCGAGCGATGTCGCCGCAGGCACCACGATGCTGCCGCCGTAGAGCTGCGTGCCGCCGGCATAAGTGTTAACCGCGTTGAGATACAAAGTGCCGCCGCCGAATTTGGCCAATCCACCAGGGCCGCTCAGTGCGCCGCCGAGCACGGCATTCACGCCGCTGGTATCAATGCCGGAGAGGTTCGTGAGGATCATCGGCACGGTCGTGGTGAGCGAGCTGCCCGTGACTTTCAGCGTGCCGCCGGAGAGGTAGAATCCGAATTCGCCCGCCCCAGTGCCGATGCCGCCCGCACCGCCCACATTCAGCGTGCCGCCGGTGTTCAAGACGAACGCGCCGGAGGCGGTGGCGCCCTCGGCGAGCCGGAGCTGACCGCCCACATTCATCACCCCACCGCTATTGATATAGGCTGTGCCAATGCCTTGATAGGCAATATAGCAGATGGTTCCAGTGCTAACCGTGGCTGGAAGCGTGCCCACTGCACCGCCGAGTCCGCTCACGTTCAGCGTGCCCGCCGAGCCGGGCAACACACCGAGCGCGGTGGTCGTCGCGGCAGTTACTTGGCCGCCGTTAGTCACGTTCAGCGTGCCCGTGCCGCCATAGCCGATTTCCCAATAAGTGCCGGCGCTGAGGCTGCCGCTTACATTCACCGTGCCCGCGATGCCCGCCGAGCCACCGATACGCGCCAGCGTGGTAGTGCTGAGCGCGCCGCTGACCATGAGCGCGCCCGCGCCGATGTCGCCGACCACGAGACTATCCTTGCCTAATGCGCTGCCTTCCACCGCCACGCTGCCGCCATTCACATAGAGCCCCCCCGTCCACGGCTGCGTGCCGCGCAGGGTGAGCGTGCCCGCGCCTTGCTTTACGAAAAGCCCCGCGCCCGTGACGGGGGCTGCGGTGAACAGCACGTTGTTGCCATTGGTATCAAAGTAACTGCCGCCTGCGCCCAGCGGCGTGAGGCGCGACGAGACGTCGAGAGTGTTCGCAATCCAGCGGAGTCCACCGCCATTCAAAGTAATCTGGCCGGTGCCTAATGCGGCGAGCGAGGAAAAGCCGATGAACCCGCCATTGATTTGCGTAGTGCCGCCGGCGAATGAGGCACTCTGCGGTGCTAGCGTGAGATTTCCGCCGCCAGATTTCGTCAAGCCGCCGGTCCAGGTCAGCGGTGTGCCAAAGGCGACGTTGCTGCCATTGGTATCGAAACTGGGCGTCGTCAGCGTTTGCAGGCGCAGCGAGATGTCGGTCGTGCTGCCCGCCGCCCAGCGCAGGCCGCCGCCATTGAGAATAATGTTTTTCTGCGGATATCCGATGCCAGCTTCGGGCGCATCCGCGGGGCCGAAGTTTGACCGACTGGTAAATTCGAGGAAGCCACCGCGGATGTCGAAGGCGGAGGTGGATGGTCCATACTCATTGGTAGCCACAATTTTCAGAATGCCGGGGCCGGCCTTGATCAGTTTGCCGGTGCCAGAGTCAAACCGCCCATTCATCAGCGCATTTCCGCCCGTCGTATCCACGGTCGTGTTGTTCACGATAAACCGATCGAGCCCGAAGGTTAGGAACCCTCCGCTCCGCACCTTGATGGTGGATCCAGGAAAGGCGACATAGGAGCCTCCATGTCCCGCCGCAAAATACGCTCCGTTGATCCCCGTCTTCCCGCCAGTGTCGGCCACGGTGATGGTGGTGTTGGCGAAGGAAACTTTCTCGACTCCCAGGGTGCTGCCATCTGGCGTCGGCGCGACGCTTAGCGTGCCGCCGATGGTCAGCGAGCCACCGCTCATCGTGAGAGACACGCTGTGGCCGTTCTGACCGACCACGAAATCTCCACCCGCTGTTACCGCAGTCCCCGTGAGAGTGCCGTAGCTCTGCCCCACGCGAATAACCCCGAAGGCCACATCTCCACCGGAGTTGATTTGGGAACCCGCCGTGGAATTGAATACATTGGTTCCCGCGATCCCGTTGTTTGGTCCGAGGGTGCCGTAGCTGAACGTGCCAGCATTGAAACGTGCCGCCGCGCCTTGCAGAGTCACGGGGCCATCGATGGCCAGAGAGGGACTGGTGTTGGTTTCCGTGAACGTCATGGCGCCATTGGCCGCGATCCCAAGCGAGGACTCGCCGATGATTCGATTGTTGATCGTCGCCGTGCCCGATCCATTGACTTGACTCGCATAAAGTTCATTTCCCTGCGATGACATGAGCGTTACTCCATTAACCAGCTTCAGCGTGGTGCAGAACTGAGTGCCCGTCACATCCACCGTCCGCGTCCCGCTGATCGTCGCATTCGGGCGAGCATTGTAACCGCCCGGCCAGCCTTGGATGTCGCCCGCGGCGTTCACCCAGTTCGTCGTGTTGTAGTTCCACACATTGGGATACGTGGTCGTGGAGAGGGTGAACGTCTCCTGCGCGAACGCGGAAGGAGCCACGGACAAAGCCGAGAGGACGGCAGCCAGACAGGACAAGAGGCGCGGCGCGAAAGTTGGGGGCATATGGAGTTTCATCGGAGCAGATTGGATTGCCCGATAAGCTATATCCACGCCACCCCACCGGCCTACCCGGACGCATGGGGGTGCGCCGGGCGTCCCCACGCGGCCGCACTGCCCATGCAATGCACCGTCAGCGCGTGGCGGTTCTCGATCTCGAGCTTGCGCAAAATGTTCGCCACATGCTCCTGCACCGTCGAGAGCCGGATGCCGAGAATGGTGGCAATCTCGCTGTTGAGCTTCCCGCTAGTGATCCAGTAGAGGACATCGCATTCGCGTCGCGAAAGTCCCGCCGTGCGCCGATCCTGCACGCCCGTCCAAGGGTCCGGCTGCCGCGACCACGCGAGCCGGAAGTGCGGCGCGAAGACATCCAGCAGGGCACAGTCCCGCAGCGAGAACTCCCGCCCGCCACGATTGAAGCAAACGGCGGTCACCGTCGTAGCACTAACGCTAATCGGCAGACCGAGAGCGAACGGAACATTCTGCCGGCCGAGACAGGTCCGATAATAGCGGCTCGTCCGCCAGGCCAGCATGTCCGCCACATCGCACAGACGCCGGGCCTGCGTGTCGCCCGTGCGCTCATAATATTCCACGAATGGCATCTCGTTGGGATGCGCCATGTAGTAGTCAATCTCCGCCTGCGTGAAAGGCTGCTCGGGACTCATCTTGAGCCGGATGCGCTGATGCACACGATCAAAAGCCTGCACCACGCAAATGTCCGCACGGATCATGCGCAGGAGGCCGGAGACGACCGCGGCAAAAAAATCCGAATGATTTCCCGCCGCGTTCATCTCGTAGATGGCATCGAAGAGCTGGCGTGGAATGGGAGGTTGGTCAGGATTCATGGAAAAATGAGGCATTCATAGCGACGGCATACCGTACTGCCAACCGCCTCGGTTTTTTTAAGTCATGCGCTGGCGTTTTGAAGTTCAGTGCCTTGCAACAAGATGCAGGTGCCTCCTCTCCCATATTCATCAGAACGTCCCAGCCCACGGGACGGCACGTTCAAGGCCATCGTGCCGACCCTTAAGGCGCATGTGAACACGCCGCTGAACAGCCCATGCCTGTTCGATCTCGAGGCGCTGGCCCGTTTCGGCTTTCATTTCTAACGCCGCGAACGGGCACGCTTCGGCTGGCGTGCCGCTGAGCGCATCGCAGTTTCCTGAAAAAAACGGGCGCAAGCCTTGCAGCCTGCGCCCGTCAGATTCTTTCGCGTCGAAAAAACTACGCGGTGATTTCTTCGCCGACCATGTAGCGGAGGAAGCGGCGGATCACGATGGTGTCGCCGATGTCCTTGCTCTTGGCCGCGAGGAGCTGGGCGATGGTGTGGTCGGGGTTCTTGATGAACGCCTGATCGAGGAGGCACGCGCCGCTGTAAAACTTCACCATTTTTCCTTCGACGATTTTCTCGATCATCTCCGCCGGTTTGCCGGGCGGCACCTGCTCGCGGTAGATGGCGCGCTCGCGGTCGGCGAGGGCCTGCGGAACCTGCGTGCGATCGACGCACACGGGATTGGCGGCGGCGATCTGGAGCGTGATGTCGCGGACGAGCTGCTTGAATTCCTCCTTGGTCGCGGTGTCGTCTTTTTCCGAGCCGACTTCCACGAGCACGCCGACTTTCGAGCCGGTGTGGATGTAGGCGGCGAGCGAACCGTGGCCGGTCACTTCCACGCGGGCGCTGCGGCGGATGCGGACGTTTTCGCCGATCTTCTGCACGGCAGAGACGCGCTCGCTTTCGAGATCGACGTCGGGGTTCGAGGCGATTTTTTTTGCGATGTCGTCGGTGAAGGCGCGGAAGCTGTCGTTCTTGGCGACGAAATCGGTCTCGCAATTGACCTCGACGAGCACGCCGACTTTCGCACCGGGTAAGATGGCCTGGGCGATGACGCCGTCCTTCGCTTCACGGTCGGCTTTCTTCGCGGCGCTGGCAGCGCCTTTCGCCCGCAGCACGTCGATGGCCGCCTCGAGGTCGCCGCTGGTTTCGGTGAGGGCGCGTTTGCATTCCATCAGACCGGCGTTGGTCTTTTCGCGGAGGGTTTTGACGAGTTGGGCGTCGATGACGGTGGCAGTGCTCATAGGGATGTGTGGATGGCTAGGGTTGGAAATGCAAAGAGACGAGAGCGCTGAGCCCTCGTCTCTCCGAAAGGGGTTACCGAGAGGGCGGGCGTTATTCGCCGACTCCGGCGAGGGCTTCCTGGTCTTTCTTCGACCGGCCCGTGCTCGTCGAGACGATGGCATCGACGAGTTTCT
>JAYVNN010000478.1:0-3001 GCA_043758435.1 Chthoniobacter sp.
CGCGCTTTTCGGCGAGGAAGTGAAAACGCGAAACGCGATTCTGTTTCGTTTCGAGGACGAAAAGACTCCGCCGCGCGGCCAACTCGCGGAGATTGAAACTGGGCCGCTGCGCAAATGGACGAGCCGCACGAGGCACGCCCTGTTTGAAAACATTGGATTCACGCCGATCGGTGCGGCCATCATCAGCCACGGGATTCCAAAGCTCGGCGGTGAAATCCAAGCGGCAGCGTTTCGCTCGCTGCGCCGCGCGACTGGGCGTTTGCCTGCCTGGTGCGTGCGTGTGGGTACTTGCCGCCCGGAAGATGCGATCGGCGAACAATCCACGCACCGCGTTTTTGTCGGAGGAACAGCGTATAATTTTCTCAACGTATATCGGTGCGCGGAGTTGGCGGATGACGAACGCACTTTCCCGATGAGCGAGAGTGCGGTGCACTGCCTGGAGTTTCGCTCGGAGCAGGACGCCGAAGCGGTCTTTGCGATCCTCAGCAGCCGCATTGCGTTTTGGCTCTGGCACGTCTTGGGCGATGGATTCCATGTGCCCGGCTGGCTGTGGGATGAGATCCCGTTTTCACGCTCGATGTTCGATGCCGACGGCTTGGCGCAACTTGCCGCGCAAGGACGCAAGCTCTGGCAGCGACTGCACGAGCATCGCTTCACCAGCCTCAATGGCGGCAAGCTCACCATCGGCTACCGGCCTCTCCACTGCCACGAGGAGCGCGACGCGATTGATGCACTGCTGATCGAGTCCGCAAAGCTGCCGCCTGAATTTCTCACCGAACTTCGCACGTTCGTGCAAGGCAATGCCGTGGTGGACGCCGCGGACGAGCGCCGTCAGCATCTCCACCAAATTTTTTCCGCTCCACCGCCCGCATGACTTCGCTGCCCACCAAATCACAAAAAGAGAAAAGCAAACTCACCAAGGAAGAGTGGCGCGAATACACGAAGACGGTCTGGCAAATCGCCAACACATCCGATCCGGATCATCCGGCGGTGTTTCCGGTCGAGATTCCTCGACGACTCATCAAGCTGTTTTCCTTTCACGGCGAGATGGTGCTCGACCCGTTCGGTGGTATCGGCACCACGGCGATTGCGGCGGCGGAACTGGGCCGCCCTGCGACGTGCATCGAGCAAAACGCCGACTTCGCCAAAGTGATCCGCAAGCGTTGCAACGGCACGACTGCCGTCATCCACGGCGACAGCCGGAAGATGGATGGCATCGCCGACGATTCCATCGGCCTCGTCGTCACCAGCCCGCCGTATTGGAACAAAGCGAACTATGGCAAGGGCCGTGCGAATCTTGGCAATGAGGCAATCTACCCACAGTTTTTTTCCAGCATCCGTCCGGTCTTCACCGAATGCTTTCGCGTGCTCATGCCAGGCCGCAAACTCTGCCTCGTCACTGCCAACGTGAATCAGCACACCGAGCATGGCTTGCTCACGTTCCCGCTGGCTGCGGATTTCGTGCAACTGCTCCGCGACATCGGTTTCGTCATCATCAACGAAATCATTTGGTCGAAGGATGGCACGGGTGGCAAGTGGGGCTCACATGGAAAGCAACGCCCCATTTTTGGCAGCTATCCGTACCCGCCAAACTTCCTTTTCAAAAACGTCCACGAGCACATCCTGATTTTCGCAAAACCGCCGGTGAAAAAGACCACCGGGAAAACCGTGATTTCCTATGAGTTCCTGCACGGACGGGACAACGGCGCGCTGCCCGCGAGTCGGTGAGCCATGTTCTACAATCAGCCTCTCGCACACCGATTTGGAAAGGCGCTCGCGGATGATCTTGAGTCCGGCAAGTGGCAGCGCGCCGAGATGGCTGTCGCGTGGGTGAGGCGCTCCGGCACGCGTCATATTGCTGCGTCGTTTGGCAAGTTTTTGAAAGCGGGTGGCACAGCGCAAGTCACCGTTGGCGTGGATATCGAAAACACTTCTCACGAGGGACTCTGCGACTTGCTCGCGTGGCAGAGCGAAGGCGGCATCGAAACCTACATCCATCACAACGAAGCGGAGGTCGTGTTTCACCCGAAGGTTTATCTGCTCCGCAACGACGCGGATGCTCGACTCATCGTTGGCTCGAACAATCTCACTGAGGCAGGGCTATTCTTGAACACCGAAGCCGGTTTGCAGATCGATGCCCCGCTTGCCGACCCGGTCATCACTGATGCACGCACCGCTCTTGCAGCGTGGCGCGATCCGGCGAGCGGCCTCGCCCGGCGTCTCGACACAACACTGCTCAACGACCTGCTCACTCTCGGATACATCTTCCCTGAGGAGGAATTGCGGCGGCGGCGAAAAGGCAGCAACGATCAATCGAAGCAGAAACGGCGTGGGCGCGATCAGGCACTGTTCAAGTTCCAACGAGTGACGCGTCCGGAAATTCGGAGAGCAGTAGTTACGACGCAGAAGGTCGCTGGGACGGTCTTGCTAATGCGCGTCCGACGCGCATCCGAGTCTGCGCGTCGCACACAATTCCAAATCCCGATTCGCGTCTTCACGTCGAAATTCTTCAGTGGAATCAAGAACATCATCAGCGCTCACGATGGCCGTTCGCATCCGCTCGGGCCGGCACGCGCACGCGGAACCTTGAACACCATCAAACTCGAAATTCCTGAAACCGAGCCGATGAGCGATCCGGTTCTGCGCCTCGAACGCACCGCGAATGCAATCATCTATCAGGCATTTGATTTAGCTTCCGTGCTCGGCGCACCGATTCGCCAAGCACTTCTCAATGGCTTCGCGATGACGCCGCCAGCTACATTGAAGACGCCTGTGGACAGATCGCGGGCTACTTGGTGGCGGTTCGTGTGAAGGGTATCGGAGCAGCCGCACCGAACTAGCTTGGTGAGGGAAGTCGGAGCCGGTCATCGGACGGAAGGGCCAGATTCCACGCGTGACGCGAAATTCTTTCGCAGAAGCGCAAGAGCAACCCGATTCTGCTCGGGGAAGCCGGGGTGGGGAAAACGGGAATCGTCGAAGGGCTGGCCCAGCGAATCGCATC
>JAYVNN010000479.1:0-3001 GCA_043758435.1 Chthoniobacter sp.
GTGGAAGGTGAGAAACATCCCGCGCGGCGCGCGCATGCCGCTGCACGGGCGGAGAAAACCGGGGTTCGCGTGGATGAGCGCGGGCGGCAGCAGGCCGTCACGCAGCAGGCGCTGCGGGCCGTAGATGTCGGCCAGCACCATGTTCAAAAGCTGCGTGCGCTGGATGAGGCCGGGCTCGAGCTGCGCCCACTCCGCCGCGCTGATGACCATCGGCAGCGCGCCCAGCTCCCAGCTCCGCTCCGCGCTGCGCCCGTCGGCATACACGTTGTAAGTCACGCCGTGCTCCCGCAGCAGCGCGCGCACGCTTTCGCGCCGCTCATCCAGCCCGTCCGCCCCGAGCCGCCCGATGCTCTCCGCGAGCGTGCGCCAGTGCGGGCGCACGACGCCGTCGGCCCCCATCATCTCGTCGAAAATATCCGCCGCCGGGCGGTAGCCGTCGAAAAGCCCGGGCGGCGGCGCGAGATCGGAAGTGGCGGTGGCGCTCATGCGGCGCGGACGGTAAAGCGGGGCGCTGTCGCAAGGCAAAGCGGAAACCTCCTGCCGGTGAATGAAAGCCGGATTTTCACCCGCCGCGCGTAGTGGCAGGCGGGAAGGCGCAATGGCAGCCGCGCGCTTTGATTGCACGCCGGGCGGTGCGTTGGTTAAGAACCATGCCCCGCCTTATGAAAACGCTCCTCCGCCTCGTCTTCGCGCTTTTCCTCACCGCTCCGCTCGCCGGCGCGGCGGAGCTGGGAAAAAAGCAGAACGTCATCCTCTTCATCCTCGATGACTGGGGGCGCGACGCCGGGTGTTTTGGAAACAAAATCATCCGCACGCCGAACATCGATGCGCTCGCGGCGGACGGCACGGTTTTCACGCACGCATTTTGCACCACCGCGAGCTGCAGCCCGAGCCGGTCGGTCATCCTCACGGGCCTGCACAATCACGCCAACGGCCAGTATTCGCTCGCGCACAGCGTGCATGCAGGGCGCACTTTTGCGTCGGTGAAATCGCTGCCGGTGCTGCTCGCGGCGGGCGGCTGGCGCACGGCGCGGATTGGAAAATTCCACGTCGCGCCGGAGGAGGTCTATCATTTTGAAACTGAGCTGAAGGGCAACCAGGGTGGCGGGCGCAACGCGGTGACGATGGCAGAGCGCTGCCGTGAGTTTCTCGCCGCGCCGGACGCGCGCCCGTTCTTTCTCTACTTCTGCACGGACGATCCGCATCGCAGCGGAGACACGGTCGCGGGCGATCCGCTGGGCGCGAACGCGTTTGGCAACGGCCAGCGCCACGACGGAGTGGACGAGGTGAAATACGACCCGCAAGAGGTGTCCGTGCCCGCGTTTCTGCCGGACACGCCGGAGTGCCGCGCGGAGCTGGCGCAATACTACCAGGCGGTGTCGCGCGTCGATCAGGGGCTCGGCCGGCTCGTGGGGATCCTGCGCGAGACGGGCCATCTCGACGACACGCTGATCGTCCTCACGAGCGACAATGGCATCCCTTTTCCCGGCGCGAAGACCGGCCTCTACGAAGACGGCATGCACCTGCCGCTGATCGTCCGTGCGCCCGGCCAGCGGCGGCGGGGTGGAAAATGCGACGCCATGATTTCATGGGTCGATTTCACGCCCACGATCCTCGATTTCTGCGGCGTGAAAACGCCCGACTCCGCACCCTTGCGCGCGCTCGACGACCACGGCGCGCCCGCTCCGGGCGCGAAGCCGCAGCCGTACAAATTTCACGGGCGCTCGTGGGCGGGCTTGTGGGAAAAGGAAAACGCGCCCGGCTGGGATGAGGTCTTCGCCTCGCATGCCGCGCACGAGATCACGATGTATTACCCCATGCGCGTGCTGCGGGAGCGGCGCTACAAGCTCCTCTATAACATCGCCTACCAGCTTCCGTATCCTTTTGCGTCGGACCTGTGGGAATCGGCCACCTGGCAGCGTACGCAAAGAGGCGGCGACAGCCACTACGGCCAGCGGCTCACTGCGGATTTTCTCCAGCGTCCGAAATACGAACTCTACGACCTCGAAACCGATCCTGGCGAAATCCACAACCTCGCCGCCGATCCCGCGCACGCCGAGGAGCTGGCCAGGATGTCGGCGAAAGTGAAGGCCTTTCAGGAAAGGACCGGCGACCCGTGGGTCGTGAAATATGTCCACGAGTGAAGCCGGATACTTTCCCGAAAATGTGACCGGACATTTCACCGCCATGAAAAAAATCCTCGCCCTTTTCACCCTCCTCGCCGCGCTCTCAGCCCGCGCCGCGGAGCGTCTGCCGAATATCGTTTTCGTGCTCGCGGATGATCTCGGCTACGGCGAGGTCGGGTGTCAGGGGCAGCAGCTCATCGCCACGCCGAACATCGACCGGATGGCGCGGGAGGGGATGCGGTTTCCGCAGTTTTACGCGGGCAATACGGTGTGCGGGCCGTCGCGCTGCACGCTGCTGACGGGGCGGCACAACGGGCACGCGCAGATTCGCGGGAACATCGGGGTGAAGCTGCCGGGGGCGATTTTGCAGCCGGAGGACACGACGGTGGCGGAGGTGCTGAAGCGGGCGGGTTATGCGACAGCGTGCATCGGGAAATGGGGGCTGGGCACTGCGGGGAGCACGGGTGCGCCGACGAAGAAGGGGTTCGATTATTTCCTCGGCTACCTCGACCACGTCCACGCGCACAATCCCTACACCGAATTTCTCTACCGCGGCGAAGAGCGCGTCTGGCTGAAAAACAAACAGCTCCGCGAAGGCAAGCCCGGCGAGGACAACGGCGCGGGCGTGGCCGAGTGGCGCGGCGAATACGTGCCCGACCTGCTCGCCGCCGAGGCGCTGCAATGGGTCGAGAAAAACCGCGAGCGCCCGTTCTTTCTCTATTGGTCGCTCATCACCCCGCACGCCAACAACGAAGCCACCCGCCGCACCGGCAACGGCAGCGAAGTCCCCGACCTCGGCGATTACAAGGAGCGCGACTGGACGGAGCAGGCGAAAGCGCACGCGGCGATCATCTCGCGCCTCGACGCCGACCTCG
>JAYVNN010000480.1:0-2999 GCA_043758435.1 Chthoniobacter sp.
GCGAGATCCTCGGTGTTCGTCAGTAGCTCTTTTCCGAAGCCTCGAAAAGTCACTTCGGGCGCGGCGAACAGAAGCAAGCCACTGAGGAGCAGAAGGTTCATCAGGTAGATGATGACGAGAGAAAAGAAAGTGCCGTGCTGAGTCAGATCGCTCTGACCTTTCGGAATCATCCAAACCGTGAAACTCATGTGAAAGGACCAGGTCAATCCGATGAGGCCGAAGAGCAACGGAGTGTAACCTGAGAGATCGAAGAACACACTGGCCACGCCGTACACGACAATGACGGCAAGGCTGTAGAGCGGGTAGAAGTAAGGGGCGAGCGCGATCCAGACATTGTGGGTGTCAGTCAGGATAAAGCCGCCGTCACGGGCCACCTCGAAGTCGATGACTTTACCTCCCATGATCCAGACCCAGATGGCGTGAGTCAGTTCGTGCCCAAAGACATAGGCCCGCAAAAGCCGTGGTTCGCCGTAAACCCAGACACAACCGGAGAAAGCCAGAGCCCATAACACTGCGCCAAGAGCGAAGAACCAGAACTCTTCACTCGCCCAAAATGAGTGCCTCACCGCCGCATGGGAAAAGCTCGCGAACAACGCCACTGTCAACACTCCCGCGACCGGGAGAAGAAAGAGGCCGATGAGCGTGTTCAGCCACCAGGTCGGGACTGACCACTCCTCCGCCGCGGGTGCCGCGCCGAGCAGGAGCTTCCGCCCGGCTTTCTTGTTCGTGGGTTGAGTTCGCCTGGCCACGAAACAACTCCGCGTCCCGCGAGACCTAGGCCCGGCCCATGTAGGTGCCGTTGCGTGTGTCGATCTTGACCATCTCTCCTTCTTTGATGAAGAGCGGGACATTCACCACCTTGCCTGTCTCAAGTGTCGCTGTCTTCATCACGTTGTTGGCACTGTCACCTTTCACGCCTTCAGCCGATTCGGTGACCTTTAACGTGACTGACGACGGGACCTCAACCAGCGCTGCCTTGCCTTCGACATACAACACATCGACCTTGAGGTTCTCGACGAGGTAGTCCTTCACGTCGGCGAGCAGTTTGTCATCGAGCGAGATCGTCTCATAGCTCTCCGGGTCCATGAAGTGATAGCCCTGATGATCCTTGTAGCTGAACTCGACCTGCGTGCGCTGGATGTCCACTGTCTCCACCTTGTCAGTCGAGCCAAAGCGCACGTCAGCGGATTTGCCGGTGCCGATGTAGCGAATGATCGCCTGGACAAAGGCGCGGAGATTGCCCGGCGTGCGGTGCATGACTTCGAGCACGATGGCGACGTTGCCATTGTAGCGGACTGCCATGCCTTTGCGGAGATCGTTTGCCTGAGCCATGAGATTTGGTGGAGGAAGGAGGTTGGTTGCTGGAAAAAGGGACGGGACTATTGACGTTTCGATTCCGGCTGGCAAGCGCCGGGTCGGCGCTCAGATGAGCTTGAAACGGGCGAGGTCTTGCGAGTCCACGACGCCGAGGGGGCGGTTGTTTTCATCGACGACGACGAGGTCGTCGATGCGGTGGGTTTCGAGGATGTGCAGGACTTCGGCGGCGAGCTTTTCGGCGGAGACGGTGATCGGGTGGCGGGTGAGGAACTGCTCGACGGGCGTGTCTCCGATGTCCGGCGTCGTCTCGAAATGGCGGGCGAAATCTCCGTGCGTGAAAATGCCGGCGAGCCTGCCGTCGGCATCGATGGCGACGGCCGCACCGGCGCGGCGGCGGTTCATTTCCTGGAGGACTTCGCGGACGCGCATGGCCGGAGTGACGAGCGCCATTTGGTCGGCTCCGCGCATGATTTGGCGGACTTTGAGGAGGAGCGTGCGGCCGAGTTTTCCGCTCGGGTGGTAGCGGGCGAAGTCCTCTTTCGTGAAGCCGCGGGCTTCGAGGAGGACCATCGCGAGGGCGTCGCCGAGGACGAGCATGACGGTGGTGCTGGAGGTCGGGGCGAGGTTCAGGGGACACGCCTCCTGCTCGACGCTCACGTCGAGATGCACGTCGCTGTTTTGCGCGACGAACGACTTCGGATGGCCGGTCATCGCGATGATTTTCACATCGAAGCGGGCGAGGGCGGGGAGGATGTTGACGAGCTCATCGGTCTCGCCGCTGTAGCTCAGGGCGAGGATCACGTCGCCGTCGGCGATGACGCCGAGGTCGCCGTGGAGGGCGTTGAGGGAATGGAGGACGACGGCGGGAGATCCTGTGCTGGTGAGGGTTGCGGCGATTTTCTCGCCGATGTGGCCGGACTTGCCGACGCCGCAGACGACGATCTTTCCCTTCCCGGAAACGCACGCCAGGAGCAGGTCGATCGCGCGGGAAAAGGAGTCGTCGAGGCGGGTGTCGAGGCGCTGGAGTTCGCCCATTTCGAGCGCGATGACGCGGCGGGCTTGCGCGAGGAATTCGGTCACCGCGGGAAAGTAGGAAGCCGCCGCGGAACTCTCAACTACGAAGCCGAATCGCGGCAGCATCCCTCCTGATCGCGGAATTCCAGGAGCAAATGCGCGAGGCGATCGAGCACTTCAACGGCGTCCGGACCGATTGCCTCAACCACGAGCTGCGAGCCGCAATCGAGGTTGGCGCTGAGGACTTCGAGGATGCTGGCGGCGGAAAAACACTCGTCGCCTTTGCAGATCGTGACGTCCGATTTGAACTGCCGCACCGTCTTCACAAACTCCGACGCGGGGCGTGCGTGGAGGCCGAGCATGTTCAGAATTTGGAGTTCTCGCCGCATGTCGCGCGCAACATAGAGTCGCTCTGCCCGACTTTCGAGTGAAGAAGTGAAGATCGCCCCATTTCCCCCATCGACCGACCGCGAATCAAGCGGGGATCAGCCTTCGCGGCCGGTGGTGGCGTCGTACGTGGTGACGTTTTTAAAGCCGGAAATGCTGCACGTTTACCGGCAAATCACGGCGCTCCGGGAATTTCGGCCCGTCGTTTTTGCGCAGAAGCGGGAGCACGCGGCGGAGTTTCCGTTCGAGGATGTGGTCGTCATTCCGAAGCCGCGCAGTCA
>JAYVNN010000481.1:0-2998 GCA_043758435.1 Chthoniobacter sp.
GGCTTCAATCCCGGCACGCTTTTGCAGGACGCGGTGATGGACAACCGCCAGGTCATGATCGGCGGCCAGACCGGCATCCTCGGCGAGTGGGGCCCCGAGCGCGTGGACAACAAATACGAGGGCGGCATCTCCGCCCGCACCGCGCTCGTGAAAAGCAAAAACGCCGCGACCGTGCGCCTCGGCCAGATGACCGGGCTCGACCGCGTGCTGCCGCTGGCCAAGCTGGCCGGCATCGAAAGCCCGCTCCGCCCTTTCCCCGCGACCTACCTCGGCAGCAGCGAAGTCACGCTCCTGGAAATGACCCTCGCCAACACCATTTTCCCGAACGGCGGCTGGCGGCCGGACAAGCCTTTCATCATCGCCAAAATCGTGGATAAGGCCGGCAAGGTCGTCTATCAGGCCGAGCGGAAAAAGGTGAACGTCATCAAGCCCACGACCGCCTACGAGATCAACTCGTGCCTCTCCGAAGTGCTCGAACGCGGCACCGCCGACCGCGCTTTCACGGAACTCGGGCTCAAGAAATTCCCGCTCGGGGGCAAGACCGGCACGGCCTACAATTTCACCGACGCGTGGTTCGTGGGCTACTCCAGCGCGGTGACCTGCGGGGTGTGGGCGGGCTTCGACAAACCGAAGCCGATCTACCGCGGCGCGTTCAGCAACGAGGTCGCGCTGCCCATTTGGACCGGCGTGATGAAGGCCACCTTCGCCAGCTACAAGCCGATGGATTTTCCGCCGCCGAAGGGGCTCATCAAGGTCGAGCTTTGCACCGCCTCCGGCCAGCTCGCGACCGACAAATGCGTGGAGACCTTCGAGGACAAGGAGACCGGCGAGCGCGTGCAACGCCGCACCACCTACTTTGAAACCTGTACCGAGGAGCAGGCGCCGCAGACTGGCTGCTCGGTGCATAGCGGGGTCTCGCCGGGGAGTTTTGTGAAAGCGGTCGTGCCTGGTGTCATCCCGCGCGCCACGCTGGCCGTGGATGTCTCTGCCGTGCAGCCCGTGGTGATGAAAGCGCCGACCGTCCTCGGCAACGATCCCTACAACTCGATGCAGTCCATCCAGAACGCCATCGCCATGAGAGCCCTCGGCGGCACCGTCGCGCCCGTGGACAGCTCCGTGAAAATCCCCGCCGCCGCACCCGTGCCCGTCGAGGCCGAGCCAGAGGTGCGCCGTGCCGTGCCCGTCCTGCGCGTCGCCCCGCAGGAGACCATCCTCGACGCCACGATCAAACTCGACCCGCCGCCACCGCTCGAGTTTTAGCGGGTGGATCAAAAACTTCCACGCGTGTCATCCTGAGCGGAGCGGAGGCGGAAAGGCGGGCGCAGCGCAGTCGAAGGACCCCGGTGGTTCGAAAACGTGCTGCGAGTGCGCGCGTGAACGGACCGCCGGGATCCTTCGACTCCGTTTCCCGCCCACCTGCGCCCACCGGGAACTCCGCTCAGGATGACACGCTTCTTCGAGTTCGGTGCATGGCTTGGAGCGGAGCTTGCCGGCCCCGCGAATCCCTTCGCCTTCCGCACGGATTCCATTTTTGAATCCTGCCATGCGCATCCTCCTCCTCACGCTCGCCCTTTCCACCGCCTCCCTCCGCGCCGAGGAAAAACCGCGCCCGCTGATGCGCGACTTCATCGGGCTGTGCGGGCACACCGTGCAGTTCCAGCCCGCGCTTTACGCCCCGGTCACGCGGCTCGTGCGCGACTACCACCCGATTGACTGGGACTTCGGCGACGACACCAGCTACGCGCTCAAGCTGCCCATGGCGCGCAACGGCGTGGACTGGGCGCAGGTCTATGGCCCGTGGGCCAAGGCGGGCTACCGCACCGAGGCCAGCCTGATCTTTGACAACCTCAAACCCGACGCGTGGCGCGACCTGCCGCGCGATGCCTTCGCCTACGGCAAAGCGTTCGCCACCGCCCTCGGGCCGTCGGCGAAAGTGCCGCTCGTCGAGGCGGCGGAGATTGGCAATGAGCCGGGGAAGTATGACGACGCGACCTATCGGAAACTCTTCGAGGCGATGGCTGGCGGACTGCGCGCGGGCGATCCGAAAATGCGCATCGCGACCTGCGCGGCGAACCTCGGCAAGAGCGGCAGCTACTCGAAAAGCGTGGACTGCCTCGCCGGGCTGGAGGCGCTCTACGACATCATCAACATCCACAACTACGCCGAGATCACCGGCTGGCCGACGTGGGCGCGGAGCTACCCGGAAGACCCGAAGATCGGCTTCCTCAAAGACATCGGCCACGTCCTCACCTGGCGGCGCGAGCACGCGCCGGGCAAAGAAGTGTGGCTCACCGAATTCGGCTGGGACGCCACGACGAAGCCCGCGCCGACGACCGGCGACTTTGCCAAATGGATCGGGTCCAGCGAGCGCGAGCAGGCCATGTGGACGGTGCGCGGCTACATGGTCCTCTGCGCCGCGGGGCTCGACCGCGCCTACCTCTACTTCTTCAACGACGATGACACCCCGCACCTCCACGGCTCCTCCGGGCTGACGCGGAACTTCGTGCCGAAACCCGCCTTCCACGCCGTCGCCCACCTGCAAAAAACCATCGGCGACTACCGCCTCACCAAAGTCGTCCGCGAAGACGCCGAGCAAGGCTACGTCTATGAATTCACTAAAGGCGACGACGCCAAACAGCGCATCCTCGCCGTCTGGAAACCCGCCGGCCCCGCGGTGAAAACTACACTCCCCATCGGCGCGGCGAAAGTCCTCCGCGCCGAGCGCACCCCGCTCGCCGCCGGTGACGCCGAGCGCGTGACGGTGCCGGGCACGGCGGGCGGCATTGAGGTGGAAGCGGGTGAACTGCCGGTCTTCGTGTGGGTCGAAACTGTGAAATAAGTCTCTGCGGCGGTGGAGCTGCTCTGTGAGCCGCACCGTCTGCGCTTCATAGCAGCGCGACCGCAACGGCCGGCCGGCTTTTTTCACAGCTCTCAGAGGGTGTACCGAAATTTCACAGCGTGTCATCCTGAGCGGAGTTTCGCCGTGGAAAAGTGGGGG
>JAYVNN010000482.1:0-9315 GCA_043758435.1 Chthoniobacter sp.
CGTTTTCAGTCCTCCGGCGGCGGCAGGCGATAGAGGCGGATGCCGGGGTGCAGGTAAAGCACCGCGCCGCGCTCGCGCCAGAAGACCCGTTCGCCGTCGCGGAGCAGTTCTTCGTAAAAGGCTTTGCGTCGCGCAAAATCCGCGCGCTCGCCTTCCCGCGGAATCAGCCCCGGCAGCAAAAACCGTCCGTAGTCCGTAGGCGAAACCGCGAGATGGGTGACGCCGCGCTCGCGCAATTCCGCCATCGTCCCGAGGTCGGCGGCATATTTCCCGGCGAGAATTTTCTGCGGTAGCGGCGCAAAGCGGCGGCGATCCGTTTTGCTCTCCGGGTCGGGTAGTTTGATCCGGCTGTCCTTGGCGATGACCGCGTCCGCCGGCAGCTCCGCCCGCACCCACGCGAGGAACTCCGCGTTGTCGTCGTGCTGAAAGGCCGCAAAGTATTCCGCAAGATTACGCCAGTCGAGCGGCGGCGGCGGCGACACGCCCTCCGAAATAACCAGCGCCGCGGCGCAGACCGCGAGCGCCCAGCGCAACGGCAGCCAGCGGGTGAGCAGCCGCGCGGCATCGACTGCGCCAAAGGCCGCGAGCAGCGTGAGCACGGCGGTCGCGGGCAGGAAATAGCGGTCGTTCGATTTCGGCGAAAACGAGAGCACCAGCGCGTAGGCGAAAGGAAACGCGATGATGAGCCACTCCACCGGCGAAACCGCGCGCCGCTCGCGCCAGCGCGCGGTGAGAAAGACCGCGAGCAGCACCCACACGACGGGCGTCGTGTTGTCGCGAAAGATGTTCCAGTACTGCGTGTGCGGCACGCTGCGCGTCATCCCACGGTTGCCATGCACGACCTCCTGCATCTCGCCACCAAAGCTTTTTTCAAACGCCCCGAAGTGCAGCAGCAGCGGCAGATTCACGACCACCAGCACCGCCGCGAGCGCGCCGCAAAAACACACCGCCCGCCGCCCTTTTTTTCCCGGCGGCAACCACAGCGCCGGCAGCGCGACCGCGAGCACAAAGACGCCGATATATTTCCCCGAAATCGCCAGCGCGACCGCCGCGCCGAGGAGCGTCGCGCGCCAGGCATTCGGCTTTTGCCAAAAGACGTAGCTCAGCAAAAAACTGAGCGCCACGCCGAGCAGCAGCGCGGAATCCTCCTTCAAATAATGCGCCAGCTCGAAAAGCTGATGCTGCAGCAGCAGCGCACCGCCCGTGGCGAGCGACGCCGTCCAGCCGCGCCACGCGTAGGCCAGCAACGCCAGCGCCACCACCGCGCCGGCGATAAAGGCCGCCGAGGTCCAGCGCCCCGCCTCGACCACGGCCTGTTCGCTCCGCGTCACGCCGAACGTTTTCACCACCGCCGCCGCTGTGCTCAGCAACAGCATGGGGTGATGGAAATTCCATTGGCCCGTGAGGATTTGCTCCACCTTGGCCGACTCGTCGGGATGGTAGAAAAATGGAAATCCATTGTGCCGCGTATCGAGCGCAAGGCCCGCCGCGAAAAGCGCCAGCGCCCACGCCACGAGCCAGAGCGTGCGCGGCTCCGCCGATGCGTCCGCACGATTTTCGTCCGTCATGGTGTGCGGAAGAAAACGGGCGGCGGTGCGAAAATCATCGCGCGTTTTCTAAGGCGCGGCGCGGGTGAGTCCACGAAAAATCGCCGGCGATTTCCTGCGGCGACGCGATCACCACGCCGGCTATTTCCGGTTCGTCTTGATGACGATTTCCACGCGCCGGTTCGGCTGCTGCCGCGCGACCTCGGCATCGAAAGAGCCCGCCACCTTGAAGTCGTACGGCTGCGGCTGAACGATCATTTTTGTGCTGCCGAGCCCCACGGTCCCGATCCGCTCCGGCGCGATGCCCATATTGTCCACGAGCCATTGTTTCACCGACTCCGCGCGCTCCTCGCTCAGCGTCTGATTGGCCTCCGGCGTGCCCGTGGAATCCGTGTGCCCCTCGATGATGAACGTCGCATTCGGATTGCGCCGGATGAGTTCGCCCAGCTTGCGGAGCTGCGTCACCGCCGACTCGCGCAACTCCGAACTGCCGTGTTCGTAGAGCGCGCCGCCGGGGATTCCCCCGCGGTCGCCCGATTGCAGCGAGCCGGTTTTGTCGAGCAGCTCGCTCACCGTTCGCATCCCCGGAATTCCTTCCGCACCGCCCGCTCCGCCATCGCCGAGCTTGCCGCCCGCCATATTCAGCACCGGCTGGTTTTTCACCCGCGGGCTGTCCTTGATGAGCGCCCCGGCGAGCGAGTTGAGTTCCTTTTCCATGTCGCCGCGGCTTTTTTCCGCAGCGCGGTTCATCGCCTCCCAGCCCGACATATCGACCTTCGGTTTGTCGCCATCGAGCGGCTTCACCAATTCAGTGAGCTGCGGAGCCACACGCACTTCCTGCACCTCGGGTTTGTCCACCGGCACCTGCAGTTTCGCGAGGTTGGGCGCGGGTTTGGAAAGCTCCAGGCGCGTGTCCTTGTCGTCCATTTTCGGAATGACCGGGCGTTTCATGTTGATCGGAATCGGGGCCGAAACCATCACCTCCGCACTGCCGAAATTCTCCAGCTTCTTGAGCTTGAAAGTGACGAACAGCGCCGCGTGCAGGCAGAGCGAAATGAGGAGCGCGCGCAGAATCCACTTCCGCATGAGCGGTGCTTCGGCGGCATTGGACTGGTAGGTTTCGTATCGGGCCATGGCGAATGGCGGGAGCATACATGGCAGACGCCGCGGGGCGATGGATTATTAGAAACCTCATCCCCCGCCCACTCGCGGCTTTGCCCCGCCGGTGCCGATGGGTTAAAGCCAGCCGCACCAAATCGTGGCTACATCGCAAAACAACCCCGGCGAATCCCCCGCCCTGCCCGTCTCCGTGGCCATCGTCACGCTCAACGAGGAGGCGAATCTCCCGCGCCTGCTCGCGAGCGTGCGCGGGCTCGCGGGCGAAATCGTCATCGTCGATTCCGGCTCGACCGACCGCACCGCCGCGCTGGCGCGGGAAAGCGGCGCGCGCTTCGAGGTCGCGCCGTGGAGCGGATTCATCGCGCAGAAAAACCGCGCGCTCGATCTTTGCACGCAGCCGTGGGTGCTCTTTCTCGATGCCGACGAAGCCCTCTCACCCGAACTCGCCGACTCACTGCGCGGACTTTTTGCCAACGGTCGCGAGCCCACCGGCGACGGCTTTTTCCTCAACCGCCGGACGTGGTATCTCGGCGCGTGGATCTGGCACGCGTGGTATCCCGAATGGCGGCTCCGCCTGCTCCGCCGCGGCGCGGGCCGCTGGGGCGGGCTCGACCCGCACGCCAAGCTGGAAGTCGCCGGCCCCACCGCTCGGCTCGACGGCGATCTGCTGCATTATTCCTTCCGCGATTTGCAGGATCATCTCGAACGCACCATCCGCTACTCCCGCACGATGGCCGATTCCTTCGCCGCCCGCGGCAAAGTCTTCCGCTGGCACTACCTCGTCCTCTCCCCGTGGGTCGCCGTCTTCAAGCACCTCGTCCTCAAGCAAGGCTGGCGCGACGGCTGGCGCGGCTGGCTCGTCTCCATCATCCGCGGCATCGATGTCTTCGCGAAGTACGCCTTTCTTCTGGAGAAAAAACTGACCGGCAGCGCGGGCGACGACCGCTGACGCGCGGCCCGAGTTTCGGCTTGAGAGTTACCGGACGCCCACCCACTTTCCCGCTCCCTATGAGCCAGCAAAAAGAAACCCCGTTGATGGAAAAGATCGTGTCGATGTGCAAACGCCGCGGCTTCATTTTCCAAAGCTCCGACATCTACGGCGGCATCAACGGCTTCTGGGACTACGGCCCGCTCGGCGCGGAGCTGAAGCGCAACCTTCGCGACACCTGGTGGCGCGCGATGATGCGCGACCGCGAGGACGTGGTGCCGCTCGACGCGAGCATCATCATGCACCCGGCGATTTGGAAAGCGTCGGGGCATGTGGACACGTTTGCCGATCCGATGAGCACCTGCAAAAGCTGCAAGAAACTCATCCGCTCGGACCAGTGGTGGACGATGATGTGCGAGCAGCCGTGGGTGCAGTCGCTCGCGGCGATTGTCGAGCCGGGCACCGAGGCATTTCACACCGGCGATTTGCTGAAATGGGCGAAGGGCAAAGGCAAGCAACTCGCGCCGAATCTTGCGCTCGTGCGGAATCCGGAGATCACGATTTCATGGCTCGTACAGGAGGTGGAGAAAGGCAATCGCCCGACTGACGCACGGCAGTTTTATCTTTTTCTCGCGACGGAGCAGCTCGGCGCGACGGGCTTCATCACGCCCTGCCCGCACTGCGGCGGTGAACTGACCGAGCCGCGCCCTTTCAATCTCATGCTGCGGACGCACTACGGCCCTATCGAGAGCGACGACAATCTCTGCTATCTCCGACCCGAGACGGCGCAGGCGATCTTCGTGCAGTTCAAGAACGTGGTGGACAGCACGCGCGTGAAGGTGCCCTTCGGCATCGGGCAAATCGGCAAGGCTTTTCGCAACGAGATCACGCCGCGCAACTTCACCTTCCGCTCGCGCGAGTTTGAGCAGATGGAACTCGAATTTTTCATTCCGCCGGATGAAGCCGTGCAACTCATCCACGGCCACGTCGCGGAGTGGAGCGAAGGCGCAGACCTTTCCACGCCACAGCCGGACTGGGGCTGGGATCTGTGGCACCGCTATTGGGTAGCGCAGCGCACAGCTTACTACGCGAGCATCGGCCTCGGGGCCGATGTGCTCGACTACCACTGGCAAAAGCCGGACGAACTCGCGCACTACGCCCGCGCCTGCGTGGACATTCTCTACAAGTTTCCCTTTGGCACCGAGGAGCTGGAGGGCATCGCCGCGCGCGGCAACTTCGATCTCACGCAGCATCAGAAACATTCCGGCAAGCCGCTCGAAGTCTTCGACGAGGAACTGCGCGCCGCCACCGCCAAACTCACCGACGAGCAGAAGCGCGACTTCACCGCCGAGGTGCAGGAGGACTGGAACGACCGCAACAAATCGCGCGAAGAAGCGGCGGTTTTTTGCGAACGGTTGCTCAAGGGTTTTTACGTCCCGCACGTCATCGAGCCCAGCGCCGGCCTGGACCGGCTCGCGCTCGCGGTCATCGCGAACGCTTTCTCCGAAGTCGAAAAGACCGACGCCAAAGGCAACAAGGAAGTGCTGACCGTGATGCGCTTTCACCCGCGCACCGCGCCAGTGAAGCTCGGAGTTTTCCCGCTGATGAAGAACAAGCCCGAACTCGTGGCCAAGGCCCGCGCCGTCTTCCAATCGCTGCGCTGTCAGATGGCCTGCTACTACGACGAAGGCGGCAGCATCGGCAAACGCTACGCCCGGCAGGATGAGGCGGGCACGCCGTTTTGCGTGACCATCGACTTCGACACCATCGGCGAAAACGGCCCCGACCTGCTCGACACCGTGACCCTGCGCCACCGCGACGATGGCCGACAGGAGCGTGTGAAAATCAGCGACCTCCTCGGGCTGCTGCTGCCGCAGGTGCAGTAACCGCGGGAGATGGACGAGCCGCCCGCCACGCCGCCCCGCGAGAGCAAAGCGGTGCCACTGCTCGCCGGGATGCTCGCGGCGAACATCGTTGCGGCTGCGCTGTTTTTTGGCGTGAAGGAACTGCTCGCGAATTTCCACGGACCGGACGCGCGCACGCTCACCGTGCCGAGCCTATGCCTCGTGCCGCTGGTTGCGGGCTTCACCGCCGCGTGGTGTTGGCGGCGGTTGCAGCCGACGATCGGCGACTGCCTCATTCACTCGCTGACGACCACGCTGCTCGGGCTCAGCGGCGCGGCTATTGTCATTCGCGAAGGGGCCGTCTGCCTGGTCATCGCGTCGCCCGCGCTTTACGCGATGATCCTCACCGGCACGCTGCTGGGACGCATTTGGTTTCGGCCAAACGACACGCGCCTCCGCCTCAGCATCGTCCCGCTGCTCACGCTGCTCACGGCGGGCGAAGCCTTTCAGCGCACGGACGAATCCGCCGTCGTGACCGACGAAATCCTCATCCACGCGCCACCCGCGAAAGTCTGGCCGCACGTCCTCGCCTTTCCCGAAGTGCCCGACGCGCCGGACTACTGGATTTTCCGCCTCGGTCTCCCCTACCCCACGGCGACGACGAACGGCGGGGATTTCGTCGGCGCAGACCGGCAGTGCAAATTCAGCGACGGCATCACGATCAAAGAAAAAATCGCCGAGTTTGTGCCGGGGGAAAAACTGACCTTCGACATCATCGAGCAACCCACCCATCCCGAAGCCTACGGACACATCACGCTGCACCGCGGGCGTTTCATTCTCCGCGACAATCACGACGGCACGACCACGCTCATCGGCTCGAGCTGGTACACGCTGCATGTCCGCCCGCTTTGGTATTTCGACCTGTGGACGAGCGACATGACGCGCGCCGTGCATCTGCGCGTCATGCGCCACGTCCGGCGGCTCGCGGAACGCTGAGCGATGTTTCGCTTCGCCGTGCGTCATCTTCGCTGGCTCGCGCGTGTGCCCGGCCTGCCGCAGCTTTTCGACACCGCGCTGCTCGCGTGGACACGGCTCGCGCATCCCGCGCGACTGGCCGCGATGCAGGAGATCGAAAAGCGCACGCTCGCCCTGCCCGGCATCTGCCTGCGTGTGCATCGGCTCGGCGGCATCGGATTTGCCCGCGGATCGCGGGAACTCGGCCACCTCCACGGCAACGGGCTGCTCGATCTTTTCGTCGGGCGCGAACAGCGCGATGCGCTCGTCGCCAGTCGGCGCGCCGAGCCGCATCACGTCTTCGCGGAATCCGGCTGGATCAGCTTTCGGGTGCGCTCGCCAGCGGACACCTCCCCGGCTCTTGCGCTGCTGGCCATCGCCGCCGGCAATTCGTGAAAAAACAGTTGCGATATGTTTCTGGTTGGTTCAACTAGTTTCCATGAAAGCGAAAAGGAAGTCCGTCAACTACGGCGACATCCCGGAAATTCCGTCAGCAAAAATCGCCGAGGCGACGGCATTTGCGGATGAGCCCGTGGCGTTTGAGGTCGGGGCTTTTGCGGCGAAGACGCATCTCTCGGCGATTTTGCAGAAGGTCGCGCATGGGCAGACGTGGTTCATCACGAAGCACGGCCAGCGCATCGCGGAAATCCGCCCGGTGGGCGCGGGCCAGCCGAAGCTGAAGCCGGGTTTTGCCAAAGGCTCGGTCTGGATGGCGAAGGACTTTGACGATCCGCTGCCGGAGATGCTGCCGTACTTGGAATGAAGCTGCTGCTCGATACGCATGCGCTGCTCTGGCTCGCCGAAGGTTCGGCGCAACTCAGCACGCCTGCGCGTCAGGCGATTCGGCGGGCGGATGAATGCCTCGTGAGCATCGCGAGCCTGTGGGAGATGGCGATCAAGTGCGCGATCGACAAGCTGCGGCTCGAACCCTCGTACGAGGAATGGGTGCGCGAGCGGCTGCCGCGCGAGCTGCGCATCCTGCCGGTGCGGCCCGAGCATCTCGTGGATTACGTGCGGCTGCCGCTGCATCATCGCGATCCTTTCGACCGCCTTTTCGTCGCGCAGGCGCGCTGCGAAAAGCTCACACTCCTCAGCGCCGACCCGGCCATGCGCGCCTACGACGTGCCGGTCATTTGGTAGCGCACTCAGCGAAGGAGCGCCGCGGCCACCGCACGCTGGACGCTGCCCTGCCAGACCATCAGCGGATGCAGCGCGATGACCATGCGCTCGTTGCGCGCCTGCGGCATGATGGAGCTGTGCGCGGGCAGGATGATCGTGTCGAGCGGCGTCCAGAAACTCGTGAAATCCAGCGCCGCGAGTCGGTCCGCATCGCTCGCGAGGTCGCGGAGAAAGGTGCTGCCGGGGCGCATCTGGCGGCAGCCCGCGTTCGGGATGAGATACGCGAGCAGCGTGCCGTGATGTGGCGTGGAGAGCGTGACGTAGCGCTGCACGCGCTCCAGCCCGCCGAGGCGCTGGAGCCAGTAGCGCGTGACCAGCCCGCCCATGCTGAAGGCGACGAGGTCGATCTTCTCGCCGGGCGCGTAGTTTTCATCGACGAACTGCGCCACCTGCCCCGCGAGCACATCCAGCCCTTTCTGCCCCCAGCTCGGTTTGAAACTCATCGTCTTCGCCTCCCAGCCCTGCGCGCGGAGAGCGCGCGCCAGCGGCTCCATTTTGCGCGCGTCGTCCTTGATGCCGTGGATGAGCAGCACCGGATTGCGCGGGGTGTTTTCAGTCGCGGACACGCGGGGAGAAAACACCGCGCACAGGCAAACCGCGAGCGTGGAAAGCAGCCGCGTCATGCGTGCAGATTCCGGTAGTGCCGCACCTCGAATTCCGCCGCCCGCAGCGGGACTTCGAGCAACTCCCAGCGATCCTCGAACGCGGGAAAGAACGCATCCCCCGCCACTTCGCGCCCCACCACGCTGAGATACAGGTCCGTGCAGCGCGGCAGCAGTTGTGCGTAGATTTCCGCGCCGCCGATGACAAAGATTTCCCGCGGTGCAAAATGGTTCGCCGAGAGTTCCGCGAGATCGCGCAGTACCGTCACGTCCGCGATTTCGCCGCGCCGCGAGAGCACCACATTCGTGCGGTTCGGCAGCGGCTTGCCGAGCGACTCAAACGTCTTCCGCCCCATCAGCACGACCTGGCCAATCGTCATTTTTTTGAACCACTGGAAATCCTCCGGCAGGTGCCATGGGATTTTTCCCTCGCGCCCGATGACGCGGTTCAAGGACATGGCGGCGATGGCTTTCATGGGCGCGCAGCGGTGTCGGGTGGTGGGGAAAAAAGCGCGGCGGGCCTACACTTCCTCCAGCGGCTGGGTGGCGTCGCCGAACTGTTTTTCGCGGACGTTCATCTTGTCCATCATCGAGAGGAAGAGGCGGCACATCTGGCGTTCGGGCTTGCCCGTGTAGTCGAGCACGCGTCCGCCTTTCACGCGGCCACCGCCGCCGCCGAGCAGCATCACGGGGAGCTGATCGTTGTTGTGATTGCCGGTCATCATGCTCGAGCAAAAAAGCAGCATCGTGTTGTCGAGGAGGGTGCGCTCGCCTTCCTGGATGGCGTCGAGCTTGCGCGCGATGTAGGCGATCTGCTCGGTGAAGAAGCGGTTCACTTTCAGCCAGTCCGCGGAGTCGGAATGTGAGAGCAGATGGTGGATCATGTAGTCCACGCCGAGGTTTGGAAAACGCAGCGAGCTGTGGTCGTTGTTGAGCTTGAGCGTGGTGATGCGCGTGGTGTCGGTCTGGAAGCCGAGCACGAGGAGGTCGGCCATGAGGCGCATGTGCTCGGCGATGTCCTGCGGGATGCCGTCGGGCGGGCGCGGGATGTTCGGCGCGCTGAGCGTGGGCCGCCAGCCCTG
>JAYVNN010000483.1:0-2989 GCA_043758435.1 Chthoniobacter sp.
GAGAAACTCGCTCACCCACCCATCTGCCGTGCGCCGGTAGAGCGTCACGGCGACATGGAATTGATCGACGAGCACATACACATCGAGCGACGCGAGCCCCTGGTAATTGCGCAGCTTTTCGCCGCGGTCGATGCGCTCGGTGTCCGGCGAAAGCACCTCAAAAATCACGCGCGGCTCCCCGGCGAAAAGCGACGCGTCGCCTGCGCCCGAGCAATCGACCGTGACATCCGGGTAGTAGTAAAAATCCGCCGCGTCTTTGCGGATGCGCACTTTGATTTCGGACGAAAAAGCCTCGCACCCCTGGCCGCGCAGTTGGCCGTTGAGCAGGCTGTAAATATTTCCCGCGATGCGCCCGTGCCCAATCGTCGTCCCTGCCATCGCATAGATCACCCCGGCGAGATATTCGTGCTTCTGCTGGCTGACGCGTTCGCCGGCGAGGTAATCCTCGGGCGAGACGTAGTATTCGGCGCGTAAGGCAGTTCCCATGGCCGCGAGAATAGCGGCTGCCGCCAACCGGTCAAATCCCGCCGCCGCGCGTGCCTGACGACGACAGGAAATAATCGAGATCCGCATCCACCGCCTAGCTATCGCTCGCCTGGCGGACGGCACGGAGTGCCGTCCCTAAAGCTGACCCTGCTCATTCGGACCCGAAGGCGCAGGCTTGTTTTCTGCTAAATCACTGCGCATGGCCCGAACTTACGGCGACTCCAGCGCATACCTCCTCACCCAGGCTTCCAAAGCGACCACCCGCATCCTCGTCTGCTGCTTTGCGGCGGTCGCGGTGCTCAGTTGGGCAGCCGGTTTTTTCTGCAATCTCCGAGGTCGCGATCCCCTCTACTCCGGGGTGGCCTTCCTCGCCGTGCTCGTCCTCATGGTCGGCGCGCTCCGGTGGTTTGAGCAAAAGGCGGGCGATTTGGAAAAGGTGCGCCGCCGCTGGCGGAGCGGGGCGGTGGGCGAGGCCGTGGTCGCGGAGGTGCTGAGCCGACTGTCGGACAAGTACTTTGTCTTGCATCATCTCGCGACACCGTTCGGCGACTTCGATCATCTCGTGGTCGGCCCCACCGGGGTTTTCGCCATCGAAACCAAAAGCTGGCGTGGCTTGGTGGTGCCGGACGGCGCGGGCGAGGTGCTGCTCAACGGACGCGCCACCGGCAAACCTCACATGAGGAATTTCCTCATCCGGCTGATGAATCTGCGGACGCAGGTCTGCCAGTGGACGCAGCGCGACGATTACTTTCAGCCGGTCTTTGTCTTCACCGCCGCGCGTGTGGAGGCGAAATTTGGGGCGACGAAAAACGTGCACTGCCTGCGTGAGGAGCAACTCCTCGAATACATGGAGAATACCAATTCCAAGCACCCTCTGCCTCGGGCCGTGGTGGTGCAGATTACGAAGGTGCTCTACGGCTTTGCGCAGATGAAGGCTCCCACTTTGCGCGAGCCGCCTGCGCCGCCGGTGGCGGTTTTAGGGAAGCGGTAGGGCTCCGGCAAACTGCTGGGCGCATTCGGGGATGATCTCGCCATTTTCCATTTGCGCTTTGCTTTTCGCCGCCGAGAATCGCCGCTCTTTTTCCTACAGCCATGACCAAACCCAAAGTCCTTGTCGCCGACCCCATCGCCCAGCGGGGCATTGATGAACTGAGCAACGGCGGCCTGCTCGATGTCACCGTGAAGCTCGGCCTCAAGCCGGAGGAACTGCTCGCCATCATCGGCGAATTCCACGGCCTCGTCGTGCGCAGCGAGACGAAGGCGACGGCGAAGGTCATCGAGGCGGCGACGAATTTGAAGGTCATCGGGCGCGCGGGTGTCGGGGTCGATAATGTGGACGTGGATGCGGCGACGAAGCGCGGGATCATCGTGATGAACACGCCCGGCGGAAACACCATCTCGACCGCCGAGCACGCCTTTTCGCTGATGGTCTCGACGGCGCGCAACATCCCGCAGGCGGATGCGTCGGTGAAGAGCGGCAAGTGGGATCGCAAGACTTTCGTCGGCGTGGAGCTGTACAATAAGACGCTCGCCATCCTCGGCATGGGCCGCATCGGCACGGAGATCGCGCGCCGCGCCATCGCCTTCGGCATGCGCGTGCTGGCCTATGATCCGTATCTCTCGGCGAGCCGCGCGCGGTCGTTGCAGGTGGAGTTGATCGAGACGCTGGATGCGATCATCCCCGAGGCGGACTTCATCACCATGCACATGCCGCTCACGGCGGAGACGAAGTACATGCTGAATGCCGAGCGCCTCGCGAAGACGAAGAAAGGCGTGCGCATCGTCAACTGTGCGCGCGGCGGGCTGATTGACGAGGCGGCGCTGGTTGAGGCGCTGAAATCGAAACACGTCGCGGCGGCGGCGCTGGACGTGTTTGAAACCGAGCCGCTGCCGGCGGATTCGCCGTTGCGCGGACTGCCGAATCTCATCCTCACGCCGCACCTCGGCGCATCCACCGCGGAGGCGCAGGAAGGCGTGGGCATCGAGGTCGCCGAGCAGATCCGCGCCGCACTGCTGCAAGGCGAAATCCGCAACGCCGTGAACATGCCGAGCATTGATGCGAAGACGCTCGCCGCCGTCGGCCCGCACCTCGCGCTGGGCGAAAAGCTGGGCCTTTTCCTCTCGCAAATCGCCGCCAAGCGCAGCGACAGCCTGAACATCAATTTCAGCGGCAAGATCAACGAATCCGACACCACGCCGATCACCCGCGCCGTGCTCACCGGCTTCCTCCGCGCCGCTGGCGGCGGCGAGGTGAATGTCGTCAACGCCCCGGCCTTCGCCGAAACCATCGGCCTGAAAATCACCGAATCGCGCGAGAGCAGCGTCGGCGATTTCGCGGAACTCATCGAACTCACCGCCACGGGCGAGAGCGGCTGGGTGTCCGTCGCGGGCACGTTCTTCGGCCACACGCCGCGCATCGTGAAAATCAACGGCAAGCATGTCGAGGCGCGGCCCGAGGGCGTGGTATTCCTCCTCGAAAACCGCGACCGGCCCGGCATTGTCG
>JAYVNN010000484.1:0-9308 GCA_043758435.1 Chthoniobacter sp.
GAGATGCGCGACAAGGACTCGGGCGCGCTCGCGCCGAAGCACGCGCAGATTTTTTCCAACGTCTTCATCGGGCGCGCGAAGCCGTGGGTGGCGCAGCTCGCGCTCGCGGAGCTGAAGCCCGCCGAGGCCGATGTGCTGGTGCATTGCGCGGTGATGTCGGTCTTCACGATCCCGCACCCGCCGGTCACACAGCTCGGCGTTTTGAAATGGGCGCAGGAAAACGGGCTGCTCGGCAAGCTGCATCCCGAGGCGCTCGAGGCGGTGAAAAAAGGCGTCGCTCGCTGGAGCGGGCGGTGGCAGGGAGCGCTGCGGAAAGAGGTCTTGGAATTGCCCGAGGAAATCGCGGCGGCGCTGAAGCCGGTGGGCGCGGAAGCCAGTGCTGGCGAGGGTTTGCGGGCGGATGCCGATGCAGAGACGGGCGAAGTTTCCCATGAAAATGCAGAGCCGCGCGAGGACGACGATGAAGACCGCGAAGACGCCGAGCCGTCGGACGAAACCGCACCGCCGCCGAAAAAGGTGCGCCCCGTTTATGAACCGCGCCCGCAGAAACCGCAGGACGCGCAGGAGCCGCGTCAGGAGCGCGAGGGACGGCGCGAGCGACCCGTCTATGAGCCGCGCAATCCGGGCAGCAGCAGTGGTGGTGGAGTGCGTTTCGATCTCGTGTCCTCGCTGCGGCAGATCGAGCAGCATGTGCAGGGCTTGCGCACGGAACTCGCCGCGGCCAAAGCGCGTCCGCGTGAGGAGCGCCCGCGCCGCGCGGAAAAACTCGGCGCGATCATTGAGGGCGCGCCGACGCCCGACGAACTCGCGCGGCTCAACCTCCAGCTCGAAGCGCGCAACGCCGAACTGCAAACGCAGATCACCGAGCTAACCCAGCACAGCGAAGACCTCGCGCAAAGCACCGGCGCGATGGCCGGTGCTCCCGTGACCGACCCCGACGCCCAGCTCCGCACCCTGCTCGCGCTCAAGCTCCAGGAGGATTTCGCCGATTTCCTCGCGCTGGAAAAGGAGTCGAACGACCTCGTCGTGCAGCAGCATTACAAGGGGCTCATCCGCCACGTCTTCGAGGTGCTCCAGCAGCTCGAAGTGCCGCTGAAGGAGGAGTAGGCGCGGTGTGGCGGCGGTAGCTGTAGGGGAAGCAGACTGCTTCCCCTACAGCTACCGTCCGCGGGCACGGCGGGCGGCGCGGTAGAGGTGGAGGCGGGAGTATTCGTAGCGGTTGCCCAGCGCGTCCTTCACCGGGGCGAGCGCGTGGTCGCTGTGCGCGGCGAAGGCGGCTTCGAGTTCGGTCTGTTCGGCGGGAGTAAAATGCGCGGCGGGATCGAAAGGCTCGCCGTCCTCGACGGCGTCGGCGACGTGCTTCACCACGGTCTGCTCGGTCAGCCCGCGGGAGCGCGCGATTTGCGCGAAGGTCTGGCCGGCGGCGAACATCCGCCAGCTTTCGCGCGAGGTCGCAGGGGCGGAGCTTTTCGGCGGCGGGCCGCGGAACTGGTCGAGTTCGTCGGCGAAAACCTGGCGCGGATTTTCGCGCAGATATTTCTGGATCGCATCCATGAACTGCGCGCCGAATTCATCGAGCTTCTTCGTGCCGACGCCGGTGATGTTCGCAAAAACGCGTTCCGTCACGGGATATTCGCGCGCCATGATGCGGAGCGAAACGTCCGAGAAAATGATGTAGGCGGGTACGTCGCGCGAGTCGGCGAGTTTTTTGCGCAGCGTGCGGAGCAGCGCAAAGAGCGCCTCGTCGCAGGCGATTTCGCCCGCGCGCTTTTTGCCGTCGCGACCGCGCTCGATCTCGGCGGGCGGGCGGGTGAGCGTGACGGGTTTGCGCGAGCGCAAAATCTCCAGCCCCGCCTCAGTCATCTCGATGGTGCTGAATTTTTCCGTGCTCTGCCGGCAGTAGCCGAGCCGGATGATCTCGCGCCCGAGCGCCGCCCATTCCGTGCGCGAGTGCTCCTTGCCGATGCCGTAGGTCGTGACCTTGTCGTGCCCCCATTTCAGCACCTTCTCGGACGCACCGCCGGTGAGCACTTCGACGATGTGATTCAACCCCGTGCCGAAGCGCGAGGCCTGCCGCAGCCGATAGACACACGAGAGGAATTTTTGCGTCGCGAGCGTGCCGTCGAAGGTCTCGCGCGGGGCGAGGCAATTGTCGCAGCCGCCGCAGTTTGGCTCGCCATATTCCTCGCCAAAGTAGCGCAGCAGCTCGGCGCGGCGGCACGCGGAGCACTCCGCGTAGTGGACCATCATCTGCAACTGCTCGCGGGCGACGCGCTGCTCGTCGCCGGATTTTTCGTCGATGAACGCGGTCTGTTTCACCACGTCGCCGGAGCTGAAAAGCAGCAGACATTCGCTGGGCAGACCGTCGCGACCGGCGCGTCCAGTTTCCTGGTAGTAGCCCTCCACGTTCTTGGGCAAATCGTAGTGCAGGACGAAGCGTACGTTGGGTTTGTTGATGCCCATGCCGAACGCGATGGTCGCGCAGATGACGTGGATTTCATCGCGCAGAAAAAGCTCCTGATTTTTTGACCGCACTTTGTCGTCGAGGCCGGCGTGGTAGGGCCGCGCGGCGATGCCGTCGGCGAGGAGGTTTTCCGCGACCATCTCCGTCGCTTTGCGGCTCGCGCAATAGACGATGCCGCACTCGTTTTTTCGCCCGCGGATGAAGGCGAGTGTCTGGTCGTACGGCTTCGCTTTCGGCAGCACGCGGTAGGACAGATTCGGCCGGTTGAAGCTGGCGACGTAGGTGCTCGGGTCGCGCAGGCGCAGGTGTTTCACGATGTCGCCGCGCACGCGCTCCGTGGCCGTCGCGGTGAGCGCCATGAAAGGCACGTTGGGAAAGATGTCGCGCAGCTTGGCGATCTGGCGGTACTCGGGGCGGAAGTCGTGGCCCCATTCGGAAATGCAGTGCGCCTCGTCGATGGCGATCTGCGCCACTTTCCACTGCCGCAGCATCTCGATGGTGCCGCCGAGCATCAGCCGCTCGGGGGCGGCGTAGAGCAGACGGTACTCGCCGTTGAAAAGCCCGCGCAGCCGAGCTTTCGACTCCGCTGCGCCGAGCGTGGAGTTGATGAACGTCGCCGCCACGCCGCTCGCGGTGAGCGCATCGACCTGGTCTTTCATCAGCGCGATGAGCGGCGAGACGACGACGGTCAATCCCTCGCGGATCAAGGCTGGGAGCTGAAAGCAGAGCGACTTGCCGCCGCCCGTCGGGAGCAGGGCGAAGACATCGCGCCCGGCGAGCGCGTCGGTGATGATCTCCTCCTGCAGCGGGCGAAACGTGTCGTAGCCGAACGACTGTTTGAGCGTGCGGAAGAGGGCGGCGGAAGACATCGGTCCCGCAGTTCACGCGAGCGTGCCTCGCGTGGCAAGCCGCGGCCTTTTCGCCTACAAAAGCGGCGTGATCGCCGCGAGGGCGTGGAGATAGATGGCCTGCCGGGCGCCGCGGGTCATCTCTTCGTCGAGGAGTTCGAGCGTGGTCTCGGGGCCGGCGGGGAGGAGGTGCTGGAAATGCGGGCCGCCGGGGAGCGCGATGTCGGCGTGGAGGTAGCGTTCGCCGGACTCGCGCCGGAGGCGGAAGGTCGCGGGGCCGCAGTCGAGCTGGCAGGAGCCGAGGGCGGGGCCGGGCTGCTCATCGAGTTGGATGGCGATGGCCTTGCCCTCCGCGCTCGCGAAGACGAGCGGCGCAGGACTTTGCAAATGCCACCCGAGCTGCGCGCAGAGCCAGCCCACGAGCAAAAGCGCGGTGCTGTGATAGCCGGGTGCATGCTGGATGCGGACGGCGGTGAGCGTCGCGAGGTGCGGGCGATTTTCCGGCACGTCGAAGAACTGCGCGAGCGCCTGGCGCATATAGAGCGAGCGCGTCCAGTTGAGGTCGCGGAGGGTGAGCGTGGCTTTGGCACTGTGCAGACTTTGGTGGAGGCGGTCGAAGCGCCAGCGGGGGAAAGTCCACGGAAGGCTGTCGATGATGAGGCGGTCGATCCACGGCCAGAGCGTGGGGTTGAGGTCTTCGACGGGGTCGCCCTGGAGCCAGAAATAGAGCGGCAGGTCGCTGTCGAGATGGGAGAAGACGATGTTGGTCAGCCGGCCCTTGAGTTCGCCTTCGAGAAGGAAGCTGATCTGCTCGCAGCACACGCTTTTCGCGCCGGCGCGCGAGAGGTGGCAGTGGGCGTTGACCCAGGCGGAAACGCGGGGCTCTGGCGCATTGCGGCAGACGCAGATGAGGAGCGCGCGGCAGGCGTGGTTGCGGGTGAATTCGGAAATCAGCTCGGTGTTTTCCGCCATCGCCTCGGTGCTGCGGCAATAGACGGCGAAGTTCATCAGCGAGGCGCGCGTGGGCGGCGTGGCGCTGCCGGTGTCCCAGAGCTTTTTCAGCTCGCGATTGATCTGTCCGACGGGGACAGGAGTGCCGAGGGCGGGGATGTCGAGGGTGGCGGGCATGGTGGAAAAGGCGAAGGGCGAAAGGCGAAAGGCGATGGCGTGATCAGGGCTGGCGTTTGGTGCGGCGCGCGATGGTCATGAAGATGGCGATGAGTTGCGTGGCTTCATCGTGGAGCGAAGTGAGACGGTTCGCCGGAATGATGCCGGCTTCGCTTAGCAATTCGAGCCAGTAACGGGTTTCTTCAAGCTCCTGCAGGGCGCCCTCGATCTTGCTGATGAAATCAGCGGAAGATTTCGCACGCTGCGCTTCGCGATACTGCGCTCCCACCGACGTGCCGCTTCGCAAAACCTGCCGCCCCAGAACTCGCGCCGTCTCCTCCCGCGGCAAAGCCCGAAAAACCGCAATCACCCGCAAAGCAAATTGCTTCGTCCGCTCCAAAAGATCCGCTGAACCTCGCGAAGCAGTCATCGCCTTTCGCTTTTCGCCTTTCGCCTTTTCCTCCGCCGCGCTCACATCCTCCTCCACTCCCGCCCGTCCCTCGCCAGCAGTTCATCCGCTTCCTTCGGCCCCCACGAGCCGCTCGGATATTCACACACCGGCGGCGGGTTTTCGGACTGATGCCAGGCGGCTTCGATGAGGTCGATGAAACGCCACGCGCCTTCCACTTCGTCGCGCCGGGCGAAGAGCGTGGCGTCGCCGCTCATGGCGTCGAGGAGCAGGCGCTCGTAGGCTTCGGGCGAGGCTTTGCCGAAGCTGGTGCCGTAGTGAAAATCCATTTTCACCGGCTCGATGCGCAGCGTGGCGCCGGGCATTTTGCACTGCATGCGCAGCGAGATGCCTTCGTCGGGCTGGATGCGGATGACGAGCACGTTCGCGCCGATGTCCTCCGCGCCTTTGTTGAAAAGGACGCCGGGTGCGTTCTTGAATTGCACGGCGATTTCGGTCGCGCCTTTCGGCAGGCGTTTGCCCACGCGGATGTAAAACGGCACGCCCGCCCAGCGCCAGTTATCGACGTTCGCTTTGAGCGCCACGTAAGTCTCCGTCACGCTCTCGGGCGAGACGCGGTCCTCGGTGCGGTAGGCTTTCACCTCCACGCCGCCGATGGCTCCGGCGGTGTACTGACCGCGAATGACATCGCGCGCCACGTCCTCGGGCGACATCGGGCGGAGCGAGCGGATGATCTTCACCTTTTCATCGCGCACGCTGTCGGCGGCGAGGTCGGTGGGCGGCTCCATCGCCACGAGGCAGAGGAGCTGGAGCAGGTGGTTTTGCACCATGTCGCGCAGCGCGCCGGCGCTCTCATAGTACGGCCCGCGCGCCTCCACGCCGAGCGGCTCGGCGGCGGTGATCTGGATGTGGTCGATGTAGCGGTGATTCCACAGCGGCTCGAAAATCCCGTTGGCAAAACGCAGCACCATGATGTTCTGCGCGGTCTCTTTGCCGAGGAAATGGTCGATGCGGAAGGTGTCCTGCTCGCGAAAGGTTTTGTTGACCACGCTGTTCAGCTCCTGCGCCGTGGCGAGGTCGGTGCCAAAGGGTTTTTCCACAATGACGCGCGTCCATGCGCCCTCGCTCGTCTTATTCAAACCCGCCGCCGCGAGATGTTCGAGGATGCCCTCGAATTCGCTCGGCGCGACGCTGAGATAAAACAGCCGGTTGCCCCGCGTGCCGCGCTCCGCGTCGAGCTGCGCGAGGCGTTCGGCGAGGCGCTGGTAGCCGTCGGCGTCGGCGAATTCGCTGCGGTGGTAGAAGACGCGGTCGGCGAAGCTCGCCCACACCTGGTCGTCGATTCCGCTGCGCGAAAATTTCCGCACCGCGTCCTGCAGCTCGGTGCGGAAAGTGGCGTCCGTTTTTTCGCGCCGCGCAAATCCGACGACGCTCAGCGCCGCGGGCAGGTCGCCGTCGGCGGCGATGTTGTAGAGCGCGGGGATGAGCTTGCGGTAGGTGAGATCGCCGGACGCGCCGAAGATGACGACGCTGCACGGCTGCGGCATGGGCCGACTGGAAAGACCCTCGCGCAGAGGGTTGGCGGTAGGTGTGGTGGTCGCGTTCAAAGCGGGGCCATTTTTACCGGCGGGCGCGGTGCGGGCGAAGTGAAAAGTTTTCATCGCGCCGAGGAACGCCCCGCGGAGCCTTGACGCCGCGGGGCCGCCCCGCACTATCACCGGCCCATGTTTCTCGAGCCGCTGCCGCCGCACTCCGTCATCACGCCGATCGTCGGGCGGGTGCGTGCCGCGCTCGCGGAGATGCAGGCACGGGAGTCTGCGGGCGATTTGGAAAAGCGCGCGCACGACGCCCGGCCGGTGCGCGATTTCGAGAGCGCGGTCGCGGGCGGCTTCGGCCTCATCGCGGAGATCAAGCGCACCTCGCCCTCGATGGGCGCGATGCGCAACGCCGACGTGGCCGACACCGCCGACGCCTACGAACACAGCCCCGCCGTGCGCGCCGTCTCGGTGCTCACGAATCGCGAGGATTTCGGCATGAGCCTCGACCAGCTCGGCGTCGTCGGCGCACGCACCGCGAAGCCGCTGCTGCGCAAGGATTTCATCTTCGACCCCTACCAAGTCTGGCAGGCGCGCGCCCACGGGGCCGACGCGATTTTGCTGATGGCCAACATCCTCACGCCCGCGGGCCTGCGCGAGCTTTCCGCCCTCGCCGCGAGCCTCGGCCTCGCCGTGCTCTTCGAGCTGCACACCGCGGATGAAATCGCCAAGCTCCCCGCGAACCCTCGCCTCTGCGGCATCAACAGCCGCGTCTTCAAAAGCGACGACAGCGCCCTGCGCTACCTCGGCTCAAAAGTCCTGCGCGTGCTCGGCGTGAAAAAGGATCTCAGCATCAAGCGCGAGCAATTCGATCTCGTCCACCAGCTCCCCGCGGGCGCGCTGCGCATCGCGGAAAGCGGCGTCGATCCCACGCTCGTCCCGCACCTGCGCGACACGCTCGGCTTTCACGCCATGCTCGTCGGCACCTCGCTGCTCATGGCCCCGGATGGCGTGCGCGCGGAACTGGCGCGCTTCGAGCAGCAGCTCGCGCAGCCGTGACGCGCGCGGAATATCTGTTAGCCTGCGCCGTCCCAGCATTTGCCTATGTTTCCAAAATCCCGCTCCGCCCAATTTTGCGCATCCGCCTGCGCCCTCGCCGCCGCTGGCCTGGCGCTTTCCTTTTTCAAACCCCACGCCACGGGCGAACCGCCCGCCACTCCGCCGAAGGCCGAGCCGGGTTCCGCAAAATCCGAACCAAAAACCGCCATGCCCACCGACGAAGAACTGCGCAAACGCCTGACGCCGCTGCAATATTCCGTGACGAAAGAGAACGCGACAGAGCGGCCTTTTGCGAATGAGTATTGGAAGCAGAACGGCGACGGCATTTACGTGGACATCATCTCGGGCAAGCCGCTGTTTTCCTCGAAGGACAAGTTCGACACCGACTGCGGCTGGCCCGGTTTTGCGAAGCCGATCGACGGCGGCGAAGTGAAGCAGCTCGCCGACAAAACGCACGGCATGGAGCGCACGGAGGTGCGCTCGAAAACCGGCGACGCGCATCTCGGGCACGTCTTCCACGACGGGCCCAAGGAACTCGGCGGCCTGCGCTATTGCATCAACTCGGCGTCGCTCCGTTTCGTGCCCAAGGAAAAAATGGCGGAGGCCGGCTATGGCGAGTTGCTGAAACTTTTCCCCGCGAAGGAAGCGCCAGCGGCGAAACCGGCGGGCAAGTAGCCGGGCGCTATTTCGGGATGATGAGCACCATGCCGGGCTTGATGTTCACGGTGCCCCCGAGCTGCGCGGCGTTGGCATCCTGAATGGCGCGGGCGCGGGCGGGGTTTTTGTAAAACTGGCGGGCGATTTTCGCGAGGGTGTCGCCGCTTTTGACGGTGTAGGTGCGGGCGCCGGGCGGGATCACCTGCGGCGGCGGCGGTGCGCCTTTCGCGGGTATCACCGCGGTCAGCGGGGCTTTCTGCGCGCGGATGGCGGCGAGTTTTTCGAGCAGGAGCTGGTTTTCGTTTTTTAGGCGGATGGCTTCGGCCTGGGTGCTGGGCGTGCCGTTGCTGAGCTGCTGGAGGAGCTTGTTTTCGTCTTCTTTTTTGAGCGTCTTGGCGTCCTTGGCGCGCGGGCCAGCGGGCGCGAGATCGAGGTAACGGTCGAGGTGGTGAACGGCGTCGAGCGGGCTCTTGAGTTTGTCGGCGTAGAGCAGCGCGAGGCGGTAGTGGAGGTCGGCGGTTTTGGCGGTGCCGTCGAGCGCGGCCTCATAGAGCCCGGCGGCAGCGCGGAAGTCGCCGGCGGCGGCTTTTTTTTCCGCGGCGGCGATGTCGTCCTTCGAGCCTTTGTCAAAAAAACGGTCGCAGCCGGGTGCGGCGAGCAGCGCGAGGACGAGCAGCATTTTCCCGAGCACGGGGGGGAGCAGGTTCATCAGTCGCGCTTTTTCAGGCCGGCGCGTTCGAGCGTTTCGACGACGGTCTTCACGACTTTCACGCGGGCGTACCATTTGTAATTAGCGGGGACGACGGTCCATGGCGCGTCGTCCGTGCTGGTGCGCTCAAACATGTCCTCGGCGGCGGCGTTGTGCTCGTCCCATTTGCGGCGGTTGCGCCAGTCTTCGTCGTTGATTTTCCAGTGCTTGTAGGGATCGGCCTCGCGGCTTTTGAAACGGAGGAGCTGCTCGTCTTTGGAAATGTGCAGGTAGAATTTCACGAAGATCGTGCCGTCGTCCGCGAGCAGTCGCTCGAAGTCGTTGATCTCGTCGTAGGCGCGCTTCCATTCCTTGTCCGTGGCGAAATTTTCCACCCGCTCGACCAGCACGCGGCCATACCACGAGCGGTCGAAAATGATCGCCTGGCCGTAGGGCGGGAGCTTGTTCCAAAAGCGCCAGAGGTAGTGGCGCTGGTGCTCCTCGGCGGTCGGCTTGATGACGGAATGCACGCGCAGCAGCC
>JAYVNN010000485.1:0-9302 GCA_043758435.1 Chthoniobacter sp.
CATCACCGGCGCGTTCGGCGGCTTCGGCAAAGTGCTCGCCGAATGGCTGGTGAAATGCGGCGCGCGGCACCTCGTGCTCAGCAGTCGCAGCGGCGCGGCCACTCCAGCGGCCGAGGCTTTCGTGCAAAGTCTGCGCGACCGCGGCATCGGTGTGCGCGTGGTCAAAGCCGATGCGGGCTCGGACGAAGACGTCGCGGGTCTGCTCGGGGAAATCCGAGAAAAGAGCGAGCAACCGCTGCGCGGCGTTTTCCATCTCGCGATGGTCATCGACGACGCCCCGCTCGCCGCACTCACTCGCGAACGCATGCGCACGGTGATGCAGCCGAAAGCCTACGGCGCATGGTTGCTGCACAAAGGCACGCGCGACATGAAGCTCGATTGCTTCGTCATGTTCTCGTCGATCTCCAGCATCTTCGGCAATCCGGCGCAGGGAAATTACGGCGCGGCCAACGCCTTCCTCGACTCGCTCGCGCACCATCGCCACGCGCTCGGCCTGCCCGCGCTGACCATGAACTGGGGCGTGCTCGGCGGCGAAGGTTACGTCGCACGCAACGAGCGCGTCGCCGAATTCCTCGCGCGGCAAGGCACCACGGAACTCTCGCCGGGCGAAGTGATGTCGATCCTCGAATCGTCGCTCGTCGCCGGCAATACGCAGGTCGCCGCGATTCGCGTGGACTGGGCAAAGTGGCGGCAGTTTTTCCGCAGCATGACGGAGAACCCGCTGCTCGAACGCATCCTCGCCGCCGTCGAAAGTCAGGAAGGCGGCGGCGTCACGAGCGACTGGCGGCTGAAAATCGAATCCGCCTCGCCCGACGAGCGCGAGCCGATCATCGCGGCTGCGGTGCGCGAAGTCGTCGGCTCCGTCTTGCGCGTCAAGCCGGACAGCCTGCGCGACGACCAGCCGCTCACCGACCTCGGTTTGGATTCGCTGATGGGCGTGGAAATCGAGAACTCGCTCGAAGCCACGACCGGCGTGGCCTTGCCACCGGCGAGCCTCATGCGCGCGCGGACGATCGGCCAAATCGCCACGCTCATCGCCGGCCACATGGGTGGAAAAGCCGTGACGGCCGGGCCGGTGGCGGCCGCGGTTCCCGTCGAGTCGGCGGTCGTGGATGAAATGGATTTGGACGCGCTGTCGGACGAGGACATCGACCGTATGCTCGGTGCGGAAATCACTTTGGGCGACGATCCCGACGCCAAAGAAACCGTCCGCTGAATCCGGCCAACGCCATGTCCGCTGACAAACGCGCACTTTTGAAACAACAGTTGGAGAGCGGCAAAATCCGCCTCCAACCGCTCACGTTTCCGCAGCGGGAATTGTGGGAAACTTCCCCAGTGCCGGTGGGCGACATCGCGAATCACATCTGCTGCCTCATTGAGGTGCGCGGGAAGATCACGCCGGAGGACGGGAGGGGTGCCCTGCACCAGGTCGTGCGGCGGCAGGAGGCGCTGCGCGTGTCGTTCGTGCCCGGCAAAGACCGGCCTGTGCAAATGATCCGCGAGGACCTGCCGGCAAATTTTCGCTTTCACGAACTCTCGCCTGAGCAATGTGAACCGGAGGCGATCGAGGAACTGGCGCAGGAGATTTTCCATGAACCGTTCGACCTGCTGCAAGGGCCGCTTTATCGCGTGGCGCTGCTGCGCCGGGCGATTGATGACCATGTCCTCGTCCTCGCGATTCATCACGCGGTCGCGGACGGCTGGACGCTCGGGCTTTTCGTGCAGGAATTGTGCGTCGCCTATTTCCAGCGCCTGCGCGGCGACCGTGAACCGCTGCCCACGGTGACGCAGACCTACACGGCGTGGGGTGCGGCGGAACGCGCCTTCTGGCAGCCGGCGGAACTCGAGCCGCGGCTGGCCTTTTGGAAAGCGCATCTCGCGGGACACCGCCGGCTTTGGGACGTGCTCGAAGGCGCGGACACCGCGGGCGGTGCGCCGCATCGGATCGTTGCCCATTTCCCCGCGGAACTCGCGAACGCCGCCCGCGAACTTTCCCGCCGCTGCGGAGCCACGCTATTCAGCACCCTGCTCGCCGCTTTTCAAATCGCACTTTCACGCTGGACCGGCTGCGACGACATCCTCGTCGGCACGCCCGTGGCGAACCGCACGAAGCAGGCGGTGAATGAGACGATGGGCTCATTCGCCGGGATCGTGCCGTTGCGCGGGCAGGTCGATCACGACCGGTCGCTGGCCGAAAGCGTGCGTGCGGCGCATCAGACCACGCTCGATTGTTTTGCAAACGCCATCCCGTTTGCCGAACTCGCGCGGGCGCTCGGCGATGTCGGAAAACCGGGCCACAATCCGATTTTCGAGGTTCGCTTTGCGCTGCAAAATCACCCAATTCCGGACGTAGTGCTGCCCGGTCTTTCGGCAAAATTGCGGATGCGCTCCACGGGCACCGCACGCTTTCACCTGGCGTGCGAAATCACGGAGTATGAGGAGCAACTCGAAGTCGTGTGGCTTTTCCGTCCGACACTTTTTCCACAGGCAGATGTGGAAAATCTGCGGGAAATCTTTGAGTCCGTCCTAGCCGGCGCGGGCCGTGCCTCCGAAATGCGCGCCGCCGCTCTCGTCTAATCAAACGCGATGAATACCGTCGAACCTCACGAGCCGCACTGGATCATCCGCGCCGCGTTTCCCGTGCTCGTCTTGCTCTTTGCCCTTTCGCAGGGTTCGCTCGCGTATGCGGTATATCGCGGCCATTACTGGCTGGCCGCTCCGCTGGTGCTCGTCTCGAGCCACCTCATGCACAGCATGCTCATCGGCTTTCACGAAGCGTCGCACGGGCTGCTGCGGAAAAGCCGCGTCTTAAATGAAATCGACGGCATCATCATCGGCACCCTGAGCCTGATGAGCTTCAGCCTTTACCGCGCGGCCCATCAATTGCACCACGCCTACCTTTCGTCCGAGCGCGATGAGGAACTCTGGCCCTTTGTGCATCCCGGGATGCCACGCGGGCTCCGAATTCTCGCGGCGCTGCTCGAACTCACGATGGGCCTTTTTTTCACACCGGTGCTTTTCATCCGCACCTTTCTCCGCACCGGTTCGCCGATCAGAAACAAAAAGCTGCGGCGCCGGATTTGGGCAGAGTTCGCCGGCATTGCGCTCGTCTGGACAGCGGTTCTGACCACGGTCGGGGTGTTTGATGCCTGGAAATACTTTCTCTGGCTGCACGTCATCCCCGCGTGGATCGCGGCGAACATGCAAAGCCTGCGCAAATACGTGGAGCACGTCGGACTGACTGGATCGACGGTGAATAGCTCGACCCGGAGCATTGTGGCCGAGGGCTTTTTCGCAAACTTCATCACCTTCACGCTGCTCCACGAGCCATATCACGGCGTGCATCACTGGCGCAGCGGCCTGCCGCATCCCGAACTCCCGCAGCACGCCGCCGCGCTCGAGCCAACCGCCGCGGAAGAACGCCCGCCCTTTCGCACCTATCGCGCCGCGCTGGGCGATCTGTTCATCAATCTGTCCGATCCGCGCGTCGGTGCGCAGTGGCGCGGCGTCACGCGCGCCACGCGCCAGGAAATGGCCGCGCAGGAGGGCAATTGATGGCGACCGCGAATCCTGATCCCGCCCGCGTCTTCGAGGCGGTGGGGCTGAAAAAAGAATACGACGACGGGCAGGTGCAGGCGCTGCGCGGCGTGGACTTTCGCATCGAGCAGGGAGAATTCGTGGCGATCGTCGGCCAGAGCGGTTCGGGAAAATCCACGCTGCTGCAGATGCTGGGCGCACTCGATCATCCGAGCGCCGGCACGCTGCGCTACCGCGGCACCGCGCTGGCGGGGCGGCCCGATCTCGCGGCGTATCGCGCCCTCGAAATCGGCTTCATCTTTCAAGCCTTCCATTTGCTCCCGACCTTCACTGCGCTCGAGAACGTGCAGATCCCCATGTTTGAAACCGACCGCTCCGCGTCCCAACGGGAACAGCGCGCGACGGAGTTGCTCAAAGCGGTCGGACTGGAAGGACGGCAAAACCATTTTCCCGCCAAGCTCTCGGGCGGCGAACGCCAGCGCGTGGCCATTGCGCGCAGCCTCGCGAACGGCGCATCCGTCCTGCTCGCCGACGAGCCGACGGGCAATCTCGACAGCGAAAATGCGGCGTTGGTTTTGGAACTGATCGTGAACCTGCGGCGCGAGCAGAATTTCACGCTCGTGCTGGTCACGCATGACATGGGCATCGCCCGTCAAGCTGCACGGGTCATCTCGATGAAGGACGGACGCATCATTGCGGACGGACCCAACGCCACTTTGCCGCCATGAACTTCTTTACCGTCGTCACGCGCGGACTTCTGCGCCGGCCAGTGCGCACCGGCCTCACGATCGTGGGCATCTCCATTGGCATCGCCGCGGTGGTCGCGCTGGTCGGCATTTCCCGCGGCTTCGAGTCGAGCTGGGCGACCGGCATGAAGACGCGCGGCACCGATGTCGTCGTGAGCAACATGGGCAGCGCGCTCACGCCGAAGCCGTTTACCGCCGCCGTTGTGGAACGCATCACGCCGCTTCCGCACGTTGCGGAAACCTGCGCCTTGCTCGTCGATCTGATGAGCGTCGAAAAGGCGGAGATGATGATTGTCTCCGCACGGCAATGGAACGGCTTCTCGTGGAAAAATCTCAAAGTGGTCACCGGACGCCTGCCCAGCGACGCCACCGAGAAAGCGGTGGTTCTCGGCAAAACCGCCGCGGAAGTTTTGCAGAAAAAAGTCGGCGATACGCTCCAACTGGAAACGGAGGAACTCGCCGTCGTCGGCATCGTCGATGGCGGCGCGGTCGTGGAAAACGGGTCGGTGATTCTCTCGCTCCCGCTTTTCCAGGACCTGACCGGCAACCAAGGCAAGATCAACATCATCGACCTGCGCGTCACGCCCGGCACGACGAAGGAAGAAGTGACCGCGCTTTGCGAAAAGATCACCAGCCTCGTGCCCGAAGCGCGCGCTGTCATCGCCGGCGAACACATCCGCGACAGCCAGGCTTACAAAATGATCAGCGCCATGAGCTGGGGCACTTCATTGCTCGCCGTCCTGGTCGGCGTGCTGGGCGTGATGAACACGATGCTGATGACCGTCTTCGAGCGCACCCACGAAATTTGCGTGCTGCTGGCCATCGGCTGGAGGCGCAGCCGCATCGTCCGCATGGTCCTTTGGGAGTCGGCCTTGCTGGGCTTTCTCGGCGGCATCGGTGGCGCGCTGCTCGGCGTCGTCGGAGTGAAGCTCCTCGTCCTCACGCCCGCTATCCGCGGCTTGCTCGAGCCCGACTTGAATCCGCAGCTCCTCGTCACCGCGGTCGCCATCGCCGTCGTCGTCGGCATCTTCAGCGGCCTCTACCCGGCGTGGCGCAGCTCCCGTCTCACTCCCAGCCACGCTCTGCACGGCTGATTCCGCCATCACCTGCGATCCACTTTTCATGCACCTCCCTCTTCTGCTTTCGTTCGCCATTCTCGCCACCGCGCCGGTCGCCTCGGCTGCCGATCCCGCCGCGCCCGCCTCGGCCGTGGAACTCGCCTCGCGCCTCAGCGCTCTCCGCCAGGATGGCGCTTCCTACGTGCGCCTGCGCTTGGAAATCAACGGCGCCAAAAAGGAAACGCTCCAACTGCAAATCAAACAACGCCGGACCAAGAACTCCACCGAAGTCGTTTATCAGGTGCTCTTCCCGAAAGAGCGCAAAGGCGAGTCCGTGCTGCTGCGCAAAGCCGGTGGCCGCCCAGCGAGTGGTACCCTTTTCACTCCGCCCGAGACCTTTCGGCCGATCAATGATCTGAAAGATTCGCTGCTCGGCAGCGATCTCTCCTACGAAGATGTCGTCGAGGATTTCTTTGGCTGGGATCAGCAAAGCCTCGCCGGCTCCGAAGACGTGGACGGCACGGCCTGCCAGATTCTCGAATCCAAACCCGGCAAAGCCGATCACTCCAGCTACACGCGGGTCCGCACATGGATAGACCCGCGCCGCATGATTCCTTTGCGCATCGAAAAATACGCAGGCGCTCAACTCGTCCGCCGCATCGATACCACCCGCGTCGTTACTGACACCGGCCACCACGTCCCCGCTAACCTCACGGTGCATAGTACCCGGCAAAACTCCGCTTCAGAATTCGATGGTTCCCGCATTCGCCATGATGTGAATTACGCCGACGGCGAATTTACCCCCGAAGGTCTAAGAGAAGTCGCCGTTCCGCGTAGTGCATCCGAGTAATTCGACGAAGGCGAGTAGAAGTAGAGCGGGTATAGAAATTACGTGTCGTCAAACCTTACTACACGGCAAGGTTGAGTAAATATGCGCTCTCGGGAGCAGTCAGACGCGACCCCTAGGCCTAGCCCGGCACTCTACTTTCGCGGGAAACTGTGCTGTTCCCGGCCGGGTGGGCCGTCAAATTTTGCGGTCGTTTTGTAAAGCTCGAACCGGTCTTTCCAGCGGCGAAGCACTTCGCCGGAAAGCGTTTGTATCGTTCATGCCACCTTTTCGTGTGCGGAGCGGTGTCAGGTCGCACTGGATGGCACCAAGCTGCATGGAACATGATTGCCCATCCGCGAAATGAACCCGGAGCGATGTGACCCGAGCCGGGCTCACAATTGTGAACGGAGCAGCGCCGCCCCGGCGTCGGTGGCCCTTTGCCACGCGGGCCGGTCGAGCCAGTCGCGATAAGTGACTTCGCGGGCGCGGCGTTTGTCTTCCTCGAATTCGCACGTCGCGTCGGCGGCAAACTCCCGGTCCATCACATTGAGGTTTGCTTCGTCGTTCAGACGAAAGGAACGGTTGTCAAAATTCGCTGACCCGACCGATGTCCAGAGGTCGTCGATGATCAAGAGTTTGCAGTGATACATCGTCGGCTCGAACTCGAACATACGCACGCCGTGTTTGAGAAGGTGACCCCAGCGGTACCGCGACGCTCCGCGCACCATGCCCGAGTCAATGTGCTGGCCCGGCACGATGATTTCCACGGAGACTCCGCGGGCCACGGCGGCCACCAGCGTTTCCGTGGTGAGGTCGTCGGGGACGAAGTAGGCGTTTCCGACCTTGATGCTGCGCTCGGCGGCTGTGATCGAAAGGAGATACATCAGCCGCGCGCTTTCACTTCCTTCCATTGGTGAACTCTTGAACATCTGGCAGCGATGCGGCCCGGCCGGATGCAGTTCGGGAAAGTAGTCTTCGCCCAGCAGCACGACGGCGCGCGTCTTCATCCAGTTATCGAGAAACGCCGCCTGCATCTGCGCGACCACCGGCCGCTCGATCCGATAATGCGTATCGCGCCGGTGCGCTAGAGACTCCGCGTCACCGTCCCACTCATCGGCGATACCCACACCACCTGTAAAGCCAACGCGGCCATCGCCTACGAGCAGCTTGCGGTGCGTGCGATGATTGACCCGGGCAAAGTTGGAGATGTGGTAAATCTCCAATTCCACTCCCGCGTCCTTCATTTGCCGGACGGCCTTGCCGTTCACGCAATTGCAGCCGATCCCGTCTATGAGCACATGCACCTTCACCCCGCTCCGCGCTTTGGCCGAGAGGGCGTCGGCAAACTCCTCTGCAACCCGCCCAGACCAGTAGACGAAGGTCTCGAAAGTGATGCTGCGGGTCGCGTTATCGATCGCAGCCAGCATTGCGGGAAAAATCTGCGCCCCGTTGCGCAGCGGTGTCACCAGGTTGCCGTCGAGGATCGGGGGTCCCAGGAGTTGGCTCATCGAACGCTCGAAGAGCGGGTCGTCGATGCCGTATTTCCGCGCTACCCGGCGTTTTATCTTCTTCTCCCCTGAAATGAAGTTGCGCGCAAAGCCAGTCACCGCCGCCGTGACGAGGGCGGTGACGCCGATGGTGAAAAGTTGCGAGCGGAGGTCGTTCATGTTTCGCGCGCAAATCCAAGGCGCGTTGGTAAATGGAAAATGCTCCGCCACCGAAGTGGGGGTGGCATTTGAGTGGAGTGCAGTGGCATCAAATGGATTACTCGCGGCTGAGCGGGTTGGTGGGTTGGTTTGTTTTGTCTGGGGAACAAGATCCACGGGGAGCGCCGATTGGATCGTGATGTTCGCTTTCTTCTGCAGCCGCCTTGGGTGCATCGGATCGGTGATCGTTTCCATCATCGCCTCGGCTCTCTTGATCCTCATGCTGCGGGGACTTGGAGCCGGCTTCTAAATGGCATGTTCGCAGGCCGGAGGACGAACGATTTCCTGAAATTTTTCCGGCCACGGAAGCTGGCGGCGGAGATTTCTGATTTCCGCCGGCCTCACTCACCAGCGAACTTGTCGGACAGCCGGCCGAGATCCCACTTTCCGATGACACGGCATCCGGCGCTTTCCTTTCGCCACGCTTGCGCTTATCGCCGCCAACCTCTGGGTCTATTTCCGCTGGCAGGATCAGATTGGCATTGAGGAATCCGTCCAGTTCGCGGGCTTTGTCCCCATTGAGCTGACCCGGCATCTGCCCGGTGGCCTCACCCACTTCTTCACCGCCATGTTCAGGCACGGCGGCTTGATGCATCTGGCGGGCAATTTGTGGTTCCTCTGGATCTTCGGGCGGATCGTGGAAAACGACACAGTCTCCGACCCGCTCCAGTGAGGCGGGCGCAGGCGCCCAGCCAGAGGCCGTCAAGGCGCCGATCATCGGCCACAAGGTCGCCGATCTCCTCAAGCCGGGCGCACTCGTCGACCGCGACGGCTTGCTCCACTTGGTCGGCCACCTCGCGGAGATCCTCGACGGCGGCCACCACACCGACGACATCCAATGCGCCGACCACACCTTGGCGAGGCTCGGCTACAAGCCCTATCTAGTTTCCAGTGCATGCCGTTCTATTCTCCAGTACTCCGAGGCGGCCGCGTAGGCTCGCAAGGCCCCGAGTTCTGTCTCCGCCGATCTGCGCCGTACCCGGCTCCCACTAGGGACAGCAACTCATTCCCTTCCCTCCGTGGCAACGCAGTGGTGGATTCGCATGGAGGTGGGGCTTGCCCGCCGTCGTGGTCCCGGCGCTCTGAGCGCCGAGACCAGTCAGAGTGAAAGTCGTTATTGACCTGGTGAGGTCAATGCAATGGATCGACTTGCCGCGGGTGGGTCGGGGCGTCCGGGTGTGGGAATCGATGTAGAGTCCAAATCCCGGGGACTGCGTGTCCGGCCAGCTTCGCGGCTTGATATTCTTTCTCCAGCCTCCACGCGGCGCTGAGCTCGTTTAGAGAAAGGCTTGGAAACAGATGTTTTTTTGCGGACCGAGTTGCCGCAACGCCTAGGCTCAATTTTGAAGTGCAACCTTGGTTAGTGGCGAAGGAAGCATTGATTGGGTGTTTTGTAGCCATGTCTTTTTCTGGGTCGGTTGTTTAG
>JAYVNN010000486.1:0-2978 GCA_043758435.1 Chthoniobacter sp.
GCTGGAGCCGCCAGGAAAAATTGAGATCGGCGTCGGGAAAATCCGTGGCCCATCTCCGCGATCCGCGGTAGCCGCCGTAATGCGTGTGGTAGCGGATGCGGACAAAGGCGAACGTATCGCGCTCGAAGCCCGGCGGGTTTTTCCACGTCGGCGTCTCGTCGGAGTGCTGGGCAAAATCGCGTGCGGAGAGCGGCTGGCCGGGCTGCTGCGGACGGATTTGCTGAAGGCGGCCCTCCTGCGCAAAGGCGAAATGACCCACGCAAAGCAGCACCAGCGCGACGAGCTGTAGGGGAAGCAGCCTGCTTCCCCTGCAGCTCCAGCGCGGGCGGAAAAATCCGTGTGTCATCAGGGCATTGTGGGTTTGCGCGGCTTGGCTTCGTCGATGACGAGGAGCAGGTCGAGCGCGGCGCGGAAGCGTGGAGTTTCTTCGAGCGCGAGGAGGACTTCGCGTTTGGCGGCGGCGTCACCGGTGGTGTGGAGAAGGCGGGCGAGGCAGTAGTGAAACTCGGCGGGGTTCGGTGGATCGAGCCGGAGCAGTGTGCGGTAGCTGGCGATGGCGGCGGTCGTTTCGCCGAGAGCCTCGTGGGCTTCGGCGGCGGAGCGGTGTGATGCGGGGAGCAGGGGATTAATCGCGGCGAAACGTTCCGCATTCGCGATCACCGCGCGCCAGTCTTTGCGCGCCGCGGCGAGTCCGATGAGCCGCTCGCAGGCCTCGGGCGCGTCGTCGCAAAGCTTTACCACTTGGTTAAGCACCGCCAGTTCCGCGTCGGTCTCGCCGAGTTCGCGATGGGCTTTCGCGAGCAGCGCGTAGGCGCTCTCCGCGTCGTGCTGCTCGGGCCACAGTTCGATGAGCTTTTGCAGCGGCGCTTTCGCCTCGGCCCAGTGCTTCTCTTCGAGCAGAAATTTCGCCATTTCAAAAAGCGCGGTGAAGTTGTTCGGATTCGCTGCCGCCCATTCCTGCGCCTTGGTTTCGTCCGCGAGGATTGCGCGCGGCGGTGCGGTCCAGTCGAGTTTCGGGCCGGTGTTTTTCGCGAGCTGCTGCGCGTGCGCGGCGAACTCCGCATCCAGCTTCTCAATCGGCGCGAAGTGCGCCGCGAGCGCCGCATTGATCTCCACGCCGCGCGCCAGATCCGCGAGCACGCGCTTCATTTTCTCCAGACCCCAGCGCTGCGTCAGCCACTCCACGACGAGCGACGATTCGTAATACGCGAACCCGAGATGCGCCGGCGTCTTCGGCTGCATGAAGGCCGCGCTCAGCTTGCTCACCGGCGTCAGGTCTTCGCCGAGCATCATCGCCCGGTAGCGCGGCTTCATCCGCTCGCCCCAGTTGCCGCGCGCCTGCCGCTCCTCATAGACGCTGATCCCTTCGCTCAGCCAGCGCGGCATCTTGTTCTTCGTCATCGTGAGCGTGATGACGTGCGTGAACTCGTGCCACAGCACCGCCTCCCAATTCGCCGAGGTGCCCGCATGCGCCGCCGGGCTGTTCGCCGTGATCACGCGCCCAAAACACACGCCGAGATAACCCACGCCGCCCGGCAGCCCGAACGTGCGGATCGCGAAATCTTTCTGGTCGGGAAAAATTTCCACGACCGTTTTTTCGTCGAGCGTCAGACCGTATTTTTTCGTCAGCGTGGCGTGCGCTCGCTCCAGCAGCGCGAGCGCGTCCGCGCCGTAAATGTCCGCCTCGCGCGGGTCCATGCGCACGGCAAAATGCTCGCTCGTCAGCGTGCGGAATTTGGCCAGCGCATCGCGCAGAGTGGTCAGGTTGAAAGCAACCACGTCATAGGGGTCGGCCTGCTGCACTTCGTCCGCGAGCTTCCAGCCTTCGTCGTTCTTGCCGAGCCGCAGGAGATCCTGCGCGAGCTGCGCTTTTGCCGGCAGATACTGCGGATCATCTTTCAGCGCCTCGCGCTGCAAAGCCGCGCCCTCCGCGAAGCGATATTTCTGCGACAGCTTCCGCCCCACGAGATGCGGCACCGCCGGATTCTCCCGCCAGAATTTCCGCGCCGCCGCCAGCGCCGCCGCCTCGCCCTTCGCGTCCGCGTGCAGGTTCGCCAGCACCGCGCGCAGCGCGTGCGCTTCGGGCCGATTCGGGTTCGTCTTCAGCGCCGCCGCCAGCGACTTTTCCGCCTCGGGATAATCCTCCGCGTCAATCTCATTCTCCGCCGCCAGCAGCCACGCGCCGACGTGCCGCCCGTTGAGGGCGAACACCTTTTCCAGCGCCTTCCTCATCTCGTCCGCGTCGCTCGGCGCGTAGGCGCGCGCCAGCCCGAACCACGCATCGGCGTCCTCGGGAAATTTCTTCACCGCATTCGTGAAAGTCTTCGCCGCCAGCGCCGAGTCGCCTTTTTCCAAAGCGAGATCGCCGCACGCCAGATAGCTGTCGCGCAAGTCCGGCTGCGCCTTCCGCGCCGGATCGTAGAGCCGCTCCAAAATGATCTTCGGGTCCGTGCCAAAAAGCAGCGCCGCCCGGCCCCGCGCCACGATCTCCGCCGCCGTGCCATACATTGCCCCGCCGCCCCGCTGCGGATCAAGCGCCTCCAGCTCCTTTTTCGCCTCCTTCACCGCGCCCGTCGCCCGCAACGCCTCCACCGCCGCCAGCCGCAGCCGCGACAATGACGGATACTTTTCCATCCCGCGCACCAGCGTCTCCCGCGCCTCCGCGTAACGCCCCACCGCCGTCTGCGCCTGGCCGAGCAGCAGCGGCCACTCCGTTTCATCCGGCTCCTTCGCCATCAAGCCCGTCGTCAGCGCGATTACCTTTTCATATTCCCCGCGAATCAGCATCCGCAGCACCTCATCCGCCTCGCTCGCCCGCAGCGGAGCCGCCGTCAGCACCGCCATCGCGAGACACCCCAGCATCGCCCGCCAGCGCGGGAGGATTCGCGAAATGGCGGTCGCAATCATCGGTGGCGCATGCTCATCCGCCCCGCCGCGCTGGCAAGCGCATTTCACTTTTTCCACCGCGCCGCTGCGCG
>JAYVNN010000487.1:0-2970 GCA_043758435.1 Chthoniobacter sp.
CCCGCGCCTTCCGCCGCGCTGAGCGGCAGCCCCACGGTGATCGCCGGGCCGGGATACGTGGAGAAATCGCTTTTCACAAAACCCGCCGGAAAGCCCAGCCCGCGCGAAAGTCCGATGAGCCCTTTCGTCGAAGCCTTCGCGAGCACGGTGATGCGGATGCGCCCGTCGAAGAGCATCTCGATCTGGAAATTGTTCGAGTTGATCGTCCCGTACTCCGGCACGCCCGACCACGTCACGGCCACGCGATCCGCGAGCTGCAGCCATTTGATCGTGCCGCGCGAAGTGGGATCGAGGTCGCGGAAGAGCGCGGAGATGCGCGGCATGCTGAAATGATTGACGTAGGACTCGACCCATTCGATGTCGCCGGAGCCGAAGGTGACGTAGCCATTGCTGCCCGCGTAAAACGACGTGTAGCCCGTGCCGTAGAGCTGCACGCTCGCGCCGCCGGTCAGCGTCACGAGGGCGTTCGAGTCGTCGGTGAGCGCGAGCGTGGTGCCCGTGCTCGTGTCCGTGGGAAAGGCGGACGCCGTCACGCGGGTCACGGTGTAGAGGCTGTTCGTCGCCGTGGTCGGGGTGAAGGTCCAGGTCTGGTTCGCGGTGTCGTTGATCGTCGAGTCAAAGAGTTCCGTGAAGTAGTCCGGCTGGCCGACGTAGAGCGCGGCGGCGCGGAGCAGCGTGTGGGTGCTGACTGTGTTGGTGAAAGTGATCGCGTCGTCGTGGATGCTGATCGGGAGGACATTGGCGCTGGCGTTCAGCGTGGCCGTCAGGGTCGTGGTCGCGTTCGGCGCGAGCGTCCCGGAGGTGGTGGAAAGATTCAGCCAAGTCGCGCTGGTGCTGGCGGTCCAGGTGATCGAAGCAGCGCCATTGTTTTTCAGCGTGAAGGTTTTCGACGTGACTGTGAACGGTCCACCCACCGGGCCGCTGGAAACGAGCCCGCTGTTCGGCGTCACGCCGAGATCGTCGGGCAGGTCGTAGGCTTCGGAGACGCCCGTGGTCGTCGAACTGGCCGGCGAAGTCGCGCTCGCACCCATCCCGCGTTTGGCAAAAGCGGCCCACAGCTCGTTCTTGTTCGCGCCCGCGTTGTTCACCAGATCGGCCTGGATGATGGCGTCGCGCGCCTGGAGAAAATTCGGATTCGACGGCGAGAGCTTCATCCCGTCGGTCACGAGCTGGAGCATGACCTGGTTGCCCGCAAAGCCGTACTTCGCGATCAGATTCGCCCGCGCGTCCCACAGCGCCACGAACCAGACTTCACCGACATTGTGGACTTCGCTCGCGGTGTTGCCGATCGCCGGATTGCGCGGCACGCCCGCATGCGTGCTGGCCTGCGTGGGGTCGATGTCCTTGAAAGTCAGCGGGCTTTTCGCGAGGTCCGTCGAGTAGGGGTAACGGCGGATGCCGTAGTAAAAATTCTGCGTCAGGCCGTTGAAATTTTTCGTCGCGTAGCCGCCCACGATGTAGTTCCCGTTCGGGTCGTCGCCCAGCTTGCTGAGCAGCGCGACGGCGTAGAAATCCGACCAGCCCTCGCCCATGCCCATGCTCGCCGTGGCGTTGATCCCGCCGCCGCCGCCGACGAGCCGGTTGCTCAGGCCGTGGGTGTATTCGTGGAGGATGATCGAGGCATCGAGGTCGCCGTCGCGCGTCGGCGAGGGGCCGGAGAAAACGTACATCTGCATGCGCCCCGGCGAGCCGTCGGTGCCCACGGAAAAGTTCGCGTTGTCCACGCCCGAGCCGTCCTGCGCGTCGGCCTGCACGGCGTCGTTGCCCAGCCCGCCGTGCCCGAAATTGTTGTTCTGAAAATTGCCCGACGCCTCGTTGAAACCGAGCGCGTAGAGTTTGTCGTGCATCCAGTTGCACCAGTAAAAAAGCTGCGTCACCGCCGCATCGCGATACGCGGTCGGCTGTTGCGTGAGATCGAGCGCGAAGTCGAAAACCCGGTTCGGCGAACCCTGCGGGCGCGGCAGGTCGGCCACGTTGTTCGCATCGAGATCGAGGTGCGCGTCCACATTGTTGCCGCGCGTTTCATTCACGCCGTCGTCGATCCAGCCGTTCGGCGAAGCCGTGGTGTCCAGCGCGCTCAGCGTGACCAAAGTGCGCGCGACTTCCGCCGGCTGCGTGGTCGCCGGCGTGGCCAGGCTGGGCGACATCGGCGTGGGGCTGTCGCCCGTGAAGACGCGGTAAGTCGCCTCGCTGATGTAGTTCGTCAGGCAGTGGCGCACCGGCGTTTCACCCGTCTCCGCATCCACGAGCACGCGAAACATTTCCCCGCCCGTCCGGCCCGTGAGCACCACCTCCCAGCAGAGCCGCGCCGTGCCTTTGTCCAGCGGCAGCCAGGTGAAATGCGCCGTCGCGCCCCGCAGCGCCGCCGCGTGAAAAGTCTGCTTTTTCTCCGCGCCCGCCGGCGCGTCCTGCGCGGTCACCTGCGCCGTCTGCACGGCCTCGCCGATATTCCGCGCGGCGATCGCCACCGCCTCCGCCGCGGAAACCGTCGGTGCCGCGAGCAGCGCCGCGCGGCGCGGCGTCCCGCGCGCGGCGGCGGCCATCGGGTCGGGGAGAAAATGGCTGGCCACATTCACCAGTTCGCCGCGCCGCGTGACGTGCGACTGGAGCAGCGCCTCAAAGACCGGCACGCCGTCCACCTGCTGCTGCCAGACCACGCTCCGCAGGCCGTTGTGCGCGTTCGTGTAGTCGCGCTTCACCTGCGCCGCCGTGAGCGCCTCCGCGCCGTGGCCGAAAAGCCCGCGGTATTCTTCGAGGAACGCCTTCAGCTCGCGATGCGGCTCATCCGCCCGCAGCGCCTGCACCCGCGCCCGCGGCACCGCCCGCCCCTCGCCCGCCGGGCCGGTCAGAAACTCGTGCGGCGAACCGACGAACGTCGGCGCTTCCGACAGCACATCCACCTCCACCCGCGCCTCGCGCAACCGGCTCCGCAACTGGCCCGCCGCCGCCGCTTTCTCGGGCGGCACCGCC
>JAYVNN010000488.1:0-2967 GCA_043758435.1 Chthoniobacter sp.
ACCGCGTGTGGTTTCATCTGCTCGGGCGCGGGCTGGTCGATCCGGTGGATGACTTCCGCGCGAGCAATCCGCCGTCGCATCCCGAACTGCTCGATGCGCTGGCGCGCGACTTTGCGGAGCACGGCTACGATCTGCGGCGGCTCATCCGCACGATCACGGCGTCGCGCATTTACCAGCTCGCGGCGGAACCGAATGCGACGAATGCGGACGATGAGACGAACAACTCGCACGCGCTCGTGACGCGCCTCACCGCGGAGCAGATGCTCGACTCGCTGAGCAAGGTGCTCGCGACGCCGCTGCCGCTCGAAGGCCTGCCCGCGGGCACGCGGCTCGCGCAGATGGCCGAGGGGCGCAAACATTACAAGCCGCTGACCACGGCGGTGGACCTTTTCGCGGCGAGCTTTGGCAAGCCGCCGCGGCTCATCGCGTCGGACTGCGAGCGGAGCAATGGCACCACGCTGCCGCAGGCGTTTCAGCTCATCAGCGGGCCGCTCATCCAGCGGATGCTGACGCAGAAAGACAACGTGATCGGCGGGCTCGCGGCGGCGAAAAAGTCGGATTCGGAAGTCGTCGAGGCGCTTTTTTGGACGGCGCTTTCGCGTGCGCCGGGCGAGACGGAGCGCGTGCGCAGCACGGCGTATCTCGCCGCCGCCGCGGATCGCCGGCGCGCGCTGGAGGACCTCGCGTGGGCGCTGGTGAACTCGAAGGAATTCGTCTTCCGGCAGTAGGCCGCGCTTTCGCTTGGCAAAGCGGGGCGCGCGCCGTTTTACTCCCCCACCCGCGCCCATGCAGAAACTCGACCGCTACGTCCTCCGCAATTTTTTCGAGCCGTTTCTCATCTGCCTGGGCGGCTTCATCGCCATCTGGCTCATCATTGATTTCAGCGACAACAACAACGACTTCCTCCAGGCCCACGCGTCGTTCAAAATGATCGCCGCCTTTTACCTCACGCAGCTCCCGGCTACCATCCTCCTCTCGCTGCCCATCGGCCTGCTGCTCGCGCTGCTTTTTTCCCTCAGCTCCATGTCGCGGCGCAATGAGATCATCTCCATGCTCACCGCCGGGCGCAGCGTGACGCGGGTGCTGCTGCCGCTTTTCGGCGTGGGGCTGCTGATGAGCGGGCTGTGCCTGTGGCTGAATTGGGAGATGGCTCCGCATGCCGACGGCATCCGCAAAACCGCGATGAAAATGATGAAGGAGAACGCCAAAAAAGGCCGCAAAGCGGGCGACGCCAAGGCCGGCGAGCGCGCGATGATCTTCGGCCATCTTTTCCGCGACCGGCAGAACGACCGCACCTGGTACGTCCGCAAACTCCGCCCCGGCTCCGACCAGCTCAGCACCGTCCACATCACCCAGCAAAACGCGGCCGGCGACATCCTCCGCAAATACTACGCCGACAGCGCCACCTACGATCCCGCGGCGAAAACGTGGACGCTCCACCGCGGCATGATCGCCGAATTCACCGCGACCGGCGACATCGGCGAGACCGACTATTTTTTCGACGGCACGCGCACCCTCACCGGCTGGACCGAGACCCCGTGGCGCATCGCCAGCTCGCAGCTTGATGCGGGCAACCTCTCCGTCCCCGAACTGCAAAGCTACCTCGAATACAACGCCGACTTTCCCGAGACCCTGCTCGCGCCCTACCGCACGAATCTCGCCGACCGCATCGCCTGGCCGATGACGTGTTTCCTCGTGGTGCTCATCGCCGCGCCGCTCGGCATCGTCTTCAACCGGCGCGGCGTCCTCGGCGGCGTGGCCACGGCGCTCGTCCTCTTCGTCTGCCTGCTGCTCTCGCGGTATCTTTTCCTCGCCTTTGGCAAAGGCGACCGCATCAGTCCTGTGCTCGCGCCGTGGCTGCCGGACATCGCCGCCTTTGTCATCGGGCTGCTGCTGCTGTGGTTCCGCTCCACGAGCCGCGAGCTGCCCCGCTTTTCCTTCAAACGCCCATGAGTCTCACCCCCGAATGGTCCATCCAATCGCGCGCCCACCAGTGCGCCGCCACCGCTGTGCCGTTCCATGATGGCGAGCATTTTTACACGCTGCTTTTTCACGACAAGGAGGGCTACCGCCGCGAAGACCTGAGCGAAGCCGCCTACGCCGCGCGCAACGAAAACATCCAGCCGTTTTCGCTCTGGCGGTCGAAGTTTGAAACCCCGCCCGCCGTCGTCGAGCCACTCGCGAAACAGACCGCGGAAGATTTGCTGCGCACCTACATGAGCGAGGATGCGCCGCAGAAAATCAACGTCTGCTACCTCCTCGCCGTCATGCTCGAGCGCAAAAAGCAGCTCAAGGAAGTGGAGAGCAAACGCACGCCCGACGGCCAGCTCACGCGCATCTACGAGCACACGAAGACGGGCGAGGTTTTCGTCATCCCCGACCCGCAGCTCCGCATGGATCAGATCGCGCAGGTGCAGCAGGAAGTGGCCGGACTGCTCGGCTGAGCCGCCGCGCCTCCCGACCTCCACTGCGGGATTGCCGCGCGCCCGTCTTCCGCCTACCTCTGGCGCATGCACCACTCCCGCCGAACAATCCTCCGCGTTTTCCTCTCCCTCCTCGCCGTCGCCGGCCTGACCGCGTCGCCGTCCAGGGCCATCGAACCGCCCCCCGAGCAGCCCGGCGTGGAGGGCGACGGCGAAATCACCGTCGGCCCCGACTACACCACCGACAAAGACCTCACCGACCTCGGCGCTCCGAAGGGGAAATCCTTCGAGTTCAAGATGAAGCTCGCCGACAGCAAAATCTTTCGCGGCGACGACAAGACGCTCGAACCGGACAAGAAAGCCGTGCTCACCGAGCGCAAGATTTTCGTCTATATCCCGGCGGCCTACAAAGACGGCACCAAGGCACCCTTTCTCATCATCCACGACGGCCCCGGCCCGCTGGGACAGGTGCGCAACGCGCTCGACAACCTGACCATTTCCAAAGACGCGAACCGCAAGCTGCCCGCGTTCATCGCCATCGCCG
>JAYVNN010000489.1:0-9239 GCA_043758435.1 Chthoniobacter sp.
AATGTAGAGGCTCGGGAAACAGATGAGCGCGCTGAGCAGCGCACCCGCGCTCACTTTCACCGCCGCCACGCCGAGCTGCGCGCCGCCGGCGAACGAGCCGATGAGCAGTCCGTACAGCGCAAACGAGGGCACCGCGACCAGCGCGAGCACCAGCCAGGCGCGCGAGGGCCGCGGGTCGCACAGCCCGTGGATCAAGTCCACAGGCCGCTTCAGCAGCGTATCGAGAATGACGCCGAGGCCGGCGTCGGGCGGGAGCGAGGGCGGCGCCGGCAGCGGCGGGATGCTGGCAGGTGACGGATTGATGGGTTCGTTCGGTTGGTTCATGTTGGTTTGGATTTAGTGGATGAGATGGAGCAGTGCCTTGAAGACGGCCTCGTAGAAATTTCCGCGCAGCGGATCGTCAGACAGAAATTGGATCGCCATGTCGGGCATGCCGAAGAAGGGCCGCAGCACCATCGAAAGCTGTGCGCCGAGAAAAAGATTGCCTGCCAGCCAGCTCCAGACCACGCGCCGGGCTGTGCCCGGTGTTTCGCATCGCCGCTCCATCACCCGCAGCAGCCGCCGGTTCGCCACCACGCCCGCATACGCGATGAAGAGCACTGTGCATAGCAGCGTGATGCTGTGACCCGTATCGCGAGCAGCCGAAGTGGGCTCCGGTGTATTCAGACAGATGAAAAACGCCACCGGGCTCAGCGCCGCGAGCACCAGCGCCGCGATGGTGAAGCTCATCAAAATCGCCAGCGAGGTCTGGCGAAAACTCAGCCCCGAGCCGAGCACCTGCGCGAGCAGCCCATTTAGCAGCGCATTGCTGCCGCACGTCAGGAAAATGAGCAGCGGCATCTTGATCGCCGTGTACGCCGCCTGCAGCGGCGCACGCCACAGCCCGACCACCCCACCATACAGCGCGCAGCCTGCGGCGATGGTCAGCACGCACGTCAGCAGCCACCGCGGCTCGCGCTCGTCGAGCCACGGCGCGATGCGTTCCGCGTCGCCGCGGCACAGGATCACCAGTCGGCGCAGCGGTTGCATCAGGCGGCAGCGAGTGAAACCGCGATTTCGCTGAGCCTCGCGTGAACCGCGGCGACGGTTTCTTTCAGCGTCGAGGTGCCCGCGGTCAGGCCCACATTTTCCGCGGAGGAAAACCACGCGGGATCGAGTTCCTCCGCGCGCTCGATGTGGAAGACGGCGAGCCCGGCGACGCTCGCGGCGGTGACGAGCTGCACGGTGTTGTTGCTGTTGCGTCCGCCGACCACGACCATCGTGTCGCATTTCGCGATGAGTTTGCGCAGCGCGGCCTGCCGGTTTTTCGTCGGCTGGCAGACGGTGTCGGTGAAACGCACCTCGCTCGCCGGTCGCGCCGCTCGGATGGCCTCGACGAGCGCGCGCACTTTTTCCACGGGCTGCGTCGTCTGCGAGATCACGCCGTAGCGTGCGCGGTGCGGGAGGTGGAAAATGTCGTCCTCATTTTCGATCACGCAGGCGTCGGGAAAATCGCCGGTCAAGCCCTCGACCTCGACGTGTCCGCGCTTCCCGATGACCACGGGCGCGTAGCCGAGACTCACGAGCAGACCGAGCTGCCCGTGCGCGTGCCGCACCAGCGGACAAGTCCCGTCCGCCACGCCGAACCCGGCCCCGCGCCATTCCTCGCGTTGGCGATCCGACGCGCCGTGCGCGGTAATCATCACCTGCGGCGTCGGCGCGGATTCGCCAGCCAGCGCGCCCTCGCGCACCCCGCGCTGCGCCAGCCTTTCGCGGACGACGGGATTGTGGACGAGTTCGCCGAGGATGGTGAGCGGCCCCTGCGCCGCCAGCCGCTCCGCCTGCGCGATGGCATCGCGCACGCCGAAGCAAAGACCGTAGTGTTCTGCGAGTTGGATTTTCATAAAGAAAGCCTTCACTTTGCACGGCAAAGTTTGAAGGCAAAAGAAAGACGGCCGCGGCTCGGCGAAGCCGGGTAGGGACAGCACTCCGTGCTGTCCGCCGGGCGAGCGCAGCGAGGCAGTGGGCGAAGGGATGCGAACCGCCACCACCCGGCGCCTCGCTGCACTCGCCCCGGACAGCACGGAGTGCCGTCCCTACCTGCGCTGCGCGCCTTTTCATCCGCGCGCTCCTTTCTCACCGCCGGGACGGCCGACTTTCAAAATCTGCTCGAGGATCGTGAGGTAGTCCTCGAACTGCCGCCGCCCTTTCACCGTCAGCGCATAGCTCGTCTGCGGGCGGTCGAGCATCTCCTTGGTCACCGCCACGTAGCCGCTGTCGTGCAGCGTGCGGAGGTGCGAGACGAGGTTGCCGTCGCTGAGTTCCAGCTCCGCTTTCAAATCCTGGAACGTCCAGCTCGGACGGGCGGCGAGGAGCGTCATTATGCCGAGGCGACCTTTCTCATGGATGAGCTTGTCGAGTTTATCGAAGTCGAACATCGGTTCATGGCGCTGCGCCGGCGTCGCCCCCGCGCGCCCGCCGCGGCCAGGTGCAGGCGGCGTAGATGAGGTGGAAAAGGCCGAAGGTGCCGGCCATCCATCGCTGGGCGCTCAAGAGCGCGATCGCTTCGTCCACGCGCGCGGGATCGTAGAGGAGAGACCTGCTAAAGACGCCAAATTGCGCGGACAACATCTGTGGAAAGGCCGCGAGCCCGGCGACGAGGAAAGCCCACCCCAACCACCACAGCGATCGCGGTGCAAAGTGAGTTGTGGCCAGCAGCGCCAGTCCGTAACAGGTGATCCAAATCGTGACGATCCACTCGTAGCATCGTGGAGCGGAGATTGGGGGAAGCCCGAGCAACGACGGCCCGGCGGGCATCAGCAGGAAAGTGAAAAAACCAGCCGTGATGAAATTCGGAAGGAGCGCCGAAACGGCCATCCGCATCCCGGTAGAGGCAAAGGCCTCGCTTCGCCGCATGGCTCCCCGGTAAAGCAAAACGGCATTGCACAGTCCGGCCAGCACCAGCACCGCGAGCCACAGCGCAAAAAATTTCCACGGTTCCGCGGGCGGGTACGGTGACGGCAAATGCACAAACCAATTGCCGAAAGCGAAGGACGCACCGATCGCCAGCAGTCCGCCGACAGCGGCAGCCTCGGCGGAGATGGCACGGTAGATCGTCGCCTTTTCCATGAGGGAGCGGATGATGCGGAGGTGTTCCTCGGCGTCGGAGCGGGTCAGCATGGGATGAACTTTGTGCGGCAAAGCTAACTTTGCAAGACAAAGTTTGGGACCGCGCCGCAATTCATTGCGGCACGTCGCGTCCGCGCGGATGGGGCGCGGGGTTGCAGCGTCCGGGGAGCGCACGCGTCCCGCGTGCTGGCGAAGGCGTCCCCGCCTTCGCGAACTTTCGTGACACGTCGAATTCAGAACACGCGTCCAAATTACTCCACACTCGGCAGGAAGTTCGTCGTGTCGGGACGACACGACCAGCACGCGGGACGCGTGCGTTCCCCGGAGGACGCGGCGCGCTGAGGGGAAGCTGGCAGCTTCCCCTACAGCGCACGCCGCGGCGCCCCGTCAGCCGCCGAGGCGGTTGGGGGATTTGTCGGCTTTGCTGGTGGTGCGTTTGCCGCGGGGGCCGCGGGGGCCAGGTTTGCCGCCAGTCTCGGGGTTGCGGCCGAATTTCTGGCCGCGGGTCTGGTTCTCTTTGTCGCGGGCCTCACGCGGGCGGAAGTGAAAGAGAATCGGCAGTCCGGTGTAGGGCGCTTTTTCGCGGATGTGGCTCTCGATGAAGCGGCGGTAACTTTCCTCGAGCAGCTTTTCGTCGTTCACGAAAAGGACGAACTCGGGGATCGGGATCGGCCACGGGCGGTCGTGCTCGGGCTGGGTGGCGAAGAGGACTTTGAAGCGTTTGCCGCCGCGCATGGCGGGCGGGTGGGCGGCGATGGTGGTGGTGAAAAGGCGGTTGAGCACGCCGGTGCCGATGCGCTGGTGGGCGTCGGTTTTCACGCGTTCGATGGTTTTGAAAAGGCGCGTGAGTTCCGCGCCGGTCTTGGCGGAGACGAGCATGGTGGGCGCGTAGCTGAGGAAAAAAAGCTGGGCTTTCATCCCGTCGAGCACCGCGGTGAGCGCCTCCTTGTCCTCGGTCTTATCCTTGATGAGATCCCATTTGTTGATCGCGACGACGCAGGGCTTTTTCGCCTCCTGGATGATGCCAGCGATTTTTTTGTCCTGCGCGGTGACGCCCATCGTAGCGTCGATGACGAGCAGGCACAGGTCGGAGCGGCGGATGCTCGACTCGGCGCGCATGACGCTGAAGACCTCGACGACATTGTCCACCTTGCCGCGCGGTCGGATGCCGGCAGTGTCGATGAGGATGTAGCGGTTGCCGTGGCGCTCGTAGGGCACGTCGATGGCGTCGCGCGTGGTGCCGCTGATCGGCGAGACGAGGGTGCGGTCGTCCTGGAGGATGGCGTTCGTGAGCGAGGATTTGCCGACGTTTGGGCGGCCGACGATGGCGATTTTGATCGGCGTCTGGTTCGCATTTTCGGCGGGCGGAAAAAAGGATTCGTACTCGGGCGGGAGGTCGCGCTCGATGGCGGCGAGGAGTTCGCCGATGCCGCGGTTGTGCTCGGCGCTGGTCGGGATTTGCACGGGGAAGCCGAGGCGCGAAAATTCTGCGGGCGCGTTGCTGTGTTTCTCGTGGTCGATCTTGTTGATGACGAGGATGAGCGGCTTTTTGATGCGGCGCAGACGCTTCGCCAATTCGAGATCGACGGGCGTGATGCCGTCCTGCCCATCGACCACGAACAGCAGCAGGTCGCTCGCGCCGAGCGCGATCTCGACCTCGGCATGCACCTGGTCGGTGAAGCTGGCATCCACATCCCCGCCGATGCCGCCGGTGTCGATGATCTCGAACGGCGTTTTGCCCAGCTTGCACTTCGCGGTGATGCGGTCGCGGGTCACGCCGGGCTGGTCGTGGACGATGGAGATTTTCCGCCCGGCGAGGCGGTTGAAGAGGGCGGACTTGCCCACATTGGGGCGTCCGACGATGGCGACGGTGCGGGGCATATTTTTTCTAAAGTTCGTTCCAGGATTTGGGATCGCCGTGGCCTTTCGCATGGAGCTGCGCGATGCCGGTGACGACGTAGCCGAAGCCGGAGACGAGCGTGAAAAAGCCCGCGAGCCAGACCGACAAATCGAGGGTGCCCACTTTCAGCGTCCAGCCGCCGATAGCCAGCGTCTTTTCAAACCAATTCCACTGCAGCATGCAGAGCGCGATGGCGACCATCTGCACGGCGGTCGCGGTTTTGCCGGTCCAGCTCGGCCGCACGCGGACGCTGCCATTGAGATAGTGCAGCGTGAGGGTGCCGGAGAGGATGACCACGTCGCGCGCGACGACGAGCACGGGAAACCACGCGGGAAATTCGTAGGCCCAGTTTGAGACACTGAGCGTGATGATGCCGCTGAGCAGCAGCCCTTTGTCCGCCAAAGGATCGAGCACCATGCCGAGCTGGCTCTTTTGGTTGAAGCGGCGCGCGATGTAGCCGTCGATGCCGTCACTCGCGGCGGCGGCGATGAAGATGGCGATGGCCGTCCAGCGCTGCCACTCCAGCGGCTCGCCGCGTTGGACGGAGCGTCCGTAGTAGATGGCCATCATCACGAAGACGGGGATCATCAGGATCCGCGCGATGGTGATTTTGTTCGCGGTCGTCATGGAGCGGGCGAACGCGGCCCGGCGGGCCTTTTAATACTGCAAAGTCAGCCCGAGCCCGGCGCTGACGCCCTGGTAGCTGGCGTGATCCTGCGAGGATTCGTTGTTCACCCACGACACATTCACCGAGCCGAAAAAGTGCTCGCGGAATTGGTAAAGCAGATTGCCCGCGAGGACATGGCGGCTGTCCTGCCGGCCAAAGTCCGTGTAGTCGCTATACTGATAGGAGTAGTAGGCCTGTGCGGTGAGGTTCGAGCGAATCTGGTGCGCGAGGCCGACGACGGCGCGCACCGTGGTGCGGCTGTCGATGCTCGGGTCGGAGAGGTAGTAGGAATAGCTCGTGCCGGTAAAGACGACGGAGCGCCCGGCATTGAAGCCGTGGCCCCAGTCGAGGCCGCCGGTGAAACCGACCGCCTGGGTCGCGAGTTCGCCGCCGTCGAAGGCTTCGTAGCGGTACGGCTCCAGGCTCACGTAGGCGCGCGGCACGCCGGGCTTGTAGGTGTAGTCGAGCGTGGCCACGGCGCTGTAACCCATGAAGCTGCGGTCCTGATGATCCGCGAGAATCGCCGCCTCGATTTTCCCCGCGAGGTCGAAGCTGAAATGCTTCCCGAGCGGCGTGTGGTAGCCGACCTCGATCGTCGGGAGGAAAAGGAAATCGCCACTGCTATGGCTGCCGCTGAGGATGGCGTTGCTCGTGTACTGCCCGCGCGTGGAGACATTCACGCGCCACTTCGAGGCGCCCTCGGACTCGTTGATTTCGCCGATGTCTTCGACCTCCTTTTTGCTCTGCAGTGGCACGCCCGCGGGGCCGGTGCTGGTACGAAAAGTCTTGCCGTCCTGCGCGTGCAGCGCCCCGGCGAAAAGCAGCGTCGTAAGAAATGGAATGCGCGTTTTCATAGGCTTTATCACAGGCATTCAGGACAAATCACGCGCGGCGGCGGTGTGGTCGGCACCGGCGTACTCGGGCGCGGCGTAGCGGGCACGGGCGTGGCCGGGCGTGGGGTCGCCGGCTTCGGCGTGGGGTCGGGGAAAAAGTGCGCGATGCCCGACGGCGAATTCAGCACGCGCTCCGCGGAGTCGAGGGCTCCGAGGTCGCGCATGTCGAGCAGGGGCAGGCCGAGCATTTTCTCCGGGATGCCGGGCAGCGGGCCGTTGAAGGTCATCAGCTTGCCGTCGAACATTTTCATCGGATCGAATTCGCCAATCGTGATCGTCCCGTCGGGATTGCGCCGCGCAAACTGCCCCGCCTTCACGACTTTCCCGGACGGTTTCAGCACGACCTCGCCCTCGAGAATCGCGATGATGTTTTCCGAAACTTTGCCCACCGTCCCGGTGATCGCCGCCGTCAGGCTCGGCGTCTTGATCGTCCCGCCGCCCTGCCCTTTCGGGATGAAAAAAACGAACGTCCCTTTTTTCAGATTCAGCGTCCGGCTGTTCGCCTCGAAGGTGAAAATCGTGTTCTGCCCGATGCGGACGATCGTGCCGTCATCGTATTTCAACTCCGCGCGCGAGTCGCTTTCGCTCAGGAGAAAGTTCATCGCCTTCACCACATCCTGCGACTCCGCCGGGCGCGTCTCGCTGCGGTCACCTTTGACGGTGCCGTAGCTGACCTTGTTTTCCGTGCGCGTCACGGTGGCCTGCGAGTAGGGCGTGGCCGCCGAGGCTGCGCCCGCCAGCGCGAGGGAGAGGAGCGACGCCGCGAGGAACGCCGGGGATTTTCGGTGCGACATGGGCGGGAGAATTTCCATCCGCCCGCCGCGCGTCAAGCGCCAATCGGAGCGCCGAAAGGCGTTGTCCGCGGCGCGCACGCGCTGTCTAAATGCCCCACATGTCGCCCGGCCTCCGCCAACACCGCCGCACCCTCACGGTGATCTGCCTCGCGTGGACGCTCACTCTCGCCCTGCTCCTCCTCACCGAGCAGCACTATGCCAACGCCGAACAGCACGCCCGCGACTGGCTTTCCACTAACCCCGCCGCCCGCCGCGCCACGCCCAATCCGCAAATCGTCTTCCTCGGAATCGACGACGCCTCGCGCGATCTCGACACGCTTTTCGCCGACGAGATCGAGAAATCGCGCGCCCTCCGCATGATGAAACAGAGCTTCCCGTGGAACCGCGAAGTCTATGCGCTCATCGTCGAGCGGCTCGTCCAGGCCGGGGCCAAAGCCGTGGTCTTCGACGTCGTCTTTCCCGCCCCGCGGCTCGGCGACAAAGCCTTTGCCGAAGCCCTCGCCCGCTACCACGACCGCGTCGTCATTGGCAGCAATTTCAAAGACATCCACGAAGACGCCGACGCCGAGCAAACCACCCTCAGCACGAAGATGACGCACATTCTCCCCACGCCGCTGCTCCGTCCGCCCGGGCCGGATTCGTGGCTCGGTTTTGTCGGCGTCCGGGCCGATGAGGATCAGATCGTTCGGCGCGTGTACTACCGCACCACCGTCCTGGAGTTTCATAAAAGGCCCGCTCCTCCCGGCAGCGAAGAACTCCTCTCGCTCCCCGCCCGCGCCCTCGAGAAAGCCGGGCTCGCCGCCCTCATCCCCGCCGGCCACGAGCCCGTGCAGATTCGCTTTTGCGAAAACATCGCCCCGCGCTCGCTGCACGAGATTTTCGTCGAGTCGCACTGGACTGCCCCGCCCTACAACAGCGGCTCCTTTTTCCGCGGCAAAATCGTCCTCATCGGCGCCGCGGGCAATGAAGCCGAGGACCGCCTGCGCACTCCGCTCGGCACCGTCCTCGCCCCGACCATCCACCTCAGCGCCCTCAATGCCGCGCTCAACAGCGACTTCATCCACGAGACCGAGCCGTGGCAAAACCTCGCCCTCATCGCCGCCGCCGGCCTGCTCGCGTGGCTGCTCGGCGCGCGCGTGGCGAGCCGTCCGCTGCGGCTGCTGCTGCTCGGCCTTTTGCTCGCCGGTTTCTACGGCGGCGCGCAGACGCTTTTCAATGCCACCGGCCTCCTCCCCATCCTCGTCGGCCCCGTCCTCGCGCTCGGCGGCAGCGCCCTGACGTGGACCGTCTTCGAGCAGGCGCTCGACCAGCGCGAGCGCCAGCGCGTGCGGCAGACTTTGGAAAAATACGTCTCCCGCGATGCCGTCCGCGAGATCCTCGACAACCCCGCCAGCTTCCTCAATTCCCTCGGCGGCGAGCGGCGCAGCATCACCGTGCTTTTCTCCGACATCCGCAGCTTCACGACGATGGCCGAGAGCGCCGACCCGAATGCGCTCGTCGCCCAGCTCAATGAATACTTCAACGACATGGTCGGCATCGTTTTCGCGCACCACGGCACGCTCGATAAATTCATCGGCGACGCGGTCATGGCGCACTGGGGCAGCATCGTCACCGCCGGCGTGGAGACCGACGCGCGCCGCGCCGTGACCACCGCCTTGGAAATGCGCGCCGCCCTCGCGCGGCTGAACGCGGGCTGGAAAACCCGCGGCCTGCCCGAACTCGCCGTCGGCTTCGGCCTCAACCACGGCGAAGCCATCGTCGGCAACCTCGGTTGCGAGGCGAAAATGGAAGTCTCCGTCCTCGGCGACGCCGTGAACCTCGGCTCCCGCATCGAGGGGCTGACCAAGGAATACGGCCTCGACCTCTGCCTCGGCGAA
>JAYVNN010000490.1:0-9236 GCA_043758435.1 Chthoniobacter sp.
TCACCGGCCAGCTCGACCACCCGAACATCGTCCCCATCCACGAGCTGGGCGTGGATGAGCAGGGGCAGGTTTTTTACACCATGAAAATGGTCCGCGGCATCACCCTCAAAGCCGTGCTCGCCGAGCTGGCCGCGGGCGACCCGGCGGCGGTGGCAAAGTATCCGCTCCCCGTGCTGCTCACCGTTTTCCAAAAGGTCTGCGACGCCCTCGCCTTTGCCCACAGCCGCGGCGTCATCCACCGCGACTTGAAGCCGGAAAACCTCATGCTCGGCGACTTCGGCAGCGTGCTCGTCATGGACTGGGGACTGGCGAAAATCGTGGGCAAAAACGAAACGCCGGGCACCGACCCCGCGCGCTCCGCCGTCCTCAGCGCCCGCTCCGCGGAGGGCGACGCCAGCTTCACCATGGTCGGCTCCATCATGGGCACACCCGCCTACATGAGCCCCGAGCAGGCCCGCGGCGAAATCGACCAACTCGCCGCCCCGAGCGACATCTACGCCCTTGGCGCGATCCTCTTTGAAATCCTCCACCTCCGCCCCGCCCACACCGGCCGCGCCGCAATGGAGATCGTGGACAAAGTCGGGCGCGGCGAAGTCGCATGGACGCCGCCCAAATCCGCAATCCGCAATTCGCAACACGCAATCCCCGCCTCGCTCCTCGCCGTGGTGCGCAAAGCGATGGCCCTCGCCGCCGCCGCGCGCTACCCGCGTGTCGAGGACTTGCAGGCCGACCTCCTCGCCTACCAAACCGGCTTCGCCACCAGCGCGGAAAAGGCGGGCGCGTGGAAGCAGTTCACCCTGCTCGTAAAGCGCCACCAAGCCGCCAGCCTCGGTCTCACCGCCGTGCTCCTCGTTGGCGCGACCCTCGGCACGAAAGCCATCCTCGAAGGCCGCCGCGCCGAACGGGAAGCGACCCTCGCGAAGGCGACCTTGAATCACCTCAGGGAAACGGCGCCCGCTTTGCGCGCCCTCGTCGAGCGCGAGGCAAGTATGGGACGCTTCGACTCCGCGCTTCAACAACTGGATGCCGCCATGGCGATTGATGCCACCCATCTTCCTTCCTATTGGCGTCGCGCCTGGCTGCTCCTCGGGGCTAAGCGTTTCGCCGAATCCGCGGATGCGATCCGACTAGCGCGCGAGCGCGACCCCGCCAACCGCCAACTCGCAGACATCCTGCCAGTGGTGGAAGGCATGGCGGCAGCGCCCAGCGACGCTGAACGGTGGACCACTGGGCGGACGGGAGACCTCCATCACCACCTGATCAAGGTGGAAGCCCACACAGAACTCGCAGCGCTGGCTGGCGACCTGAAACTCGGCCGTGAGGAAAGGATCAAGCTGGTTCGTCGGCGACTGGACGAGTGGTTGGGCGCAGGACAAGGAGACGTGGGGGATCGCGAAGGAGGCTACGTCGCGGTAGCTTTACCTAAATCGACTGCCACCATCGAACCGCTAACCGGACTGCCCATCGACATTCTCATTCTCGCAGAATCTCAGGTTCGTAGCTTGGAGCCGCTCCGCGGAATGGTATCGTTGGCCGTCCTAGACCTGGCGCAGACACCGGTCATCGATTTGAGTCCGCTACGCGGGTTGCGCCTCCGCGACATCAGCCTCTGGGGAACTCGCGCGCTGGACCTTTCTCCGTTATCCGGCATGCCCTTGGAAAAAGTGATGGTCGGCTCCCTGCAAACGCAAATGGATTGGCTAAGAGGAGCGCCCATGCGCCGCTTCTTAGCTGTTGGGAGTGGTTTCACCGACCTTCAGTTTCTCGCGGACTCTCCGCTAGAGGTAGTCCAGATCACCAACGGTCCGGTTTCAGATTTGCGGCCGCTCGCTCGAACCCCGGTTCGAGATCTCCTCCTCGCTGGGTTGCCGAACCTTCGCAGCCTCGCCGCGCTCCTGGAGGCGAGGAGCCTGGAGAAGCTGACTTTACTCGACATCAAGGCTCCCATCGAACCACTCCGCCAGCATCCCTCCCTCAAATTCATCCACATCGGAGGTGTAGAAGGGTTTGATCCCAGGGTTTCCTTAAAACCCGTCGCGCAGTTCTGGGCCGAATACGACGCGGAGCAGGCGGCGGGGAAGAAATGAGCGCGCCACACTCTCAAAACAGCGGCTCGAAACCGGCGGCGGAAGTGAGCGGGCGCTTACCGCCGATTCACGAAAAGCCAGGGTGTGGACATTGCTTCAACAGATTCGTTTCTATCTCCAGCAAACGCCCTTTCAGCCGTTCCAGATTCGATGCAGCAGCGGGGAGGTCTTTCGGGTCGAGCACCCGGAGAATGCGGTCATCGTCAACCACACGGTGGTGGTGGCGCTGCCGGAGGGCGACGAGGCCATCATGCTCAGCGCCCTGCACATCGTGGGCGTGTCCGGCATCGAGCAGATCGCGGCGTAAAGGCGGCGGCACGGCGCACTGAAGGCGGCGGGCGCAGTGAAGTAACCGCCCGCCGCCGCCGCGCCTTGCCTTTCCTGCCGGAAGGTGGCGGAGTGGCGCGCCCGGTTGCCGGGTAAACCTTTTGCCCACTTGAACGCCATGCCCTCCGCCGCGAGACGAGATGCCCCCATGCACGAGCCACTCTCCCTCCCCAAGCAGGTCGCCGACATCGTCGAGACGACGCCCGTTTTCGACATTCACACGCATCTCTACGACCCGGCGTTTGGCGGGCTGCTGCTGTGGGGCATCGATGAGCTGCTCACCTATCACTACCTCGTCGCAGAGGGCTTCCGGCATTTCGATCTGCCTTACGAAAAATTCTGGGCGCTCTCGAAGACGCAGCAGGCCGACCTCATCTGGGACGCGTTTTTCATCAAACACTCACCGATTTCCGAGGCCTGCCGCGGGGTGCTCACGGTGCTGCATCTGCTCGGGCTCGATGTGCAAAAGCGCGACCTGCCCGCGCTGCGGCGGCACTTTGCGAAATGGAGCACGGGCGAGTTCACCACGCGCTGCATGGAGCTGGCGGGCGTGCGGAAAATCTGCATGACGAACTCGCCTTTCGACGACGCGGAGCGGCCCGTGTGGGAGTGCGGCTTCGTGCGCGATGAGCGGTTTGTGGCGGCGCTGCGCATCGATCCGCTGCTCTGCGATTGGGAAAACACCGCGCCGAAACTGCACGCGTGGGGCTACGATGTGCGCGCAGATTTCTCCGGCCAGACCTTCGGCGAAGTGCGCCGCTTTCTCGCCGACTGGACGCAGAAGATGGACGCGCAGTACTGCATGGTCTCGCTCACGCCGGACTTCGCCTTTCCCGCCGAAACGCCGACGGCGCGGCTCATCGAGCACGCCATCCTGCCGCACGGGCGCGAGCACGGGCAGGCCTTTGCGCTGATGATCGGCGTGAAGCGCAACACCAACCCGCAGCTCCGGCTCGCGGGCGACAGCGTGGGCCTCGGCGATGTCGGCGCGGTGGAAAACCTCTGCGCGCAATTTCCCGAAAACAAATTCCTCGTCACCATGCTCGCGCGCGAAAACCAGCACGAGCTGTGCGTGGCAGCGCGGAAGTTCCGCAACCTACACGTCTTCGGCTGCTGGTGGTTCCTGAACAACCCGTCGATCATCAAGGAGATGACGCGCATGCGGCTGGAACTCATCGGCCTTTCGATGACCCCGCAGCACAGCGACTGCCGCGTGCTCGACCAGCTCATCTACAAATGGAGCCACTCGCGGGCGATCATCGGCAAAGTGCTCGCGAAGAAATATGGCGAGCTCGCCGCGACCGGCTGGGAGCCGACCCGCGCGGAAATCGAGCGCGATGTGCGCGATCTTTTCGGCGGGGCATTCGAGCAGTTTTTGAAAAGCTGAGCGCCTGACGGCTTCGGCGGCCCGACTGCTCTCGCAGTCTCTCTAATGGATGACGGCGCGGCTTACAGCTTCGCGGCGATGAGCTGCTCCAGCTTCACGATGTCGGCGGCGAAACTGCGGATGCCCTGCGCGGTTTTCTCCGTCGCCATGGCGTCCTCGTTCAACTCGTAGCGGAAGGTTTTTTCATCGAGATGCACCTGCTTCAGGTCGAGCGCCTGCGCGGCGGAAGCGTCGAGTTTTTTCAAGAGCGGCTCGGAGCTAGCAGCGAGTTCGGCGAGGAGCGTGGGGCTGATCGTCAGCAGGTCGCAGCCGGCGAGTTCGGTGATCTCGCCCTTGCTGCGGAAGCTCGCGCCCATGACCTCGGTGTGGTGGCCGAACTTTTTGTAGTAGTTGTAAATCTGCGTGACGGAGACGACGCCGGGATCCTCGGCGGGTGCGTAGTCCTTTTTCGTCGCGGCCTTCCACCAGTCGAGAATGCGCCCGACGAACGGCGAGATGAGCTGCACTTTCGCCTCCGCGCAGGCCACGGCCTGAGCCATGGAAAAGAGCAGCGTGAGGTTGCAGTGGATGCCTTCCTTTTCCAGCACCTCGGCGGCTTTGATGCCCTCCCAGGTCGAGGCGATCTTGATCAAAATGCGGTCGCGCGAGATGCCCGCCTTTTCATAAAGCGCGATGAGCTGGCGGCCCTTCGCGATGGAACCCGCGGTGTCGAAAGACAGGCGCGCGTCGGTTTCCGTGGAGACGCGGCCGGGGACGATTTTCAAAATCTCCAGCCCAAACGCGACGAGGATGCGGTCCATCGCGGTGTCCACGTCCGGCGCTCCGGCCACAGCCTGATCGACGATGGCGGCGTACTGGGGCTTGGTCGCGGCGGCGAGGATGAGCGAGGGATTGGTGGTCGCGTCCTGCGGTTTGAAGGCGCGCATGGACTCGAAATCGCCGGTGTCGGCGACGACCTTGGTGAGTTTTTTGAGCGCATCGAGCTGGCTCAGTTGAGTGGCGGCGGGTGCTTCGGCGGTGGCGGTGCTCATGGTGTGTTCGGTAGAAATTTGATCCATGAACGTAACGACGCGCACCGGGCCGGGCAAAAGGATATTTTTCATGGCCTGCCCGCAGTCGGTTCATGGCGGCGTTGGCAAAGTGGAGCTTGAGTCCCTCCACCGCCCGCTACACGTTGACCGCCATGCCCGCGCCCGGCATCCCACTCGCAGACGTTTTCGCAGCGGCAAACAGCCTGCGCTCGGCTGGCCTCATCGTGGACTACGCGCTCGGCGGCGCGCTGGCGGCGGTGCGCTACACCGAGCCGTTCACCACCTACGATGCCGACGTGTTCTTCATCCCGGCTGATCCCGGTCTCTCCGCCGGCATCCCGGCCATCTACGCGCATCTCCAGAAACTCGGCCACGCTATCGACCGCGAACACATCATGATCCGCGGCTTCCCCGTCCAGTGGCTCGCCACCCACGGATTGACCGAGGAAGCCGTGCGCGAGGCGCTCCCGATCGAGTTCGACGGCGTGCCGGGCCGGATTTTCCGGGCCGAACACCTCATCGCCATCGCCGCCAGCGTCGGGCGCACCAAAGACCGCGCCCGCATCGAGCAGATGCTCGAACAAGCCGATCTCGACCGCGCCGTCCTCGATGCTATCCTCACGCGCCATCACCTGAGCCTGCCCCAGCCATGACCGCCGACATGCGAAAAACCCTCGCCCGCCTCCCCTACGCCGAAAAACTCCGGCGTGTGGCGGAATTGATTGAGTTCTCGCGGCGCTTTAGAGCCGCGACAGCGCTCGATCAGCGGGAGAGAAAAGCATCTTGCGGGAATGCTGGTGCGCGGATAGCTACAACCAAAACGCTCTCTGCGAGCGTGACAACTGAAGACATAACCATGAAAGCACACGCTACGATGAACCAATTGACATTTGAGCGCCAACGCCGCCTCCGTTCACATCCAGTGGATTTCGTGCTCGGTTTAGTGCGACGCGACTTCGGGGGCAATCTGCGAGCCTATTTTGACGAGATCGACGCACGAACTAAGAAATCTCGCAATCGTTCGGCAGTTAATTAGGCTTCGTGTCTGTGGACAGCGCAGCCAACATCTCGAAGCAATTTCGACCAGATCCCGATCGGGGCGTTTACATTTATGGGCAGATAGACCAGCAATTGGTTAGGAGCCTAAGTCCGACTATCTTGGGGCTATGGAAGGCAAGTCCAGATCCAGTTTCAATTTTCATCGATAGTCCCGGGGGCTACATTCAATGTGGCCAGATGATTGAGGGTTTGCTGAAAACTCCGAGTCCAGACGGTGAGGAACGCAGAACAATCGCTGTCGCGACTGGATGTGCTTACAGTGCCGCCGCCGATCTGCTCATCAATGCAGACTATGCTGTTGCATATCCATCAGCTGCTATTCACTGCCACGGAACCCGTTTTCGTCCGGACCAAGATGTAACGGTTGAAACGGCAAATCGCTACGTCGATGAACTTCGTGGAGGAAACCAGGAACGGGCTCACCGCTTGGCGCAGTCTAGCTTTCGGCGGGTGCTATTTCTTTTCCAACTCCAAAGGCCTCAGTTCGAAGAGATTCGGAAGCAGCATGGAGCCGCGACCGATGTTGAGTGCTTTTGGTGGGCATCGCTGGAAAACCTCTCCCGTTCCGCGGCGCATCTGAGCAATGAAGCTCTCCAACAGCAGGAAGAAATAAGCTCGATGTCACAATCTGTGATTCATCCTGTAGGTATCGAGACAAACAAAAACCTATCCCTCTATGAAGCAGGGATTCTACGGCGAATTATCAGCTACGAACTCCGAAGAAAGCGAAAAAAGACCGGGTGGTCTCTTAGCACTGGAGGAATCGACGATATTGCTAGAGACTTCAAGTTGGTTCAAGATTACCATTTAGGTAGCCACACAGAAACGCTCCGTGAACTGGTTGTCAGTTATAAGGATTTCTTTTTCACGCCTGAGGATCAGCAGCAGTTGATAGCGGCGAAACTTTCAAGTGAGGAAACAGAGGTCAGAGCAAACACCATTGTGCATTACCGCATGGCCCCACTCTGGTATTACACGCTTTTCTTATGCCGACTGCTTATGGAGCGCGAGAATCCATTGTCTCCGTTGGACGCGTTTTGGCTCGGTCTAATTGATGAAGTTGCGGGGCAAGACCTTCCGACGCTTCGCAAAGCGGTCGAACAGGCACCCACAACCCAGGATGAGGTATTGAAAGTAGGAAGCTAGACCCCTGTGGGGGCAAGTCCCTTGATGTCGTGCTGAAGACTCCAAGCGGTGAGGGCGATACTCGACGCGACGACATCTGCTCGACGCGCCGGGCTCTCCACGCTTTGCTCGCGGTATGAGCGATCCCACTCCACTCCAGGCCGAAGCCCAGCGCTTTCGCGACGATTTCCAAAACCTGCGCGCGGCGGTCGGCGCGGTCATTGTCGGGCAGCAGCGCGTGGTCGAGGGCGTGCTGACGGCGATCATCGCGGGCGGCAATGTGCTGCTCGAAGGCGTGCCGGGGCTAGGCAAAACGGAACTCGTGAAAACGCTGGCGCGGGCTCTGGCGCTGGATTTCCGGCGGATTCAGTTCACGCCTGACCTCATGCCGGCGGACATCGTGGGCACAAACGTGATGACCAGCGGCCCGGACGGACGCTACAATTTCGAGTTCCGCCGCGGCCCGATTTTCACGCAGCTCCTGCTCGCCGATGAAATCAACCGCGCCACGCCGAAGACGCAGTCCGCGCTGCTCGAAACGATGCAGGAAGGCAGCGTCACCGCCGCGGGCACGACGCACATTCTGACGCAGCCGTTCTTCGTTCTCGCCACGCAAAACCCCCTCGAACAGGAGGGCACCTACCCGCTTCCCGAGGCCCAGCTCGACCGCTTCATGTTCAAGCTCAACGTGCCGTTTTTGAATCGCGCGGAGCTGAACGAAGTCGTCCGCCGCACCACGCTCGGCGGCGGCGCGGAGGTCGCGAAGGTCATGGACGGCCCGCGCATCATGGAGCTGCGCGCGGTGCTGGAGAAGGTGGTCGTCGCCGATCCGATCCGCGATTTCGCCGTGCGGCTCGTCCTCGCCACGCACCCGGCGAGCGAGTTCGCAGGCGATCCCGTGCGCCGTTTTGTGAAATGGGGCGCGAGTCCGCGCGCCGTGCAGGGCCTCATCCGCGCCGCCCGCGTCCGCGCGCTCGCGGAAGGCCGCGCGCATGTCGCCTTTGAGGACGTGCGCCACTTCGCGCCCGAAGTGCTCGCGCATCGCGTGCTGCTGAATTACGACGGCCTGGCGGAAAACGTGGGCGTGCCGGCGCTGGTGGATGAGCTGGCGAAAGTGGTCGCCGAAGAAGCCGCATAAACCCTCATGGCCGAAGCGCCGCAACTCACCTCGCTGCTCAGCAACCGCGACCTCGACCGGCTCGCGCGGCTGCGGCTGAACGCGGCGCGGCGTTTCACCAACCGCTCGCGCGGGGAGCATCTTGCGGCGAAGGGCGGGACGAGCACGGAGTTCTGCGACTTCCGCGATTACTCGCCCGGCGACGACGTGCGCTTCGTGGACTGGAACATCTTCGCCCGCATTGAGCGCGCCTACGTGAAGCAGTTCCATCAGGAGGAGGAAATGCACGTCGCCGTGCTCGTCGATGCGTCGAACTCGATGCTGTTCGAGGGCAAGTTCGACCTCGCCTGCCGGCTCGCCGCCGCGCTCGGCGTGCTCGGCCTGCGGGCGCAGGAAAAAGTGAGCGCCGGCACGCTCGGCGGCGCGCACCAGCGGCTGCGGCCCTGCACCGGGCGGCCGTCGATGGGCAAGCTGTTCGGCTTTTTGGAAAACCTCACACCCGGCGGCGACGTGCCGGTGGAGCGCGGAATCGAGACCTTTCTCCGCCAGCACACCGGCCGCGGCATGGCCGTGGTGCTCAGCGATTTCCTCTCCGCCGGCGACCTCCGCCGCGCCTTCAACCAGCTCCACAGCGCCGGCCTCGAAGTCTTCGCCGTGCAAATCCTCGCCCCCAGCGAACTCGCGCCCGACCTCACCGGCGACCTCCGCTTCGTCGATTGCGAAACGCTCGGCCACCTCGACATCTCCAGTGCCGGCGACCTCCTCGGCCTCTACCACGAATACCGCCTCGCCCACGAAGCGCTGCTCACCGCGCTGTGTCAGCAGCGCTCGGGAAAATTCCTGTTAGTGAGTGCAGCGGAGCCGGTGGAGGAGGTGGTCTTCGGCACCATGCGGCGAAAGGGATGGATCGTATGAGCCAACAGCGCGGCGGCCTCGCGGGGCGGAACGTCGAACGTCGAACGTTGAACGCTGAACGTCGAAGTGCCGGAAGCGCCAAACCGTGCGCACCACGGAACTTCGCTCAGGATGACAGTTGGTGGGGGGATGCGTCATCACGCTCATACGACCCAGCCCTTTCGCCGCATCGTGCCAAAAACCACCTG
>JAYVNN010000491.1:0-9235 GCA_043758435.1 Chthoniobacter sp.
CCGCTCGACGCGACCGGCGAGCACTGGCGCGAGAGCGTGGTCGATGACGGCGGCCTGGCCTGCGAAGACCTCGTCCTCGCCGACCTCGACGGCGACGGCAAGCTGGACATCGTCGCCTCCGGCCGCGCCACCCACAATGTGAAGCTCTACTTCAACAACACTCCGCGCTGACCGCTGGGTAGTGGCTCCATTTGAAAGGCGCGTGTCATCCCGAGCGGAGCGCAGGTGGAAAGGTGGGCGCAGCGGAGTCGAGGGACCTCGGCGGTTCGTTGACGTGCCGAGTTTGATCGGACCGCCGGGGTCCCTCGACTGCGTTCCGTCCCGCCTCTCGCCCACGACCAACCCCCGCTTTTCCCCTCCGCCTCCTCGGCCCGCACGGAACTCCGCTCGGGATGACACGCGCTTTCCAAATTTGAGCCATTACCGACCGCCGTGGAAAGGCGTGCGCGGCACCGACGGGATGTGGCAGCGTCGGGCGTGATGAATGTGCGTGCTGTTTTTCTGACGCTGATTTTCGCGCTGACCGGCGGGGCGTTGGCGGCGGATTTGCCGGCGGCGAATCTGCGGGCGGCGGCGGAGTATTCGGCGGCGCGGCGGGGGCTGGCACTGCTTGTGATCCAGCATGGGCAGAGGATTTTCGAGGATTACCCAAACGGGCACGCGGCGGCGGAGCCGCACAAAATCTACTCGGGCACGAAGGCGTTTTGGAATCTCGCGGCGCTGGCGGCGGAGGAGGAGGGGATGCTTTCGCTGGACGAGCGCGCGGCGGAGACGATCGCGGAATGGCGCGGCGATGCGGGGCGCTCGCGGATCACGATCCGGCAGTTGCTGGATTTCACGAGCGGGCTGGATGCGGAGAATCATCTGCACAGCACGGAGGTGGCGGATCGCGCGGCGGCGGCGCTGCGCGGGCCGCAGGTGGCGGAGGCAGGCGCGGCGTTCATTTACGGGCCGTGTTCGCTCCAGGTTTTTCACGAAATTTTGCGCCGCAAGCTCGCACCGCGCGGGGAGACGCCGCTGCATTTTCTCGAGCGCAAGGTGCTGCGTCCGCTGGGGCTCGGGCCGCAGAATTACAAGCGCGACCGCGCGGGCAATCCGCTGCTCGCATCGGGCTTTGTGCTGACGGCGCGGCAGTGGTCGCGGATGGGTGTGCTGATGCTGCACGAAGGTGCGCCGGTGGTGACGCCGCGCACTTTCGCGCAGGTGCTGCACGGCCCGGCGGCGAACCGCGCGTTTGCGCTGGGCTTTTGGAACAACCGGCGGGGCGGCGAGCCGGAAGCGCGGGAGTTTGACCTCGAGGACATGCTCGAAAAAAAGTGGGCGGCGCAGGATTGGCGGAACGCCTGCCTCTGCCGCGCTGCGCCGGAGGATCTCGTGGCGTCGGTGGGTTCGGGTTACCAGCGGCTGCTGGTCATTCCGTCGCTGGAACTGGTCGTCGTCCGGCAGGGCGAGGACGCGAAGTTTTCCGACGGGCAGTTTCTCCGCCTGCTGCTCGGGCGGTAGGCCGCGCGCCTAGAGGGGAAGCTGGCAGCTTCCCCTACAGGTGCGCGCGGCGGCGGCGGGAGAGGATGCCAAGCGCGCCGAGGAGGAGCAGGCTGGCGGCGCCGGGTTCGGGGATGACGGCCTGATCCGCTTTCAGAGATGCGTCATCAAAAGACGAGGCGCTGCCGTCGCCGAAAGTGACCTCGACGCCATTGCCGATGACGAGTGAGCCGAGGGTCTGGCTGGAGGTGAATTTGGTGGCGGTATTGGCGTGGATGACCGCGCTGCCGCTGAAGCTGCCGGTGATGTCGGTGAGGCCGCCGTTGAGATTGAGGACGGCGTAGTTTTGCGCGCCCGCGAGGACGAGTTTGCCCGCGCCGGTTTTCGTCAGCGTTTTACCCGCGCCGGTGAGGCCGCCGGAGAGGGTGAGCGTGTCGGCGGCGTTGGTCACGGCGGCGATGGCGTCGCTGCCCAACTGCACGGGCGCGGTGATGCTGTGGCTGCCGGCGCTGTCGGTGATGGTGGCGGGGCTGGCGCCGTTGTTCAGCAGGATGGTGCCGCCGGTGCCGCGCGCGAGGGTGTAGCTGCCGCCGTTGAAAGTGAGCGCGGTGAGGCTGGGCGAGCCGCCATTCAGGTTCACGACGGAGCCGCCGCCCGCGGCGTCGAAGACGGCGGTGTCGCTGGCGGCGAAGCCGGCGAAGGTGCCCGGCGCGGCATGCACGCCGGCGTCGTCGAGGTCGGTCCAGTTGCCGCCGGTCGTCCATGCCCCTGCGCCGGGCGTATTCCAGCGGCCCCGGCCGGAGAAAACTTTCACCGTGGTGCCCGTCACGCTGCCGAGGGTCGCGGCGCTGCCGAGGGTGCCGTTGAGGGCCGAGGCAACCGTGGGCGTGAGCGTGTAGGTGCCGGCGGTGGTGCTGGTGAAAGTGGCGGTGCCGGATTGCGTGCCGTTGTTGTTGGCGAGCGCGGAGTTGGAAAGGGCGAGCGTCACGCCGGAGACGGTGCCGCCGGTGGGGGAGGCGGAGACATTGAGGCTGCTGAAATTGAGCGTGTCCGTGCCGGCGGTGCCGGTGTTGGTGATGGTGGCGGTGATCAGGGCGGAGCCGCCTTTGTGAATCGTGGCCGTGCTGGCAGAAGCCGCGAGGGTGTAGGTGGTGGGCGCGACGGTGAGCCCCGCGACGGAGATGACGCCGGTGGTGGGCAGCAGCGTGGTATTCCACGAGAGGCCGCCGGTGAGCACGGGGAGATTGAGCGCGCTGAAACTGCCGAGGAGGCTGGCGGAGTCGAAGAGGTCAAAGATGTTGCCCGCCTGCGGGGCGAAGCCGCCGAGGAGCGCCACATCGAGGCTGCCGCCGAGGGTCAGCGCGCCGCTCACGTTGAAAAAGTCGTAGCCCGTTTTGCGGACGAGTCCGCCGAGGTCGAAGGCGAGGTGCGCGGTGCTTTGGAGGGTGACGTTGCCGGTGACGGTGATCGAGCCCGCCGACGCGGCGAGGCCCGGCGCGATGGTGCCAGCGCTGGTCAGATTGGCGACGATTTTCCCGCTCCCGCTGAGCCGGCCCGCGACGCCGGTGCTCGCGCTGTTGTCCGTGGTGGTGAGCGTGCCGGTGCTTTGCAAAGCCAGCTCGGCGACGCCCGCGCCGGTGCCGTTGATGGCGAGGCTTTTCACCGTCGTCGGGAGCATCGGGCCGGTGACGGTGAGCGCCGCCGCGGGGTCGATGACGACGTCGTGGACGGACGCGGGCTGGATGCCGAGCGTCCAGTTTGACCGCGTGGTCCAAGCCCCGCCCGCGGGGGTGCGAAAATGGAGCGTGGGGGTGAAAAGCTGGATGCTGGAAACGGTAGGGCCGAAAAAGACTTTGTAGACGATTTGGCCGTTGTTGTTGAGCTGGGTGCTGCCGCCGCGGTCCGTGCCGCCGAGGAAGCTGACGTTTGTTACCGTGCCGCCGGAGAAACTCTGGCCTTTGTAAGCGACCGTGACGAGTTGCTGGCCGTCGCCGAGATAAAGGCCATTGCCCAGGGAAACGCCGCTGCCGTTGATGGCGTAAGCGGCAAAAGCGACCGTCCCAAGGTCGTTCACGGCAGGTTTGCCGAAGCCGGAGGTGCTGCTGATGCTGGGTGAAAAAGTGCCTCCGAGGCCCGGCGCGGCCTGCCCGGCGGCAGCGATGGTCGTGAGCGCGCCGCCGGTGCCGGTGTAGATACCCTGCGCGCCGGAGGAGATCTGGCCGCGAAAGGCGACCAGCCCCGAATTGCTCAGCGCCGGATCGGAAAAGAGCAGGCCGAAATTCGCCCCGCCCAGCCCCGGTGCCACGCGGGCCGTGGTGGCGATGGCGGTGAGCACGCCGCCGGTGCGCACGAAAACCCCTTTGCCGATGGCAAAAAACGCGACCGTGCCGGCGTCGTTGATCGCGGGGCTGGAGCTAAACGTGGTAAAATTTCCCAAGACCTCCGGTGCAGTCGTCGCGGAGGTGGCCACCGTGGTCAGCGTGGTGCCAGCGGCCAGGTAGATGCCTCCGGTACTGCTGAAGACGGCGCTGCCGGAATTATTCAGCGCCGGAGCCGAGAGAGAGGAAAACACCGCCCCAGTTGCAGGGGCCGTCTGCGTGGTCGTGGCTTCAGTGGTCAGCGTGCCGCCGGTGCCGAAATATTCGCCGGACGCGGGAACCCCGGCCATGGTCGCGTTGGCGACGAAAGCCACGCTGCCGCTGTCGCTGAGGGCGATGTTCGGGTTAAAGCCGGAGATGCTGGCATTGAGCAGGGGAGCGGTCTGGCCGGCGTTGGCGATGGTGGTCAATGCACCGCCCGTGCCCGTATAGACACCCGTGAGTAGGGCCGCGGTCGTTCCCGAGAAAGCGACCGTGCCGCTCTCATTGATGACTGGGTTTGTGAAAGTATCGAAGGCAGCGCCGAGCCCTGGTGCGCTTTGCAGGGTGGTGGCGATGTTGAGCAGACTCGTGCCGGAGGTTTTGAAAATGCCATCTGCGCCTGCGGTGAGCCCGAGAAAGCTCACGACGCCGCTGCCGTTCAGCACCGGATCGGAGAAGAACGAAAAATTTGCGCCGAGCCCGGGAGCCAGGGTCGAGGTCGTCGCGATCGTCCGGGTGGAGCCGTCCTGCGCGTGGGAGAGCGCGAGCCCTGCCAGGAGCAGAGCGAACGCGTGACAGGAGGCGGTTTTCATCAGGGATGGAATGACGATTTGGGGGATAAAAATCGGGGAGGGAGCGGCAAAAAGTTTGCGCGCGCGGCTCCTTATCCCAGCTTTGGCCGGACGACAATCATTTTATCGTAGCTAAGAAAGATTCCCGTATTTTCCTCTCAGAGGGTGTGCCGGAATCTATGGGCGGGTGTTTTTTGAACCACGAATTTCTTGAATTGCACGGATGACACGGATTTTTCTGAAAATCATCCGTGAAATCCGTGAAATCTGCTTAATCCGTGGTCAAAATTCCGACGCATTTGGACTTCCGGTAGATTCTCTCAGAGACCGTGAAATAAGTCCGGACGCGGGAGCCCCTCGCGGTCGCGCAGGAGCGCCCGGCCCGCCTACCGCGGCGTGGCAATGACCAGCGCGCCTTTCGCCGCCTGCCACGCGTAGCCAAACGCGAACCCGAGCGCCGCGGGATTGCTCCGCTGGTAAGCCGCTGCGAGGTCCGGCTGGTCGTGCTCCTTGAACAGCTCGATCGGTCCCTCGTAGTTCCCGCAGAACCGCAGCCGCCAGCGCGGCGGATCGAAGGCGCGCATCGGGATGCCCGAGTCGTCCTGCACGATGACGCTGCTGTTCGCGAGGAGAAAATTGCGCGCCGTCGAGAAGCTGTCGCCGTGCATGAGATAGCTTGCGGATTTCACGAGGCTCATGCCGGGTGCGTGCTTTTTGCAAAAGGCGAAAAACGCCGCGTTGGCCCCGCCGTTCGAGAGGTCGGTTTTGAAATAATGGAGCGTCTGCCGTTGCCCGTCGGGCCCGGTGAAATCAATCTGCGCGCCGGTCGCATTCGTACTCACGCTGCGGATGGTGCAGCCGGTGCGCGCGAGGAAAACGTAAAGGATCGGCAGCGTCCCCGCGACCTGCCCGCGGGTGAGATCCACGCGCATGTCTTTGGTGATGAAGTAGTGCGTCGTGAGCATCGTCTCGAGCGAGCGCCGCAGGTTTTCGAGATCGGCGTCGAGCGCGCCGGGCGGCATCTGCGCCATGTCCGGCACGGTGCCCACGGGCTCGGTGCCGCAGAGGATGTAGTCCGCGGAGTTCGGGAAAAAAGTCTGCGCGTAGAGAAAGTCCGGCCCGCTGAAAAAGTAGAAGACCGCCGCGTTGCTGCGGTTCGCTTCGGGCATCAAGGCCGCGGCCCACGCGCGTACTTTCACGAGCTGGCGCTGATCCATGCGCGTCCAGGCGCGTCCGAGTTTGTCCGCGTGCGCGGCCCAGCCGGGCTGCGCTTCGAGTGCCGCGAGCCCGGCGTCGCGCACCGGCAGTCCGGCGAGGAAACGCGCCGCCTCATCCGGCGATTGCGTGGCGCGGGCGAGGGGACTGGCGAGGGTGGCGACAGCCAGGAGCGTGAGGAGTTTCATAGGACGTATTATTTTTCGCGCGCCGCGCGTCATTTGGGCGTGGCGACGATGAGCGACGACTCCGCCGCATGCCACCGGTAGCCAAAGCCGAACGGCAGCGCCGCCGCGTGACTCACATGGTAGAACTCCGCCAAATCCGGCTGCTGATATTGTTTGAAAAGCTCAATCGGCCCCGGATACGCGCCGTAGTAGCGCAGGCTCCATTTCGCCGCGTCGAAGTCCCGCACCGGGATGCCCGAGTCATCCTCCACGAGCGTCGCGCTGTGCGTCAGCAGAAACTCGCGCGCCCGCGAAAACTCCTCCGTGTGCATGAGGTACGACGCCGCTTTCACCAGGCTCCGCCCCGTCCCGAGATTGTCGCAGAACTTGATGAATCCCGGATCGCTCTTGATCCCGTCATTCGCCAGATTCGTCGTGAAATAATAGAGCGTCTGCGCCGCGCCGCCCGCGCTCGTGAAGTTGATCTTCACCCCCGGCGTCGCCGAGCTGATCGGATTCGTCCCGCCAAATTTATCGAGATTCAGCAGCTCCACGCGGTCGATGCGGCTGCCCGCCCGCGCGAGGAAAACGTAGAGGATTGGCAGCGTCCCGCTGAGCTGATTGTGCCGCAGATCGACCTTCATTTCCTTCGTGATGAAAAAGGAAAAGCTCAGCACCGAGTTCATCGACTTCCGCAGATTCGCCAGCCCCGCCGCCTGCGCCGTGGCCGTGAGATGCTCCACGTCCGGCACCGCGCCCACCGGCTCCAGCCCCGCCAGCACGTAGGTCGAGGCATTCGGAAAAAAAGTCTGCGCGTAAAGAATGTCCGGCCCGCTGAAAAAGTAGAACACCGGCTCCTTCGCCGCGAACGCCGTGCCCAGCGCCTCCGGCGCCCACGCGCGGATTTTCGCAAGCTGCCGCGCGTCGAGTTCCTTCCACGCCTTGTCAAATTCTGTCGCGTGCTCCGCCCATTCCTTTTGCCCTGCCATCGGCTCCAGCGCCGAACCGCGCACCGGCAGCCCGGCGAGAAAGCGCGCCGTTTCATCCGGCGTCACCGCCGCCTGCGCCGCGAGGCGGGCGGTGGAAACGAGGGCGAGGAGCAGCGGCAGAATTTTCATGGTGAGCATCATTTGAGGGAATCCGCACCGGGCCGCGGCGCTAGAAAATAAATCGCGAGCCCCAGCGCCATTGTCGCCAGCCCCCACAGCGATTCGTGCGGATTCGAGCGCCAGATATTCACCAGCATCCAGACGCTGATCGCGAGGAAAACCGCGGGTGTCACTGGATAGCCCCATGTCCGGTACGGGCGCGGCAAATCCGGCTGCCGCACGCGCAGCACGATCACGCCGAGCACCGTGAGGAACGAGCACACCTGCAGGCTGAACTGCACGTAGGTCAGCACCTTTTCAAACGTGGAAGTGAGCAGCAGCACATTCGCGATCACAAACTGCGTGAGCAGCGCCGTGACCGGAATCCCGCGCGCATTTTTCCGCGCCAGCCAGCGCAGCGCCGGCAGGTCTTCGCCCATCGCCATCGTCACCCGCGGGCCGATCCACATCATCGCGCTCACCGTCGAGACCAGCCCCGCGCAAATCAGCACCGCCATGACCTTCCCCCCCGCCTCGCCGAACAAGTACGGCCCCGCGACCAGCGCCACCGCGCCGATGTTCTTTCCCTCCGTCATCGCCGCGACCGGCGTGGCGTGCAGGAAGACCGCGTTCACCCCGAGATACAGCAACATCACGAGCAGCGTGCCGCCGCCGACGGACAGCGGAATCGTCCGCGCCGGATCGCGCACTTCGCCCACGATGTAGGTCGAGGCATTCCAGCCGGAATACGCGTACATCACGTAATACAGGCTGCCCGCAAACGCGGTGCTGGCGATGAGTTTCCCGTCGCCGACGCTCGGAAAAAAAGACACCGGCTGCGCGTGCGCGACGAAAAATCCCGCGCCGATGATGACGAGGATCAGCGCGACCTTGAACAGCGTGGACGCATTTTGAAAAACACTGCCGACCTGCACATCGCGCAGCAGAAAAAGCGTCGCCAGCCACACCGCCACGAGCGAAAAAATGAGCGGCGGCACCTGCGGAAACACGCCCGCGAGATAAGTCCCGAAAGCCATCGCCGCCAGCGCCACCGGCGCGGCAAAGCCGACCGTCGCCGAAATCCAGCCCGCGAGAAAACCCACCGCCGGATGATAAATCCGCCCGAGAAAATGATACTCCCCCCCCGACCGCGGCAGCGCCGCGCCCAGCTCCGCATACGACAGCGCCCCGCACAGCGCACACACCCCGCCGACCGCCCACAGCGCCATGATCGCAAAGCCGCTCGGCAGCGCGCCCACTTGAAAACCCAGGCTCGTGAAAATCCCCGTCCCCACCATGTTCGCCACCACGATGCACGTCGCCGTCAGCAACGAGATCGTTTTTTCACCCGCAGGAGAAGCGTCCGAATTCACCCGGCGAGGAAATAGCGGGCCGCCCTGCAAAGTCAAAAACCGATCTCGACGCGGCCCGCTCCGCGTCTGAAGCTTTCCGCACCCTCGTCCATGAAAACCTCCCCGATCATTCTGCCCAGCACGCTCGACCGCCGCCGCTTCCTCACCCGCAGCGGCCTCGCCCTCGCCCTCTTCGCCACGCCCGGCGCATTCGCCGAAGAACTCCTCCGCACGCCGCCGCAGACCGAGGGCCCGTTTTATCCCGACCACCTCCCACTCGATACCGACAACGACCTCATCATCGTCAACGACGGTCTCACGCCCGCCGTCGGCGAAATCACCTACGTCAGCGGGCGCATCCTCGACGCCAGCGGCGCACCCATTCGCAACGCCACCGTGGAAATCTGGCAGTGCGACCACGGCGGCGCGTATCTCCACAGCCGCACCGGCAACGCCGACAAGCGCGACACGAATTTCCAAGGCTTCGGCCGCTTCGTCACCGGCAGCACCGGCGAGTACCTTTTCCGCACGATCAAGCCCGTCTCCTACCCCGGACGCTGCCCGCACATCCACTACGCGATCAAAATGAAGGGCCGCGAAAAATGGACAACGCAGTGCTACATCAAAGGCGAGGCGAGCAACGAAAAGGACGGCGTCTGGCGCGGCATCCGCGATGAAAAACAGCGCGAGTCCGTGACCGTCGATTTCACCCCGCTCAAAGACACCAAGGCCGGCGAACTCGCCGCCCGCTTCGACATCGTCATGGGCTTCACGCCCGCG
>JAYVNN010000492.1:0-2959 GCA_043758435.1 Chthoniobacter sp.
GAGATTGATCTGATTCGCCACCGTGGTCTGGAGCGTGAAATTTGCCGACGTGAAACCCGCGGGCGCGGTGCCCAAAGTCACGCCGTTGTCCGTCAGCGCGCCGGTGTAGTTGAAGAGCCGGTAGGTGCCCGCGCCGAAGCCGCCGGCGTTCGTGATATTGAGCACGCCGTCGAGCGTGAGGCTGCCATTCACGACCGTCAGATCATTGACCCCGCCGCCGACGACATTGGGCGTGCTGAGTTCGTAGTTGAGCTGCGAGAGATTGCTAAAAAGCGCGGCCCCCGTGGTCAGCGTGCCTGGGCTCGTGCCCGGCGCGAAAATGCCGCCGTTCGCCACCGTCACCGCGCCGACGGTGCCGCTGCCGCCGAGCGTCGCGCCGGTGCTCACCGTCACCGTGCTCGCGGCGGCGAGGGAGCCGTTCACGAGCAGCTTGCCCGCGCTCACTCCCGTCGGGCCGGTGTAGGTGTTGATGCCGGAAAGCGTGAGCGTGCCGGTGCCCACCTTTGTCAGCGCGCCGCCGCTACCGGCTGTGAGACCGCCGTTCTGGATCACGCCGGAGACCGTGGTGCTCAGGTCGTTGCCTCCGGTCGTCAGCGTCTTGCTGCCGAGAAAATAATTGCCCGCACCTTCGATGGAGCCGATCCCCATTCCAGCGGAGGTCAGGCTGCTGATGTCGAAGTTGCCGTTCCCATTGGTGATGGCGCGCGCCGTCCCGCCGTTCGGGTTTCCGAAAAAGGACGTCGTTCCGCCTGGTCCGCCGCCCGTGCCGCCATTGGTAATAAGCGTCGCGCCGCCCGCGTTCGAGCCGATGAACTGCGTCATCCCGGCGGCTGCACCGGGGAGCGCCGCGCCATTGGTAGTGATCGTCGCCGTCCCGGCCGTCGAGCTGGCGTTGAATTGCGTCAACGCGCTCAGCGTTCCGGCGACCGTCGCGCCATTGGTGGTGATCACCGCGCTGCCGGCCGTCGAGGTGTTAAGGAATTGCGTCACGCCGCCGGTTGCTCCGCTGACGGCACCGGGGTTGTTGTTGATCGTCGCGCTCCCGGCCGTCGAGTTGCCGTTGAAGTTTATGGTGCCCCCGCCAAAACTGCTGCTGACGGCGCTGCCCTTGTTGATGATCGTCGCGGTGCCGGCGGTCGCGGTGCCGTTGAAGAACGTCACGCCGCCGCTTAGGCCGCTGACGATCGCGCCGTTATTGGTGAGTGTCGCGCTGCCGGCGGTCGCGGTGTTGTTGAAGGTCGTCGAGCCGCCGTTTGCGCTGCTGGCGGTCGGGGCGTTATTCGTAACCGCTGCGGTGCCGGCGGTCGCGGTGTCGTTGAAGGTCGTCACGCCGCCGAATGCGCCACTGACGGCTCCGCCGGTGTTGGTGACCGTCGCACTGCCGGCGGTCGCGGTGTTGTTGAAGGTTGTCGAGCCGCCGTTTGCGCCGGTGACGGTCGAGCCGATGTTAGTGATCATCGCGCTGCCTGCGCTCGACGTTAGGTTGAAGGCCGTGAGGCCGCCTCCTGCGCTGCTAACGGTGCCAGCTTTATTGGTGATCGTCGCACCGCTGGCGGTCGCCGAATTTGAGAACTGCGTGAATCCACCCTTTGCACCGCTGACGGTCCCGCCGTTGTTGATGACCGTCGCGCTGCTGGCGGTCGCGGTGTTGTTGAATCGCGTGATGCCGCCGGACGCGCCGCTGGCGGACGCGCCGATGTTGGTGATCATCGCGTTGGCGGCTGTCGCCGCTTGGTTGAATTCCGTCTCGCCCGCTCGGTCGAACGTGCCAAACGCGCCGCCGTTGTTGATGATCGTCGCGTTGCTGCCGGTCGAGTTGTCGAGAAATAGCGTAACGCCGCCGGGTCCTTCGCTGCCTGCGCTGCTGTTGTTAGTGATCGTTGCACTGCCAGCGGTCGAGGTGTCGTGGAAGGTCGTGCTGCCGCCGAACAGGACGAGGGTGCCGGTCGCGATGCCGCCGAGGTTGGTGAAGGTGGTGAGCGTCCCTGCTGTTGCAGCGTTGGAAAACGTGATGTTTCCAAACTGGTCGGTTCCATTCGCACCGGCCACGAAGTTCTGGGTGATCCCCGAGCTGTTGGTAATGCCCACGCCGCTGATGGTGAGCGTGAACGTCGGGCGGGCGGTGATCGTGTAGGGAGTCGTAGCGGCGGCGTTAAACGCGATGGTGCTGACCTGCGTGTTCGCCGAGAGCGAGACGCCAGGCACCACCGTCAGACCAAAGGTCGCCGCGTCGGCGCTACCGTTCGGCACGGTGGCCAGCGTCCAGTTCGTGGCGGTATTCCAATCGCCGGATCCTGGGGTGAGAAGCCAGGTGGCGCTGCCGGCCCGCGCCGACTCGACGGCCAGCAAGCCGAGCAGCGGCAGCGACCACCGGAACACGCGCGACCAGCTTACGCCTAAAGGACGCGAGCGCGCGGTCATGGAGGCGGCACGCAGCGTTTTGCAAAGCGGAGGAACGGACATGGTATTTTGAGTTAGAAGCTGAACCAAAGCCCCGCCGCCCATCCCGCAGGGCGAAGCCTGTAAAGAGCCGGCCGCGCACTGTCAACCAAGCCGCGAGACGGTGGCGTTATTTTTGTCAAAGACCGCTGCCGTCGGAAAGACAGGGAGCGGTGCGGCGGGCCATGAAGGGAGGACTTTCCATGTTCGCTCCACGCGCCAGCTCTAGCCCGCGACCGCCACGTCGCGGTGGGTGGGCGTGGGTTTGCCGGGGCGGAAGGATTCGAGGTGGTCGAGCTGCGCGGTGAGGCCGGGAAACTCCTGCGGGAGCGCGGCGACGGCGGCGCGGACGGCCTCGCGGATCAAGTCGGGGTCAGCCTCGGCCCGGCAGTTGATAATGAGCTGGCCGGCGGGCACGGGGGCTTCGAGGCGGAGGGAAAGCTCGGGGACGAAATCGCTGCGGACGAGATTGATGACGGCGATGTCGCCGAGGCCGCCGTCGGGGCTGAGGGTCATTTTC
>JAYVNN010000493.1:0-2956 GCA_043758435.1 Chthoniobacter sp.
CTGAGGGACACAGAGGTGGAAAGACCGGGTGGTGTTTTTCAAACCTCTGTGTCCCTCAGTGCCCTCCGTGCCTCTGTGTTTGAGCATTCAAATTGAGCCACTACCAGGACTCGACTTCGCAGGCGGCGGCGCGTAGTTCTTGCGCCCTATGAAAACTCCCGTGTTCCTCCTCGCCCTCACCGCGCTCGCGTGCTCCGTTTTCGCCGAAGCCCCGAAGCCGCTCGATGATCTCCGCAAGACGCTCTCCGCCGCAGGCAAAGAACAGAAGATGGCCTTTGTCCTCCTCGGTCGCCCGACGTGCAGCAACTGCAACGCGACGAAGGCGATGATCCGCGAGGGGAAAATCCCGGTGACGGCGGACGCCTACGTGATGGGCGACCTGAATATCGACGACGCGCGGACGGAGGCGGAGTTCATGAAAAAATACGCGAAGGAGGACTTTGGGACGACGCTGCCCTTCATCGTGGTCACGGACGCGCACGGCAAGGCGCTGGCGAGCAGCGGCGGCTACAAGAACGCCGAGCAGTGGAATGCCCTGCTCGCCGAGGCGAAGACCAAAGCCGCCGCGAAAGCGCCCGCGGCGGGCACGGGTGCGCCCTCGATTTTCAAGACGCCGCCCGCCGGACAGTAGGCGACGGCTTGCAGCAGCCTGGGCGGTTTTTTTCCAACGTCGCGGCGTGCCGCCTGTCTGACGTTGCCCCAACCCACCGATGACTCTCCGCCCACTCCTCCTCGCCCTCGCCGCGCTGCCTGCCGTCTCCAGCCTCCGCGCGCAAAACGATCCCGCCACCGAGCCCTCGGTCGTCGCCGTGGCCAAGGCCATGCCCGCGGTCGTGAACATCAACACCGAGCGCATCGTCCAGCGCACCGTGCGCGATCCGCGGGACGAATTGTTCAACCAGTTCTTCGGCGGCGCGATGCGCCGGCCGCGCGTGCTTTCGCAAAAAGTGCAGAGCCTCGGGTCGGGCTTCATCGTGGATGCCGCGGGCTACATCGTGACCAATGAGCACGTCGTCGAGCGCGCCGCGGAGCTGAAAATTTCCGTGACGACCAACGACGGCAAAACCTACTCCGCCCGCTACATCGCCGGCTCCGCGGAGTCCGACCTCGCCTTTCTCAAGATCGACACGAAGGAGCCGCTCCCCTTCATCGACCTCGCCGCACTTTCGCCCAACTACCTCGGCGAATCCGTGCTCGTCCTCGGCAACCCGCTCGGTTACGGCAGCTCCGTCGCCCGCGGCATTCTCAGCGCGAAAAACCGCACGGTCGCCCTCGGCGAAACGGAATACAAAGGGCTCCTCCAGACCGACGCGGCGATCAATCCCGGCAACAGCGGCGGGCCCGTCGTGGACCTCGCGGGCAAACTCGTCGGCGTCAGCTCGGTGAAGATGGCCTTCACCCCGCAAGGCGTGCCGACGCAGGGGCTCGGCTTCGCCATCCCCGGCGAGGTCGTGCGCGATCGCGTAGTGGATTTCAAAAAGATCGCCGCCAATCCCAAGGCCGCGAAAGAAGCCGAGGACGCGAAGGCGCGGGCGCGGAAATTTTTCGGCCTTTCGCTGCAAGACCTCACCCCGAAGCTCGCGGAATCGCTGGGCTTCGAGCCCGGCACCGGCGTGCTCATCGCGGATGTGGATGCGCGTAGCGTGGCGGAAAAAGGCGGGATGAAGCAGGGGCTTGTCATCACCCAGCTTGGCCGGTACGAAGTCACGTCCGTCCAGCAAGTCGAAGAGCTGCTCAAGGCGGTGGACAGCGGCTCGCAGGTCGATTTCACCGTCGGCGTCATCCGCCGCGCCAATGGCCGGAACCTGCGCCAGAGCGAGACTGTGCAGCTCATCGCGAAGTAAAATTTTCCCATGATCCAAGTCGAAAACCTGACCAAACGCTACGCCGGCTTCACCGCCGTCAACGAACTCAACTTCGCCGTCGCGAAAGGGGAAATCGTCGGCTTCCTCGGGCCGAACGGCGCCGGCAAAAGCACGACGATGAAAATCCTCACCAGCTACCTGCCCGCCACCTCCGGCACCGCGCGCATCGCCGGGTTCGATGTCTTCGCGCAATCGCTCGAAGCCCGGAAACGCCTCGGCTACCTCCCGGAAAACACCCCCCTCTACACCGACATGCGCGTGGGCGAATACCTCCGCTACCGCGCGAACCTCAAAGGCGTCGCCGGTGGCAAGGTAAAGCAGGCCGTCGGCGACGTGCTCGAGCTGTGCAGCCTGCGCGATGTCGAGCGCAAGCTCATCGGCGCTTTGTCGAAAGGCTACCGCCAGCGCGTCGGGCTTGCCGACGCCCTCGTCCATGACCCCGAACTGCTCATCCTCGACGAACCCACCATCGGCCTCGACCCCAACCAAATCCGCCAGGTGCGCGAACTCATTAAGAACCTCGGCGGCAAACGCACCGTGCTCATCTCTACGCACATCCTCCCCGAGGTCGAGATCATGTGCTCCCGCGTCATCGTCATCCACAAAGGGAAAATCCGCGCCGACGACACCGCCGAGAACCTCCTCAAAAACCACCGCGCCGCCGGCAGCATGCGCCTCGAAGCCAAAGGCGCGGGCAACGGACGCGAGTTGCTCAGCCAGCTCCCCGGCGTCAAAGACGTGACCGAGGAAAAGGACGGCGACACCAGCACCTTTCAGCTCAAGCTCGACGCCAACGCCGACCCCACCGAAGAAGCCATGCGCCTCGCCACCGCGAACCACTGGCAAGTCCGCGAACTTACCCGCCGCCGCCCGACCCTCGAGGACGTTTTCGTCGAGCTGACCCACTCCGACAGCTAACCCCGCGCGCCTCCGCGCGACCTGTAGGGGAAGCTGCCAGCTTCCCCACAGGACGCGACGACCAACCCAACTTCCCAACCCACTTTCGCCCACCTATGAAAACCTTCCTCACCCTCCTCGGCCGCGAGATGAAGTCTTTCTTCTACTCCCCCATCGCCTACGTCGTCCTGTTC
>JAYVNN010000494.1:0-2946 GCA_043758435.1 Chthoniobacter sp.
GCGAGATGGCCTTTTGGGCTTCATCGGCGCTGGACATGGTGACAAAGGCGAAGCCGCGGGATTTGCCGGTGAATTTATCCTGCATGAGGGCCGCCTCGGTGACGGTGCCGCATTGGGCGAAATGATCCTGAAGATCCATTTCGGTGGTATCGAAGGAAAGATTCCCGACGTAGAGTTTAGTGGACATGGTTGTTTGGTTTTCTAAGTGCAACTGCAGAACTAACGATGGCGGTTTCCGGTAATCGGATCTCAAACGGCCACTGAAGTCTGCGGAACTTAATCCACGGAAACGAAACAACTGGCAATCTCCCTACCCTTATGGGCTCTAACGGTGCGGCGCGGAAGGGACACGGCATCGCTGGGGAGTGCAAGGGTTATTTTTCCAAAAGATCAAGACGCGCGGAATAAGTGGACGCGCGAATCTTCCGACAAACAATCTGCGCTCTCGCAGCGGCGGACAAAAACCAACAACACCAAATAGAACCATTCAGTTATGAATAGAAAATCGCTCCTCTCCCGCCTTGCCCTCGTGGCGCTGGCCGGGCTCGCCCTCGGCTCGACCGCCTTTGCCGGCCCTGAACCGATGTACATGATGCTCCACGGAAAAATGTACGTGGTCACGCCGATGACCAAGGACATGACCTGCAAGAACGGCTGCAAAGTCGGCATGAACGGCATGATGACCATGCCCAAGGCCAAGGGCTCGATGCTCAAGGAAGGCGAGGCTGTTTCCGCCGAAGGCATGATGACGCCCGCGGCGAAGAAGCTGCACGGCGGCTAGCCGCCCTTTACCGCTGCCGGGAGCCGGACTTTGCGCCGCTCCCGGCGGCTTTTTTTGGCCCGCGCGGAGTTCGTGCTTTGCAAGGGGAACGCGGGGCATTTAGAGGTTTGCGCACCTCCATATGTCTGAACCCACTGTCGCAGTCCTCGGCGCTTCGCAAGATCGGCGCAAATTCGGGAACAAGGCGGTGCGTGCGTATCGCGACTGCGGGCTGACGGTGCTGCCGGTGAATCCTCGCGAGGCAACCATCGAAGGACTGGTGGCGTATCCAAATCTCGAAGCGATCAGCGAACCGCTCGACTACGTGAGTGTGTATCTGCCGCCGGCCGTCGGGTTGCAAATGCTCCCGGCCATCGCCGCGAAAAAGCCGCGCGAAGTCTGGTTCAACCCCGGCTCCGAGAGCGACGACCTGCTCGACGCGGCGGCGGATTTGCACCTCCGCACCGTGGTCGGCTGCTCCATCGTAGCGCTCGGCCGCAGCCCGGCGGAGTTCCCGGACGCGTGATATTTTCTAGCAAACTGTGAATCCCATCTCCTCGTATCTCTCCTCCTCCATCGGTCGAAAATGGATCGTCGCGCTGACTGGCCTCGCGCTCTTTGGCTTCGTCGTCGGCCACCTCGCGGGCAATCTGCAAATCTTCATCGGGCAGGAGTCCATCAACCGCTACGGAGCCTTTCTGCAAAGCACCGGCGAGCTGCTGTGGATCGTCCGCATCGCCCTGCTCGCGATGCTCGTGGCGCACATCGTTTTCACGATCAAACTCCGTCTCGAAAATCGCGCCGCCCGTCCACAAGGCTACGCGGTGACGAAGCGCCGCGCGGCTACTTTCCCCGCGCGGATGATGGCACTGAGCGGGCTGATGGTGCTGTGCTTCATCATCTTTCACCTGCTGCATTTCACCGCGCAAAAAATCGACCCCAGCTACCTCACGCTGCACGACGCGAAGGGGCGGCACGACGTTTACCGCATGATGATCCTCGGCTTCCAAAACAGGGCGGCGTCTGCGTTCTATCTTGTTGGGGTCGGGTTGCTCGCGATGCACCTGAACCACGGCATCGGCAGTCTTTTCCAAACCCTCGGCCTCAATAGCGCGAAGCTCCGCCCGCTATGGGAAAAAGGCGGTGTCGCCTTTTCGTGGCTGATCTTCCTCGGCTATGCCTCTATCCCCGTCGCAGTCCTTACCGGAGTCGTGAAATAATGAGCGTCGTTCTTGATTCAAAAATCCCGTCGGGCCCGCTCGCGGAGAAATGGGAGAAGCACAAGTTTGAGTCGAAGCTCATCAATCCGGCGAACCGGCGGAAGTATGAAATCATCGTGGTCGGCAGCGGGCTGGCGGGCGCGAGCGCGGCAGCTTCGCTCGGCGAGATGGGCTACAAGGTGAAGTGCTTTTGCTATCAGGATTCGCCGCGCCGCGCGCATTCCATCGCCGCGCAGGGCGGGATCAATGCGGCGAAGAACTACCAGAACGACGGCGACTCCGTGCACCGGCTTTTCTATGACACGATCAAAGGCGGCGACTTCCGCTCGCGCGAGGCGAACGTGCATCGGCTTGCGGAAGTGAGTGCGTCGATCATTGATCAATGCGTGGCGCAGGGCGTGCCCTTCGCACGCGAATACGGCGGGCTGCTCGCAAATCGCAGCTTCGGCGGCGCGCAGGTCTCGCGGACTTTCTACGCGCGCGGGCAGACTGGGCAGCAGCTCCTGCTCGGAGCGTATTCCGCGCTGAACCGGCAGATCGCTGAGAAGACCGTTGAGATGTTTCCGCGCACTGAAATGCTCGATGTCGTCCTCGTGGACGGGCACGCGAAAGGCATCGTCGTCCGCGATATGGTGACCGGGGCGATCACCTCGCACGCCGCCGACGCCGTGCTCCTCTGCACCGGCGGCTACGGCAATGTCTTCTACCTTTCGACCAACGCGAAAGGCTGCAACGTCACCGCTTCCTGGCGGGCGTACAAGCGCGGCGCGCTCTTCGCGAATCCGTGCTACACGCAAATTCACCCGACGTGCATCCCGGTCGCTGGCGAATACCAGTCGAAGCTCACGCTGATGAGCGAATCGCTCCGCAACGATGGGCGCGTCTGGGTTTCCAAAAAGAAAGGCGACACCCGAAAGCCGCACGAAATCCCCGACGCCGAACGCGACTACTATCTCGAGCGGAAAT
>JAYVNN010000495.1:0-2945 GCA_043758435.1 Chthoniobacter sp.
GCGACTTCGAGGCTCTGATGTTCCCCCACCACCAAAACATCCCAACCCACTAACCAAAAAACACACCAAACCCCTGTCCTCGTTTGCGAAGAAAGATCAACTGATCAGGAGCAATCGTGGCGGATGGCTGGGGAGCGTTTCGGGCGCACGATGAATGCACGGCGGCACGGGGCTGCCAGGGTAGCTCACCGCGATGCGCCAGAGATTGCCCAAGCCAAAGGAAAAGGGCCGCGCCTGCGGGACCGGGGCGTAGTGCAGGTCGTAGCAGTGGTCGCTCAGATATTCGAGGAAGCCGGCGCTCTCCTCCCCGCCGAAGCGCCGGAGAAGTTCGGCCCGGGTTTCCGGCAGGTCCACGCGACGGCGGGCCTCGTCGTTGCGCAATCCCTCGCTCGCCGGGCCGTGATAAGTACACAGCCACGTATCGATTTCCGCCGGAGCGCTGTCGGCGTGGAATGAGAAAACGTCCGTGGAGACGGGGCTGGCATTCTCGTCGCGGGGATAGTCGCCGATGCAGTTGAGGATGGGATCCAGCTCGCGTGCCCGGAGCCGCCGCTGGTCTTCCAACAGAAGGTCGATGGCTGCCCGGCCTGCCGCGCTCACGCGCAGGTTTTGGAGCCGCGCATCGTCGAGCGCCACGATCCCCTCGCAGGGGCCCAGTCGCTCCACCACCTCGCCGAAATCGCCAGTCAGCGTGCGGGGCCAGCAGAGTGCATTGATGCCGTCGGTGAAAGGGGTTGCGACCAGTTCATCGAAGCATTTCACCACCTTGATGCGGGGGTAGCCGCGAGGCTGGGTGAATGGAGTCATCGGCGGGTGTCGGGGCGTCAAAACGTTCATCTCTCGACCACTGCCGCCTTATTTCTCGAGGAGAAAGGCGATGACGTCCCGGAGTTCCTGCCCGGTCATTTGCCACGGGAGCCCCGGCGGCATCAGGGACACCGGCAGTGGCTCGCGAGTGACGACGTCCGCGGTCCGGTATTTGGTGGTGGCACCGGTGGCATCGCGGAGGGTGGTAGAGGATTTGTCATCTTTGAAAAGGTCGATGCCGAAGCCCTCTTTCCCGTCGCGCATCGTCAGGTGGTAGGTCGTGTAGGCTGGCGCGATGGCTTTGCTCGGCTCGCGAATGGCCTCCAAAACCAACTCGGGAGTGAGCGCACCGAGGTCCGTCAAGTCCGGGCCGATGGCACCGCCGCGTCCTTCAAAAATATGGCAGGTCGCGCAGCGCGGGCCGTTGGGATGGAAGAAGAGGCGGCGTCCGGCGTCGGGATCGCCGGTGCCGGCGAGCGCGGCGTCGCTGCCGGGAGTCAACGGGGTCGGCGCCAGGGCCAGGATTTTTGCCCGGGCGGACTCGCTCAAATCCCCACCGGGGGTGGCGCGGACGGCGAAGGCCAGTTGTTCGCCGAGCTCAGTCGCGGCGGCGGCGTCGCAAGAAATCTGCTGGAGCACAGCCCCCGCGTCGGCGGTTTCGAGCCCGCCCCGGAGCGAACGCAAGGCTTCTCGAACCAGTCCGGTCTGACCGCTGGTGATCGCCTGGCGCAGGACGGCGCGCGTCTCGGGTTTCGTGGCCGAGAGAGCTAGTCCGGCCAGCGCTTCGAGTCTCACGGGCTCGGCAATTTTTGGGTCGGCAGCGAGCTGGCGCAGGCTGGTCTGGACGTCGTCGCTGGAGCGTGAGGCCAGAATCTGCGTGGCCGCTTTTTGCAATCCCGCGGTGGCGGCTTTTGCATTCTGCTTTTCCCCGGCACGGCCCTCCGCCATCTCGCTCAGCACGGCCACGGAAAGCGACGGCTGGTCCGCCGGGACCAGCCGCAGAGCCAACGTGCGCAAGGCCGGATCGCGGGCCGCGTCGAGCGCGAGGCCGCGCATTTCTTCCACCGCCAAAGCCGGCTCCGGTTTGCCCGTTTTGATTTGCTGGAGAGCCGCGACGTAGGCCTCGAACGTGGCTCGCACCAGCGGCTCACTCAGCGCGGATTCCAGCTTCGGACGCAGCTCGGTGAGCTGCTCCTCGGCGATCCATTTCAGGGCGGCGCGCTTGACGGGGGCGCTCGAGTCCTGCAGCCAGCCCGCGAGTGCGGCGATCCCCTCCGGCCCGCCCCGGCGGCGCAGGGCCAGCAGCACTCCGAGCCGGGTCGTCGGATCGGGATCGGCGAGATGTTTTTCGAGCAATCCCAAATGGTCGCCGTGCGCGAGGAGATCGATCGCGCCATGCACGAGGAACGGGTCCGCGCTGGTCAAAAACGCGAGCGCCGCGGCGCCAGTCATTTTCCCTCCGAGCAACTCAGCCAGTGGCGTCTCCGCCTGTGAAACCGGCGGCACCGTCCCGGCCGGTGCGGAAAGAGTGACGCGCCAGACGCGGCCTTTTCCGTGGACTTCGTAGGTACCGTCCACCCAATCGCCGACGACGAGCGATCCGTCGGGCGCGGCCGCGAGGCCGGTGGGCCGGAAATCGTTGCCACCGCGGATCAACCATTCGGGGCTCGAGACAAAAGACGCGCCGCGGGCGACCAAGGGAAACCGTTGGATCCCGTGATCGTTCCAAGTGCAGCCGAGCAGTTCGGGGCCGCGAGCGAGCAGCCCGACGGGAGCTTCGCCCGAGAGACAAAGGTAAGGCAGCGTGCCCGGCAATTCGCCCGCCCACGAAAGAAACGGATGCTGAATCGTGCGCGAATAGCGGTAGCGGTAGCCGTAGTCGCCGTGGTGAACGATCTGCAGGAGCCGGCAGTTGGAGCCCGCGCCCGGATCGTTATCGAGGCAGAAAAGGCGGCCGACCGCATCGAAAGCGAGACCCCACGGATTCCAGAATCCGAGAGCCCAGTGCTCGAGATGTTTTCCCTGCAGATCGCAGCGAAAAATGCCGCCCTCATCCGAGCCTTTCACCACCGCGCCATCGACGCCGGTGAGCGTCCACGGAACGCCGTGATTTTCCCCCAGCCCGACATACAGAAAGC
>JAYVNN010000496.1:0-9184 GCA_043758435.1 Chthoniobacter sp.
AGTGGCGGAAGGGGGGGGATTCGAACCCCCGGAACGTTTGACCGTTCGTTCGATTTCGAGTCGAGTGCTTTAAACCGGGCTCAGCCACCCTTCCGTGACGGTCGGGAGCGGTAACACTGCGCGCCGGGCGATGCCAGCGGTTTTTTCGGGAAAGGGCGGGCGCGCGAGCTTTTATGTTCCGCCTTGGCGGGCGCGGGCCGGGGCGCTTAGGATGCGCGGCACTTATGGATAAGGCTCCGCTCCGCTGTGCTGCTAATGAGACGAAAAACTGCGACGCGAAGGGAGGGTGGCGGGCCTGGCTGCCGCTCTGCGCCGCCGCGGCGATGCTCACGGGGTGCGTTTCCAACCGCGCCTACCGCGATCAGGATTCGCGTCCGTGGCACAAGCCGCGGGAGCCTTTCGTGGAAGGCAAGCAGAAGGATCAGTATGAGCCTTTCCGGACGGTGGTGACGCCGGAGTTGCCGGCGCATCATTTCGATCTGAGCTACATCGAGTTTGACGAAAAGGGCGACTACTGGGACCGGCGGCAGCTCGCGTGGACGGTGGAGGCGATCCGGCATGTGACGCAGGTCAAGGACACGGTGCTGGTGGTCTATGTGCATGGCTGGCAAAACGACGCGAGCGACATCCGCGGGCACGATGTGGGAAAGTTTCACTGCCTGCTCGAAAATCTCGCGAAGGCCGATGGCGGGAAGCGCCGTTTCTTCGGCGTGTACATCGGCTGGCGCGGCAAATCGATCCTCGGCGGCGATGGTATTTTCAATGACGGATCGCCGCTGGATTTTCTGGCGAAGGCCTTGCTCTTCGTCCCGCACGAGCTGTCCTTTTACAACCGCAAGGACACCGCCACGCGGGTCGCGGGGCTGCCGGTGACGGAGGCGATTTTCCAGTCCGTGGCCGCCACGCGCAACGGCGCTCGGGTGAGCGGGCATCGCGCGCGGACGATTCTCATCGGCCATTCCTTTGGCGCGCTGGTGCTGGAAAAGGCGATGGCGCAGGCGCTCGCGGCGAAGGTCATTTCCGAAGATGGCAGCAGCGGCGGCGCGTTCACGACGCCGGCGGATTTCATGGTGCTGCTCAATTCCGCGGGCGAGTCGATCTATGCCAAGGAGATGATCGACATGCTGCGGCGGCGGCAGTCGCCGGGCGGCGGCGCGGATGAAATCAGCGCGCAGCATCCGCTCATTGTCTCGATCACGTCCACGGCGGACGGGGCGACGGGCAAGCTCTTTCCCATCGGCACGCAGCTCTCGAATGCGGGTGGCACTTTGCGGAAATACGGGTGGGATGAACGCTACGGGCCGGGCAGTCACAATGTCTCGCAGCGGGTGTATTTTACGAGCACGCCGGGGCATAACAACTGGCTCATCAGCCACGACGCCAAGCCGGTGAGCGGGCTGGCGCACGCGCCGACTTACCGCTACACCGACCTGTGCGGCGAGCCGATGCTCGGTGCCTTTCAGCGCAATCTCGGCGAGCGTCTGACCGGGCCGGATGGCGCGGTGCAATTCGTGACCGTGGCGAAGGACGGCGGGGAGACGAAATGGGAAGTGCAGCCGCGCTTCCCGGAGAAACTCCGGACGCCGTACTGGATCATCAGCGTGCCGCGGGAAATCATGCGCGATCACGGCGACATCTTTAACGAAAACGCGCTGGCGATGATGGCCCGGCTTTTCCGCGTCTCCAATCCCAGCCCGCAGGCCGGCGTGGCGACCTCCGCCGCGCCGCGGATGATGCGCCTGATGGCCCCCGGCGACATCGCGCCACCGCCCGCGCCGCCGAAGCGCAAGCCGTGAGTTCGCGCGTTATTTCGGTGGGAAGACGAGGCAGACAGGTGCGCCGATTTCCACGCGCGTGCCGGTGGGCGTGAGCTTGCCGGTCGCGTCGTCGATTTTGAAAACCGCGATGTCGCCGCTCTCCTGACCGGCGGCGAGCAGCCAGCGGCCCGTGGGGTCGATGGCAAAATTGCGCGGGACTTTTCCGCCGATGGGCGTGTGGCCGAGCACGCGGAGCCCGCCGTCTTCCTCGATGCCAAAGACGGCGATGCTGTCGTGGCCGCGGTTCGAGCCGTAGAGGAATTTGCCGCCGGGGTGGATGAAGATTTCCGCGGTGCTGCTCTGGCCGGTGAAATCCGCGGGCAGGGTCGAGACGGTGCCGATTTCGTTCAGCGCGCCGCTTGCGGGGTCGCGGGTGAAGGCGGTGACGGTGCTGAGCATTTCATTGATGACGTAGGCCGTGCCGGGCTTCGGATGCAGCGCGAGATGCCGCGGGCCGGAGCCGGGTGCCACGGTGCCGGTGGCGGTGGCGTCGGGCGTGAGCGTGCCCTTCGCGGCGTCGTAGCGGTAGCCGTTGATTTTGTCCGTGCCGAGGTCGCAGGCGTAGGCGAATTTCGCCGCCGGATCCACGTAGATGCTGTGGGCATGCGGTTCTTTCTGCCGAGCGGGGTCGGTGCTGGAGCCGGTGTGCTGATCGAAAGCGCTCGCCTCCGCGAGACTGCCGTCGGCCTTGATCGGCAGCACCGCCACGCTGCCGGTGCCGTAGTTGGCGACGAGCACGTTTTTTCCCGCGGGATCCACGGTGATGTGGCAGGTGCCGCCGCCGCGCGCGGATTGCTTGTTGAGAAACTTCAGCGCCCCGTCCGCGGCGATGGCGTAGGCGCTGATTTCGCCGGGGTCGGTTTCATTCGCGGCGTAAAGAAATCCGCCGCCAGGAGCGACGGCGAGGAAAGTGGGGTTAGGCGTTTCCGCGACGAGCGTGCCGCCGGTGATCTTGCCCGTCTCGAGGTCGAGCGTGCAGCGGTAGATGCCTTTACTAGCGTTCGGCTTTGTGTAGGTGCCGACATAAAACGGCGCATCGGCGGCGAGTGCGGCGGTGCTGAGCAGGGCGAGCAGAGAGGTGAGGGGACGGAACATTTTCATCGTCCACGAAAGACACGAAAGAGAGCGCAAGGGACAGCCAAATTTACGGGGCAACCACGGGAGACGCTAAGGTTCCGCGTGCCCCGGCATTTTATCCGTGCCCATGATTCCACCCCTTCCATGAAAACCCTCCCGACTTTCCCTTTCCGCCCCACTTTCACCGCACTCGCCGCTCTCTGCGCCAGCGCGCTCGCCGCCGACAAGCCGGACGAGTTTCCCGCCATGCCGCCAGTGCAGGCCAAGACGCCGCAGGAGGAGGCGAAGACTTTTCAACTGCCGCCGGGCTACCACCTGGAACTGGTGATGAGCGAGCCGGTGATCAAGGAGCCGGTCATCGCGACTTTCGACGGCGACGGGCGGATGTTTGTCGCGGAGTTCCGCAGTTACATGCAGGAGATTGATGGGAAGGATGAACTGACCAAAACCAGCCGCATCTCGCTGCATTGGTCGTCGAAAGGCGACGGCGTTTATGACAGGCACACCGTCTTTGCCGATAACCTCGTGCTGCCGCGCATGCTGGTTACTTTGGACAAAGGGCGCATCATCGTGGGGGAGACGGACACCAATGACCTGTTCACCTACACCGACACGGATGGTGACGGCGTGGCGGACAAGAAGGAGCCGTTCTATGTCGGCGGGCCGCGCGGGGGTAACCTCGAGCATCAGCCCAATGGGTTGCTGTGGGGCTTGGATAACACGCTTTACTCGACCTATAACAACTACCGCCTGCGCTGGACGCCGGCCGGTGCGGTGAAAGAACCCTCCGCTGCGAACGGTGGGCAGTGGGGGCTTTGCCAGGACGATCACGGCAAGATGTTCTTTATGAACGCGGGCGGCGAGCAGGGGCCGCAGAGCTTCCAGCAGCCGGTGGCTTATGGCGCCTTCAATCCGAAGGATCAGATGGCTCCCGGCTTTATGGAAGTGTGGCCCGCCATCGGCATGGGCGACGTGCAGGGCGGTCACGGAAGGCACCGGCCTGATGGGACGGTGAACCATTTCACCGCGACCACGGGCGGCGATGTTTTCCGCGGCGACAACCTCCCCGCCGATTTGCGCGGGGACTTACTCGTGAGCGAGCCGGTGGGTCGGCTCATCAGGCGTGCAAAGGTGGACGTGAAAGAGGGTTTTACCATTTTGAGCAACCCCTATCAGGACAAGCAGTCCGAGTTCTTTCGCTCCAGCGATCCTTTATTCCGCCCGCTGAATATCACCAACACCCCCGACGGCACGCTTTTCATCGTGGATATGTATCGCGGGATCATCCAGGAGGGTAACTGGGTCAGACCTGGCTCTTATCTGCGGAAGGTGGTGGAGCAATATCAGTTTGACAAAGTAACAGGCCGCGGACGCATCTGGCGGCTGGTGCATGATACGACCAAGCCTGCTCCTCAGCCGCACATGAACACGGAAACGCCCGCGCAACTCGTCGCCCATCTCAGCCATGCGAACGGCTGGTGGCGCGACACCGCGCAGAAACTCCTCGTTTTGAAACAGGATAAGTCCGTCGTCCCGGCACTGACCGCGATGACGCACACGGACAAGAACTACCTCGCCCGTCTCCACGCGCTCTGGACGCTCGACGGCCTCGACTCACTCACGCCCGACTTAGTCCGCGAGAAGCTCAAGGACGAACATCCGCAGCTCCGCGTGGCCGCGCTCCGCGTGAGCGAGTCGCTGGGCAAAAAGGGCGACAAGACCTTTGCCGCCGACGTGCTCGCCGCGACGAAGGACAAGGACGCGAAGGTGGTCATCCAGGCGATGCTCACCGCGCGGCAACTCGATCTGCCCGATTGGAAAACAACCCTCGCCGCCCTCGTCACGCCCGCCGCGCCGCTCGGCGTGCGCGAGATCGGCAACGCCATTCTGAACCCGCCCGCGCAGACCGCCGCGGCCACGATGACGCCTGAGCAGCAAAAACTTTTCAAGGCGGGCGAGACGACTTTTCAAACCCTCTGCGCGACCTGCCACGGCGTGGACGCGAAAGGTCTGCCGCTCGCCGGGGCCGCGCCCGGCGCGATGCTCGCGCCCGCGCTCGCCGGCTCGAAGACCGTCACCGGCTGGCGCGACGGCGGGATCAAAGTGCTGCTTCACGGACTGAACGGCGACATCGACGGCAAGAAGTACGAGGGCCAGATGATCGCGATGGCGACGAACGACGACGCCTGGATCGCGAGCGTCCTCAGCTACGTGCGCAATTCCTTTGGCAACCACGCCGGCCACATCACCACTGCCGACGTGACGGCGCTGCGCGCTGAGACGAAAGCCCGCACGCAGCCCTGGACGATCACCGAGTTGCGCGCCTCCATGCCCCAGCCCCTCACCGACCGCAAAGCGTGGAAACTCACCGCCAGCCACGCCGCGAAGGACTGCCCCGCCGCCATCGATGGCAACGCCGCTTCCCGCTATACTACCGGCGCTTCGCAGGTTCCCGGGATGTGGTTCCAGATCGAACTGCCGCAGGAAACGCTCCTCAGCGGCCTCGAACTCGACAGCGCGAAATCTCCCAGCGACTATCCCCGCGGCTACGAGGTCGCCCTTTCCGCCGACGGCACCACCTGGGGTAAACCCGTCGCCACGGGCAAAGGATCGAGCGCCGTCACCGCCATCGCCTTTGCGCCCGCGAAAGCGAGGTTCATCAAGATCACGCAGACCGGTTCGGTGAACGGACTTTTCTGGTCGATCCACGAGCTGCAAATCTTCGCCGCCGCCAGCGCCGCACGCTAGCTCTGCGCGGGTTACTCCGCCCCCAGTTTCGTCGCGCGCGCGGTGTGGAAAATCGTCGCCCGTCGCTGCAATTCCGCGCCATCGCGCAGGTGCAGCTTCTCGCGGATGTGTTTCTGATGCGTCTCCACCGTCTTCACGCTCAGCCGCATCTCCACCGCCACCGCGCCTGCGCGCAGCCCTCCGCCGAGGAGTTGAAAAACCTGCCGCTCCCGCTCGGAAAGCAGCGCCAGATCATCCGCCTCCATCTGCACCCGGCCCGAGGCCAGCGTCTCCAGCAGCACATGCTCCACCCGCGGCCCCACATGCCGCTCCCCCGCCAGCGCCCCGGTGATCGCGGCGAGCAGCGCCGCCACCGGATCGCGCCGCGTCACATACCCGCACACGCCCGCGCGCAGCGCCCGCTGCACCGAGCCCGCATCCTCCAGCCCGGTGAAGGCCACCACCCGCAGCGCCGCATTCCAGCGCGGCAATTCCCTGACCAGCGCAAAGCCCTCCCCACCACCCATCGCCACATCCAGCACCACCAGTTCCGGCCTCCACCGCTCACACGCCGCCCGCGCCGCCGGCAGCGTTTCCGCCTCGCTGCAAACCTGCAGGGCCGCATGGGAATTGATGAGATGCACCAGTCCGCAACGCATCACCGGCTCCGCGTCCACGAGCAGCACCTGCGCTTTTCTTTGGGTCCTCATAGTTGTTCTTTCCTCCTAGGTAACTGCGCCCGGTCTAGGGGGTTTCCCGATGCGGTGCAAAATATTTCTTCAGGAAAATTCCCGAGCCTTTCCTAAGGCTCCGGTTCCGGCCTTTTCCTCAGCCATTTTCCGGCATTAGCCCGATGGCACCCCGCGCCCAAACCGCTATCACCTCCCTCCGTCAGCCCGTTCTCCAGACCGCCGCACCCGCCCTCATCACCCATTTTCCGCGAACGTCAGCCCGTCACACGAGCACCACCATCATGGCCACCAAAAAACCCAGCAAGAAAGTCATCACAGCAATGAGCACTGCCACCATCCCATCGACGCCTGCCCCCGATCTCACCAAACCCTTCTCCTGGCGCAATCCCGCCTACCAGCCTTTCCTCGAGAGACTCCAAGGCAACATCCTCAAAGGTCATGGCCGCCACCACACCATGAACCTGTTCTTCACCGTCCAGCCGGGCAAAGCCGCCGAAGCCCGCATCACCCTCAAACTCCTCGCCACCCAGTATGCCACCTCCGCCCTCAAACAGCTCAAGGAGACCGACGATTTCAAGGAAGCCCGAGCCAAAGGCGAAGACTTCCACAGCGACCCCTTCCTCAGCATCCTCCTCAGCCACGAGGGTTACCTTAAACTCGGCCCTTTGCCCGGCACCACGCCAAGCGACGGCCAGTTCATAGCCGGGATGCGCGGCAGCCAGGGCACCCTCAATGACCCCCCCACGGCTGCATGGGACAACGACTTTAAGATCCTGCCGCACGGATTCATCATGATCGCCGATGTCTCCCCCGTGGCCGTCGATACCATCACCGGCAAAATCGTCTCCATCTCCGCCCACAGTCTCACCTTCACCGCCCGGCAGCGGGGCAAAGCCATCCTCAACAGCCGCGACGAAGGCCTCGAACACTTTGGCTACGTCGATGGCCGCAGCCAGCCCCTCTTTCTGCAAGAGGACCTCGAAACCGAGCGTGGCAACGCCGGCACCACCATGTGGGATCCCGCCTTCAGCCCCCAGCGCCTCGTCATCCCGGACCCCGGCGCCCCTCTCGACAAACACGCCTTTGGCTCCTACTTCATCTTCCGCAAACTCGAGGAAGACGTCCGCGGCTTCAAACGCCGCGAGCAAGAGCTCGCCACCGCCCTCCACTTCACCGGCGAAGACCGCGAACGTGCCGGAGCCCTCGCCATCGGACGCTTCGAGGATGGCACCCCCGTTACCCTCAGCCCCGACGCCATCGAGCCCGCCCACGGACGCGTGCCCAATGACTTCAACTACGACGAAGACAAAACCGCCGGCAAATGCCCCTTCCACGCCCACATCCGCAAGGTGAACCCCCGCGGCTCCTCCATCGCCGGTGCCACCGACCGCGACGCCATCATGGCGCGCCGCGGCATCACCTATGAGGACGTGCCCCGCACTATTCACCCCGACGCCCTCCCCACCCCCGAGGACCTCGCCGACTTCGACATCCGCGTCGGCCCCTTCCTCCCCGCTGACAAAGTCGGCCTCCTCTTCATGGCCTACAACGTCAGCATCCGTGGTCAGTTCGAGCGGACCCAAAAAACCTGGTCCAATGACCCGGACTTTCCCATTGCCGCACCGTCAGTGCCCCCTACCGGCATCGACCCCGTCATCGGCCAGCCCGGCACCGGCCCCACAGCCAACCCTGACCCATCCTGGCCCCAAGAATTCACCAGCGGAGCATCGCCGGTGACACCCTTTGGATTTAGCGGCTTCGTCAAAATGCTTGGCGGCGACTACTTCTTCGCCCCCAGTCTCAGCTTTCTGCGCGGTCTTTAAACATCCTCGCCAGCCACAACGCGAGTAACTGGCAGAGAGCCTGAAAACAAACAAGCCGCCAGCCCGCCTTTTTAAACTTACTAACCAACTCCGCCGCCATCGCGCTCGACCGCTCAAGCGTCAGGCCGCCACCGCCGCCCATTCCAGCGCCGGAATCGTCTCCTCACACACGCGCCGCTGCGCGTCCGTGAGATAGCGGACGGCCCCGCCGTCAAAATACAGCTCGATCCGCCGGATCACATCCTCCGCCGAGATCATGTCCATGCAGCGCGGGAGGAAATCCGTCGTCTCCCGCCAGGGCGCATCCGCCGCCGCGTGGGCGGGCACGGGACCGGTCGTTGTGCGGGTAAAACTGAGCGCCGGGTCCCATTGATGCACCACATCCACGCACAGCATCTCCGGCGCATCCTTCCCATCCCCATCCCCCAGCGGCACCACCCGCGCTTTCCAGCAACCGCCCTGATCACAACACCGCAGCGCCCCGTTCGTGTGCAGGTATTGGTGATGCGGATACGCCTCCCATTGCGACGGCTCCCGCCCGCCCGCCACCACCACACACGCCCGGTTCTTCGGCCGCCCCGGCCGCACCTCCACCGCCGCCGCCAGATGCATCAGCAGCGTCACCGGACACAGCACCCCCTGCGCGTGATGCACCAGCCGCACGAGCTGCCGCAAATCCGTCCGCCCCCGCAAATCCAGCACCCCGCGCAGCGCCGGATGGTGATGCCCCGCCTCCCCCACCTGCACAAACAGCACGCGCCCCGCGAACCGCTCCACCACCGCCTGCCACCGCGCGTGCGCCCACCACTTCGCCATAAAGTCATGCTTCCCGCCCGCCGCCACCAGCCAGTAAGGCACCGGCACCCGCGTCACCTCCTGCACCTGCGACATCCACCCCTTCTCCTGCGGTGAAAGGTGGAGGTCCCCCCGGAACTCCGCCGGCGCCAGCGCCACCCCCAGCCGCTCCCCGAGGAACTGCGTGTAGCCGTGGATGAAATGCCACGGCCCCGTATTGCTCCGGTGGATCAGCGGGTAATGGCACTCGATC
>JAYVNN010000497.1:0-9177 GCA_043758435.1 Chthoniobacter sp.
GACGTTCAACACGCTTACCTTCAAAGGTAAGCTCAGGAGCGATACCCACATGCACGGCGCGTTGCACACATGGCTAAGGGCTGTTGCGAAGTCATACAGAATCCCGGATCGATTCTTACTGTGGGCGTCCCGTCAAGAGTTGGGAGAACTCTACGGGCGTCCGCATTTCCACGTCCTCCTTGGCGGCGTCGCTTCGTTATCGAATCGAACAACGCTGCGAGACCTTCACCGAATCCGCATGATGTGGGCTCGGCAGTTCGGTTTCGCGGTCGTGCGGACATTCGAGAATGGTGCGGACGGCATCGACTACCTCTGCAAAGAAAGTCTCACGGGCATCAGTCCGGAAGCAACGGGTCTCCAGCTCGCTGCGCTCAACTCAGACCGTTCCAAGAGCGGTGCTGATGGGTATGAGCTTTCTAAGTATGGTGGAAACGCTGCCAAGGTCGCGGTCGGCACTGCTGTGTGGAGAAAACTGGAACGCTCTCGCGGTCGCGAGTTCAGGCCAGCTAACTTCAGACAGTTCGCCAGTCCGCAAGGGATCCGTCCGGCTGCGTAACTCTTAACCTAAGAGCGCAGACAGTTCAGTCAGTGCGTTAGAGCAACGCGCTGGCTCCGCCCTGCGGTTTGGGGGACGGCGCGAAGCGCCGCCCCAAACCCCAGGGTGGATTACTTGAAGCCCTACTATGCCCGGATCACTCGGACGCTCGCGAACGTGAACCCATCCGCGCAAGCGGGGCTCCCGCCAGAGTTCCCCCCGAACGCCTCGCGGCGAGCAGCCACCGGAGGTTTTGCGGGCTCAACGCGGAGCGTTTCCAATCTCGGCAAGGGCTGGCCTTGCTTCCCGGCACGTCGCTGCTAGAACGGCGTTTGTGCGCAAACGAAAGCGGTTTCTCTACACGGTCGAGTTCACGGCAAAAACCTCTCGAATGACCGTCTCCGGCGCGATGACGATTCACGCCCGGCACTGGACCCGGGCTCGGGAGGCTGTGCGGCTCCGGCTCGTTCGTGCTGGCTGGCAGCACGTCATTCCCTACCGGCCGCACCAGATGTTTTTGGTGGGCACGTCATTCGACAGCACGAATCTGGCTTTTTGAGATTCGGCCGGGCCGAGAATCCGCCGGTGCGGTGCAGCAGATTACAGAGGGCGCATTTCATTAACACGAAAGTTAGCCTAGCCTAAATTAGATCGATGCAAGGTGGCCACCTCGCCATATGATCGCGCGCCGCTGCCATAAAACGGGCGTCTATGTCCACAACAACTTCTGCGCCTTTTGCCCCTAGTTTCGTGCAAACAATGTTTGCACTGAATGACAGGCGCAAATGTAACGCGGTGCCGATAGTGCGCGTCAATGAGCCCGATTGAACTCTTTACGGCAGGCATTGGAGCAGGAGCAGTAACCGCAATTCTCGCGCTGGCCGCAAGGCTGCCGTGGGAAGCTGTAATGCGCTTCGTGAAGGGGTCGGGCTCGTCACTCGAAAGATAAGAAAGAAAACCGCAGTCTATGAAAAAACTCGTCATTAAAACTTGGGATTCCATCGTGGCTCCCTCTGCTCGCAAAATCAGCCGTGGCGCGCGCTTCCTCACGCTCGTCTTGCTGGCCCTGCTCAGCCTCGCGATGGGCGGCACGTCCCATGCGACCATCAGCGATGCTGCTACGGCTGGCGTCACTGCCATCACTGGCCTCGTTGCCGATGTCAACGCCCTCGGCGCGGCGTTCATCCTCGTCGTCCTCGCGGGCGTCGTCTGGTTCATCGTCTCCGGCTTCTGCAAAAAAAGCAAAAGTCACTAGCACGCTGCTCGAACTGATCTCGGGGAGGGAGCGTGAAAAACTTCCTCCCCGATTTGTTTCCTCCTATGTCATTCGACGGCCTTCAAAAACCCCTCTGCGCGCTCGCCCTCGTCATTGCGGGGCGTTGGGTCATTCGCCGCATCTACACCGGCTGCAAGGGCATCTTCTGGGCCTTCCTTCTGATCTCTGGACATGTGCTGAGCGAAGAAGCTTTGGACAGTGCCACTGTCCAGAATGGCTACGTAATCGGCTATGGGATTGACACGTTTTCTTACGCTACGGACAGCCGAGCCGCTTGGCTCAACGGTATTAGTCACATGAGTTATGACGCACTCCAGATCGGGAATCTGAGTCCCGGAACGGCCCCTACGTGGTGGCTCCAAAGCGCGCCAATGGCGATAGACGAATCTGGAGGGTTAGAATCTTCATGGAACGCACCTTCTTCCATGCACAAGGAAGCTCACATGCAGACTTTGGAATTGATCGCCATTAGACAGGAAATCGGGGTCATTATTGTGGCTCTCGGTATGCTTTTCGGCTTCGCGTGGTTAAATTCTATTCTTACTCGCTTCCGCGCATGAAAACGCTACTTCGTTGCGCATTTACACTGTTGGTTTTCGCTGGCCAAATTCACGGTATTGACCTCAAAACGATCTATTACAACGAGGGCACTGATGCAAACGCGCACGGCTTTAGCAGCGGCAGAGACGCCCATCAAGTCACGCTGCAATTCTACGTCCCGAGCGGTTCGGCCCCCGGCTCTTACCGATTCCATACTGTCCAATATAACGCCACGCTGGCAACTGTGGTGCTGAGTGGAAGCGGCACCGCGACCGCGAGTAATCACGGTTCCCCTAGTAGCGGCGTCCTTTGGATTTGGACAGGCTACGATGTGGAGGCTTACTACAGTGGCGGAACCGTGCATATATTCTGCACGAAACCGGATGGCACTGACACTGAAGTGGTGACCGTTACGGGCTCGACGGAGCCAGTGCATTATTCGGTCAGCATCGCGTCCCGGCAGCCTAACTCGAGCCGGACGATTGAGGACGGCCCGCTGCCCGTATCCGCAACCGGAACTTACGTACCGAAGCATGCGACACTCAAGGTTAAGGTGCTCAATCAAGATTCTGCGAGCCATGTTATCCGGTTCCTCGTCAACGGAATTGTGGTGAGCACTCAAACGGTTGGCGGTCGCGCAGTTGGGGGCGTCGCTAGCGTCCAGACTCTTACTTTCGCAGGCGATGAAAATAGCATGTCGAACGGTTCAGGCTGGGGCGTCACAGTCGATGGAATAGCCGCTAGTGCTGTCGAAGGGGGACAGGTTGCGTATGGTGATCCTCCAGCCGATTACGTCCCGCTTTTTCCACCGCAAATTACCATACAGGCTCCCACTCCTGCCGGAAGCCAGACGACCACGCCTACGCCCGGTGCGGCGAACAACACGACCACTCCGCCGCCCACGATTGCACCGCCCACATCCGTTCCAAGTCCCGAGCCGAACACGACTATTGCGAACGGCGGCGGCAGTCCAACGACTCAGGACATTTACGAGGCGGTGAAAGCTGCGCTCAACGACGCTCTTGACATGCAGAGTGTCGCGTCAGGCCCGCCAACTGACACGCTCAACGACGGACAGGCAACATTGGACCAGCGCGGCAAGCTCGATGACATCCAAGGCCAAATTGACGGACTGGCATCTTCGGCAGATACTCACAAGGCATCGCGAATTTCTAAGCTGGATTTCAGCACTAACCTCGCGGGCATACCTCGCGGGAATTTAGGCAGTGTCTCCACAATCGACTTCGGCACAGTCACTCTCGTAGGCGGATCGTCGTACCATGTTCAGGTTGATCTCACGCCATACCTCACCACGCTCGGCCTGATCCGCTCAGCTCTCCTTTGGCTGATGCGCCTTTGCTTCGTCTATAAGTGCATCTCCGCAGTCGTCGAGGGCTTGTAATATGGCTTCTCCCTTCGACTCACTCTTTGGCGCATTCGAGCCGTGGCTTTCCGCTTTCTGGAATCGCATCAAGGAACTGTGGGACAAGGCGCTCAAATGGAAGGTTGCCGCATGGGGCATTGCCCTCACTGTCTCTGGCTGGGTGTGGTCGGCACTGCACTTTGCAGGCACGGGCTTTAGCTCTGCTGCTGGTTATCTCGATGCGATTGCGGTTCCGGTGCTCGGCCAGCCTCCGGGGTATCTTTCGAGCAAGTTGAGCATGATAAACACGTTCGTCCCGCTCGCTGAGTGCTTCGACATGATCCTTGTTTACGTCGTGCTGATCGTGACGGTTAAATGCGTCGGGTTAGCTCTCGCCACGATTAAGTGGTTCATCACATGATCTCTCTCGTCGAAGGCGAAGGGCTGGGTGCGGGTAAGAGTTACTACGTCTGCACGATCTTGGCCGCCCACCTTGCGCAAGGCGGCACCTGCTACATGACCGACGATTTTGAGGTGCGCTGGTCTCCACTTTACGGCCCTCTGGAACGTCGCAGTGCACGCGGTAGCTGGGAGACACTGCAAACCCTTTTCGGTCGTCGGGATTTCGTCGATCCTCGCCCGCGCGGCATGGCAGAAATGATCGCTAATTCCTACGGCGTTCATGCCGAGCCGGAGCAGATTCAAGTCATTCCCTCGGATCAAGTGTGGCGCATCCATGAGCTGACACCTCCCGGCACTGACGATCTTCCCGTCTTAATCGTCATCGACGAAGCGCAAGGCGGCCTTAATACTCGCGACACGCGTGAGAGCAAGAAGCGCGAGTTATTCGACTGGTGCTGCCAGTCCCGACACGACAACAACGACCTCATTTTCATCACGCAAAACGTCAACAACATCGACGTTACAATGCGCCGTCTAGCGAGCAACTACGTCGTCGTAAAAAACCTCGCTCGCGACGGTGGGCTTCCCATTATCGGCCCCGTGAATAGGTTCCTTTGGCGTTTCCTCGCGGCAGACGGCAAAAGGCAATACAGTTTCAAACTCCCGCGTTTTGACTGGGCAGTGATGGGTTCTTACGTGAGTAAGTCATGCCAAGGAAAACATCGGCGGCTAGAAGGTGTGGTTGTCCCGCGGCGTAGGCTCCGCAAGGTGGAGCGCAAACGATCATCCGCCCGCATCGTGTTCGCCCTCGCTTTGGCTGTCCTCGTCGCACTCCTGTTACTAGACTCACTCCAATGATTAAATGGGCACTGATTCTATCGCTCCTCTACGTGCTCTACCAAGGTGCGGAAAGGTTTTTTATCCACCCTCAGAACTACCGCTACGGCTTTAAGGCTGCTGCGCTAAAACCTGCTCCGCCATTTGAAACAGTTACCCCGAAGCAGCCTATTCAAAAGTTTCAGTCCAATAACCTTCCGTCTGCAACTCCTGCCCCTCTCTGGCAGACTGTTAGCGAGCCATTTCGTGGCGGCGACGGCGTCACGTTTTTACGAACCAAGGTCGGCAGTTATGAGCTGGGTGTAATGAGTCCCCTTGGTTACGTGGAGGGGATTCGCGGAAAGGTCGCCAAGCTCCGCGACCCGTCTGGTCACCTGCTCTACGTTGTGGCCGTTGACATCGAGGGCCAAGGTTCGGCGGTGGCAACGGCAATTACGGAATCTCCAAAAACGATCGGGGCGGCGTCGCTCGCTGACAGCATAGCGTCAAAGGCCGCTCCGCTGCGTCCACAGCCTCCTGTGGCCCTCGCGACTAAGCCACCGCCTTCCTTTCGCACGAAGGGGCGCGAGCGTCTTCGCGGCATTCCGCTGGCGTCGGAACTGCCTCTTGCCGCAGGTGCGGTTGTCAGCTCCGAGGGTAATGTGATTTACGGAACACGATTAAACAGTAACATTGGCAACTAACACAAAGCATGCCAATTAAAAATAAAAGAACGCCCATCATAAGTGGCTCTAGCGCAACTATATGTCATATAAAATCGGAGGGTGTTGGGGTCGGTTGATTATAGAAATCGCAGATTTCTCAACCCCAGCTTAACTAGCAGGCCGATTATTCTCATGAATCTCTGTAACCAATGCGGGCTGTGCTGCAACGGCGTGATGTTTCATACCGTCCGACTCCAACCGGCGGATTCGGCGAAAGAACTCGCCGCACTCGGGCTGAAATTGAAACGCAAAAAGGGCGCGCACTACATTATCCAGCCGTGTCCGGCGTGGCGGGATTCGCAATGCTCCATTTACGCCGCCCGCCCCGAGCGCTGCCGCGTCTTCGAGTGCCGCCAGTTGCAGCGCGTCGCCGCCGGCGAGACGACCGAGGCTGCCGCGCTGGAAAAAATCCGCAACATCCAGCGCCGCGTCGCGCAAGTGGATGAATTGCTCGACCGCGCCGGCAGCACCAGCGCGAAAAGGCCGCTCTCGAAACGCTGCGAAAAGATCATGGCCGAGCCCCTCGCCGCATCCTCCGACCCCGCTGCCCTCGCCCTCCGCCACGACCTCATCCAGGCCATGCAGGAGTTAAACGCCATCCTCAATGCCGACTTCCGTCTCCTCCCCATTGGCGCATCGGGAGCGGAGGAAGAACCCACCGTCCCCTAGTGACCGCGTGCGCGACTGCGCACCAGCGCCTCACGTTTTTGCCTCGTTTGCCTCGTTCCCAAACTCCCTGAGCCTGTCCCGGTTTGGTGGGCATAATTGGGCAGGGCGGCAATCTGCGCGACCTTTCGCGGGGCGCGGGTTTTGCGATAAACGGTCAAATGCACGGTTGCCGCGGCGGCGCGCGCAGGCATGCTTTGGCCACCGCCTTTCCGCATGATTTCGCCCCGCCATCGTCCCCCGCCCGCCCGTCTCTGGCTCGCCGCCTGCGCCTGTGCGCTCGCCGCCCCGCTCGCCGCGTCCCCGGTGGACACGACCGGGCTTTTCGAGAAAGAGGTGCGCCCGATCTTGGAGGAGCATTGCTACGACTGCCACGGCGACGGCGAGAAAAAGGGCAAGGTCGCCTTCGACGCGTTCCCCTCCACCGCGGAACTCGCGAAGCAGACCGACCTCTGGATGTCCGTGCTCACCAACATCCGCGGGGGGCTGATGCCGCCGGCGAAGGAGCCGCACCTGCCCGCGGCGCAGCGGCTCATTTTGGAAAAGTGGATCAAGGCGGGCGCGCTTGGCTTTGACCCGGCGAACCCCGATCCGGGCCGCGTGACGCTGCGGCGGCTGAACCGCGTGGAATATCGCAATACCGTCCGCGACCTGATGGGCATTGATTTCCGGGCCGATGCGGAGTTTCCGGCGGACGACGCGGGCTATGGGTTCGACAACATCGGCGACGTGCTCTCGACCTCGCCGCTGCTGCTCGAAAAGTACATGCAGGCCGCGGACACCATCGTGGCGCAGGCCGTGCCGCTGGTCAGCCGCGCGCTGCCGGAGCAGAGCATCGCGGCGGGAGATTTTGCGGGCAAACACGGCACACCCAACCGCGAGGGCGCGCTCGTCCTTTCGCTCTACGACAGCGCGGATCTCACGCAGCGTTTTCACGTCGCGCAGGCGGGCACGTATCGCGTGGTCGTGCCGGCGACGATCTTTGGCTCGTTTGATTTTGATCCCGGCCGCGCCACGGTCACGGTGCGGATCGACGGGCGGGAAACGTGGAAGCAGGAGCTGAAATGGAAGGATCGCGAGCCACTCGAAATCGTCTCGGAGCAGAAGTTCGAGCCGGGCGATTACGCGCTCCGCTTCACCGTCGAGCCGCTCGTCACTCCCGAGCAAAAGCCCGCGCCGCGCCCCGGCGAAGGCACGTCGCATGTGAACGTGGATTTCGGCGGTGCGAAAGTGCTCGGCCCGCTGGAGCGCGAGCACTGGACGATGACACCGGGCTACGACCGTTTCTTCACCCGCGCCGACGCGCCCGCCGACCGCGCCGCGTGGCCGGAGTACGCCGCGGAGGTGCTGCGCCGCTTTGCCACGCGCGCCTTTCGCCGGCCCGTGGATGACACGGCGGTGGAAAAGCTCACCGCCATCGCCGGCCACGCGTGGCGGGCCAAAGGGACGACCTTTGAGCAGGGCGTGGCCCGCGCGATGACCGCCGTGCTTGCCTCGCCTCGCTTCCTTTTTCGCACCGAGGAGACGCAGCCCACCGCGACCGGCGTGCATCCTTTCCTCGACGAATACGCGCTCGCCGCGCGGCTCTCCTATTTCCTCTGGAGCACCATGCCCGACGACGAACTCACCTCCCTCGCCACGCGCGGCGAATTGCGCGCGAACCTTGCCGCGCAAGTGCGCAGGCTGCTCGCCGACCCGCGCGCGGAGCAGCTCACGGCGAATTTCGCCGGCCAGTGGCTGCAAACGCGCGACGTGGAAAGCGTGAGCATCGACGCCCGCGTGGTGCAGGCGCGCGACGCCGGCACGGAGGCCGAGGGGAAGGCGCGCTTCGAGCGGTTCCGCAAGATCAATGAGGACATCGACACCGCCACCCGCGCCGGCGACGAGGCGCAGGTCGCCGAGCTGAAAAAGGAGCTGGGGGAAATGCGCGCGAAGTTTTCGCGTGGAAAGCGCATCGAGTTTAGCGCCGAGCTGCGCACCGCGATGCGCCGCGAGGCCGAGATGTTTTTCCGCCATCTGCTGCGCGAGGATCGCAGCGCCCTCGAACTGCTCGAAGCCGACTACACTTTCCTCAACGAACCGCTCGCCCAGCACTACGACATCCCCGGCGTGCAGGGCCGCGAGATGCGCCTCGTCAAACTCCCCGCCGACAGCCCGCGCGGCGGCGTGCTCACGATGGGCTCCACGCTCGCCGTGACCTCCAACCCCACGCGCACTTCGCCGGTCAAGCGCGGCCTTTTCATCCTCGACAACATCCTCGGCACACCCACCCCGCCGCCGCCGCCCGACGTGGCCGCGCTCGACGAATCCGGCAAGGACGCGAACGGGCGCGAACTCAGCTTCCGCGAAGCCCTCGCACTGCACCGCGAGAAGCCGCTCTGCGCCTCCTGCCACAACCGCATGGACCCGCTCGGGCTCGCGCTGGAAAACTTCAACGCGATGGGGCTGTGGCGTGAAATGGAACGCGGGCAGCCGATTCCGTCCGTCGCCGGGCAGCTCATTTCCGGCGAGAAATTCGACGATGTGCGCGCCTTGAAACACATCCTCGTCACCGAGCGCCGCGATGACTTCTACCGCTGCCTCACGACGAAAATGCTGACCTACGCCCTCGGTCGCGGCCCCGAGCCGTGCGACGTGCCCGCCATCGACGAAATCGTCGAGCGCCTCCAGCGCGAAGATGGCCGGCTCACCGCCGTCGTCATCGGCATCATCGAGAGCGCGCCTTTCCAAAAACGCCACGCTGAACTATAGAACCGACGCGCCGAGCCCGCGGAGAAAACGGCGGCGGTTGGTGGAGTGGGGGAGTGAATTCATGGCGGTGGATCGGTTGTGAAATTGCTTCGGCTGGCGGCTG
>JAYVNN010000498.1:0-2930 GCA_043758435.1 Chthoniobacter sp.
GCTCGAAACCTACCGCACCGTCTTCGAGCGCGACACCACCCTCGTCCTCACCACCGACAGCACCCTGCTCCGCCTTTTCAAATACGGCCCGGTCGCGCCCGCGAAGTAGCAATGAGGAATCAGTATCGCGTCAGCGTGGCGAAAGCCGCGCATCTGTAGGGGAAGCTGACAGCTTCCCCTACAGATGCGCGCCGCTGAGATGGAAATTCGGGAGACGCCCGCTAAAATCCCCGCACTCCATCCATGAAAAATCTCCTCCTTCGCCTCTTCGCCCTGTGCCTGCTTGCTTTCCCGGTCATCGCTCATGCCGAGCGGGAGTTCCGCGGCGCGTGGGTTGCGTCGGTGTACAATCTCGACTGGCCGTCGAAAGCGGGGTTGCCGGCAGCGGTGCAGAAGGCGGAGTTGCGGGGGATTTTGAACAAAGCGGCAGATTTGAAACTGAACGCGATCCTGCTCCAGGTGCGACCGGCGTGCGATGCGCTCTACAATGCGAAGCAGGAGCCGTGGTCGTATTTTCTCACCGGCCGGCAGGGCGAGTCGCCGGGCTACGATCCGCTCGAATTCGCGATCAGCGAGGCGCACGCGCGCGGCATCGAACTGCACGCGTGGTTCAATCCGTTTCGCGCGGCGATCCATGCGGATGACACGCTCGCGCCGAGTCATGTGGCGCGGGTGCATCCCGAGTGGGTGCGGAAATATGGCGGACAGCTCTGGCTCGATCCGGGTGAGCCAGCGGCGCGGCACTATGTGATCGACGTGATCCTCGATGTGGTGCGGCGCTACAACATCGATGGCGTGCATATTGACGATTACTTTTACCCGTATCCGAAAGGCGGCGCGGATTTCCCCGACAGCGTGACATGGGCGCGGCGCGGCGGCGGGATGAACAAGGGCGATTGGCGGCGGGAAAACATCAACCGTTTCGTCGAGGAAATGTATCGCTCGGTGAAAGGGGCGAAGTCGTCCGTGCAAGTGGGCATCAGCCCTTTCGGCATCTGGCGTCCGCGCGTGCCGGCGACCATCGAGGCCGGGCTCGACAGCTATGCGCAGCTTTTTGCGGACTCGCGGAAATGGCTGGCCGAAGGCTGGTGCGACTATCTCGCGCCGCAGCTCTACTGGTCATGCGAACCGGCGAAGCAGAGCTTTCCCGTGCTGCTCGACTGGTGGCGCGCGCAGAGCCGGGCGGGAAAACCGATCTATCCCGGCATCGCGACAGAGCGCATCGGCGCGGCCCGGCCGGCGTCGGAGATCGCGCGGCAGATCGCGCTCACGCGGCAGGGCACGTCCGCGCCGGGGCACATCCACTGGAGCATGAAGGCACTGATGAACGATCGCGGCAATATCGACACCGTGCTGAAGCGCGACGTTTACCGCTGAGCCCGCCTATTTCGCCTCGCCGCTTTTTTCCGCGGGCGCGACCGGCTCGAATTTCGCCGCCCGCTCGCGCGCCGTTTTGATTTCGCTTTCGTTCAGCGAAAAGCCGGTCGTGCCCGAGGCCATGAGATTCGTCACGTCCTGCCGGTGCTCCAGCCCGAGCGCGTGACCCAGCTCATGCGCGGTGACGCGCGGGATCGGCTCGTCCAGACCGCCGGGGACTTTTTTCAACCACGCCGTGTCTTTCACAATCGCGAGCGCGCCCGTCCAGAATCCATTCTCCTCGAGGTTTTTCACGTAGCTCACATTGAGCGCATTTTTGAGCAGCCGTTCCTTCGGCATCCCCCGGCCATCCGCGAGCATGTGGGTCACGGCCACCGATTCCACCTCGAAGCGGATGCCCGCCTGCGCCCAGATTTTGTTCACCTTGCCAAAGATGCGCGCGACATCCGCCTCGGTCAGCGTGGTATTCAGCGCGGCCTCCTGCTCGGAGTGTAAAAGATGCACGCGCACCGGCACCGTGAGCGGCGGCAGTTCGTCCGCGCGGAGGGGGAAAAAAGCCGCGCACGCCGCCACGAGGGCGAAGCGCATGAGCGGCAATCGGATGGCCCGCCGCATCGCTAGACACCCGCGATTTTCTTGAACGCTTCGCCTTCGTTGAGCGTGGGGCGTTCGGGGCGGCCTTTGTATTTATAGACGAGACCCATGTTATCGAGGCCCATGAGCCACAGAATTGTGGCGTGGAGATCGTGGACGTGGAGCCGATCCTCGACCGCGCGCAGCCCGACCTCATCCGTCGCGCCGATGGTCTGCCCTCCCTTCACTCCGCCGCCCGCCATCCACATGGTGAAGCCCGTGGGATTGTGGTCGCGCCCGTCGCCTTTTTCGCTCTGCGGCGTGCGGCCAAACTCGCCGCCCCAGACGACGAGCGTGCTGTCGAGCAGGCCGCGCGCTTTCAAATCTTTCAGCAATCCCGCGACCGGTTTGTCCATCGAACGGCTGAGCTTCGAGTGGTTTTCCTCGATCTTCGCGTGCGAGTCCCACTTGCTCCCCGCGCCGCTGTAGAGCTGCACGAAACGCACGCCGCGCTCGACGAGCCGACGAGAGAGGAGGCACATGCGGCCAAAGTCGGCGGTGTCCTTTTCGTCCATGCCGTAGAGCTTTTTCGTGGCGTCGCTTTCCCCCGCCAGATCGACCGCGCCGGGCGCTTCGGACTGCATGCGGAAGGCGAGTTCGTAGCTGGCGATGCGGGCTTCGAGTTCGCTTTGCGCGCGCGTGGCGGCGTGGGCGCGGTTCATTTGGGTGAGAAAGTCGAGCTTCCCGCGCTGCTCGGCGGCGCTCACGCCGTCGGGCGGATTGAGGTTCGGGATGGGCTCGCTGCCGGCGGTGAGGCGCGTGCCCTGATAGACGGCGGGCATGAAGCCCGCGCCCCAGTTGCGCGGGCCGTTGATGACGCTCGCCGCGTTGTCCTGCATGACGACGAAGGCCGGCAGATTCTGGTTCTCCGAGCCGAGGCCGTAGCTCGCCCACGCGCCGAGCGAAGGGCGGCCCGCGAG
>JAYVNN010000499.1:0-2927 GCA_043758435.1 Chthoniobacter sp.
CCTTCGGTTCGCAGTGCGTTCTCGATCGGGATGCGCACGCTCGCGAGGAACCAGCGGACTTTTTCCGCATCACCATGCGGAATGCGAAGCTTCGGCAGATTGGGGAGCAGTTGAAGTGAGTGGCACTGCTGGCAATTCCTGTCGTAACTGATCGGCTGCTTGAAAGCACCTCCGGCTCCAGGTGTGTGACAGTCCGTGCAAGCCAGCGGGCGATCCTTTCCCGTCCCCGCAAGATTTGGGCGCAGATGGAGCGCGTGGTTAAATTTGATCGTAGCGGGATCCTTTAGCTCGGCGCCTTCGTAACCGAAGGCAGGGTGACCATGGGCGAAATCGGAAAATGCAATGGGTTTCCCGTGAGCTGCCGGGGGCGAGATGAAGCTGACGATACCATCGCCGAGATTCCGATTTTCGCCCGTCGGCACAATCGGCGGATTTTTCAACGGCACCGACTCGCGGTGGCGAGTGAGTTTGCCGAGGTCATTGTGACAGGAGGCGCACTGGCTCCCATCCGGGAGGGCCATGCGCGCGTGACCGACATGCTCGCGGTGGCAGACGAAGCAGTCCGCCGCGTGAACACTCACCGACTCGGCCGAGACTGTGCGCAGCCTGAGGTCCGCGGGCTGGGGCAGATGGATTGCGAATGTCGGATGGCAACTAAGGCACGCCTGATCCATCGCCGGAGATGCAGGTGCCTGCGCGTGAGGTGAATTTTTGGCGGAGTTATGCGATGCAAATAGTCCGGTGACAATCGCGGGGATGGAGCGGCCATCGCGCGATTCGGACAGTCGTGCCTTCAGCACATCCGTCTGTCCGTCGGCGTGGCAGGCGCGGCAATTTTGGGCGAGTCTTGCGTGCCCCAGTGAAAGTGCGCCCTTGCTGAAAATCTCGTCTTTTCCCCAGTAGCGATAAGTGAGCAACGCACCGGCCGACAGGATCACTGCGGCAATGAAAAACCAAAGCCGCATCCTGCGCAGGTAATGCGGTCCGCGGAAGTAGCCGAGGTTTCCGGCGTATCGCTCGGAGCGCTGCTTCTGCGTGGGAGAGCTGTCGTCCATGACGCCGGGCTAACTCGGGAATGGGAGAAAACTCACGGCGGCAAGCGCGTGCCATGCGGTAAAGATGAGCAGGGCGAACGACGCGGGAACATGGATGATGAGCCATCCGTGCAACAAGTGGTGGAGTCGGGTCTGCAGATCCATCATGCGCCGCTCATCGCACCACTTTTGGAGTTGTTCAATGCGGGGCTTCCATTTCGGATCGACGTTGAGCTTGAGCGTGTAAAAGGCCGCCGTCGCCGTGCGCTCTTTGCCGAGATGATGGCGCTCACCTCGTCGCGCGGACAGATAGGGGATGCATTCCCGGTCAATGAATCGTGTGATCGCGGACAGCGACTGCTCGTCGGGATCGGAAGCGGTCGCCGTCCCCGCCGCCCTTTTTCCGGCGTGTGCGGACTGCTCGTCGCTCAGGTCGTCGCGCATTTCGGCAGCCGCACGCACGAGCATGCCGCGGAGGTGCGGGATTTCCTCGAAGACCACCTCGGGTGCGAGGCGTTCACGCATGAGGCCCGGCACGTATTGCTGGAGCACGAGTCCGATGACTCCTGAGCCCATGACGACCGCATAGATCAGCATCAGCCAGGTGGTGTGCCAGCCGCCGACATGAAACCCGGAATGAAACAGCACCAGCGGAACCGTCAGGATAGTCAGCCAAATGTGCGCCTTGAGCCACCATTGCACATTGCCGATGGGCCAGGTGCGCTTCTTCTTCCGAATGCCGAGCGCGGCCGCGAAAAGAAAGATGAGAAACGCGAGGGAGCCGAAAATGAGGCCGAGCGGAGTCCCGCCGAAAGTATGACGCAGCGGCGGGCAGGTGCCGAGGAAGGCAGGCAGCGAAACCGGAAAGGGCAGCCGGTGCGGAAAGAAATTTGCGGTGAAGGCAAGCGCGCCCGCGACCGTCGCGAGTGCGACAAAGATGATCCATGGCGTATGGGAGCGATCGATTTTCATGGCATCACGGTTTGCCTTTTTGCACAGGTCTCCGTCTGTCATCCGCAACGGTAGGAGGAGTGTCGTCCATGAGAATCAACCCGAAGACGACTAATCGGCCCGGAGGATGAGCACCAGCCTGAAGTGAGGGGCGGTTGCTTCATTTTGGTGTTCGACTTCGTGGCGTGGATTGCTAAGGGAAACACCCGTGATTTGCCCAAAGAAACCCTCCGTGTTTGCGCAGCTTGCCCTGTGCTGCACTGCGGCGGTCCCGATTCTCGCCGCGGATGACCGGATGCCGGCGCAGACGTCGTTCACCGGCGCGCAATCCTGTGCCTCGTCGAGTTGTCATGGAGGCGGCACCGGCAGGAATGAGTTTCTGACTTATAACCGGAAGGACCGGCACGTTTTTGCCGCGGGGATTTTGGCAAAGGGAACCTCCCTGAAAATTGCCGAAGCTCTGGGCATCGGCGATCCGGCAAAGTCCCCGCAATGCACCGTCTGTCATTCTCCGATGGAAGCGGTCCCATCCTCGCGACTCGCGGCGAATGTGAAGCCCGCGCGGGATCACAAGGCAATCCCGGATCGCGGGGTGAGCTGCGAGGCATGCCACGGCGCAGCGGGCGAGTGGCTGCGATTTCACACCCGCCGGGATGTTACCTATCAGCAGATTCTAAGTACGGGACTTCGCGACTTAATTGACATTAATGGACGAGCCAATGTGTGCGTCGCCTGTCATCTGAATCTCGATGAACCTATTCGGAATGCAGGACATCCGGAGCTGTTTTTCGAGCTCGACGGGCAGGCGGTTGCACAGCCGCCGCACTATGTGGATGAGCGTCCGTCACTCGGGCCGCGGTCGTGGCTCACGGGGCAGGCGGTCGCGCTGCGTGAGATGAGCTGGAAGCTTGCGGCGAAGCGAGACGAACGGCTCGTCGTGCG
>JAYVNN010000500.1:0-2920 GCA_043758435.1 Chthoniobacter sp.
GCTATATGTCAGGTCAGACCTAGCCTCTGCGGCACCGGAGTCCGAAATATTTGGTTTAGTAGAGCTGGCGATCGTCCAGCGGCCCCGATGTTTCACCGCCCGTAACTACCAAACCTGGAGGAATCCATTATGAACCTGATCCGTTTGTCCTTGGCAGCGCTTGCCTGCCTTCTTTTGGGAAAATCGGCGGTTGCCGAAACCTTGAGCTATCAAGGACGTGTTGTCGTAGGCAGCGCGAACTTCGACGGGGCCGGGCATTTCAAGTTCGCGATTATCAAGGACGGGGGCGCGACAACATATTGGAGCAACGATGGAACCAGCGTCGCCGGCAGCCAACCCACAAATGCGGTGGACGCGGCGGTGAGCAAGGGGCTGTTCACTGTGCGTCTGGGTGACGATGAAACTTACACGAACATGACGGACATTCCGTCGTCCGCGTTCAACAGCAGTCCGGGTGGCCGGTTCTTGAGGATATGGTTCAGCGATGGCGTGAACGGGTTTCAGCTACTCACTCCCGATCAGCCGATCCAGCGCGCCCTCTATCTGGCCAGAGACATTCGGCTGACGGGCACGACCATCATCGACGGCACGCTGGCCGGCGGGGGGGCGGACTTCGCCGGCATCGTGACCGTCGGAGCCAATCTTCAGGCCAATGGCGGCATCACCGCTCCGGGTGGCATCACCGCCACCGCCATCACCGGGACTCAAGGTGTCTTCAGCGGCAATGTTCAGGTCACGGGAAATGTCGCAGCCAACTCATTCATCACGACGAGTGACCGGAATGCGAAGGAGAGCTTCGCCGCTGTCGATCCTCGCGAAATTCTCGCGCGAGTCGCCGCCATGCCGATCCAGAGATGGAACTTCAAACAGGACACCGAAACGCGGCACATCGGGCCGATGGCGCAGGACTTTTACGCGGCGTTTGCTGTGGGCGCGGATGAGAGACATATCGCCACGGTCGATGCAGACGGCGTGGCGCTGGCCGCGATTCAAGGACTGAACAAATTGCTCGATGAAAAGGAGGTCGCACTCGCTGCGCTGCGCGCGGACATGGAAAAAATGCAGGCACAAATCGGCGTGCTCGAGCGCGCTTTGCAAGCCGGCGACGGCAGCGCCAAACCGCGATCAGCCAAGGCCCGAAAGGCCGCGAACCCATGAGCCGCGCAGGCCTCTCCAAGTTCGTCTTTCTCCTCGGCGCGTCCGCGCTCCTGCCGTCGTCGCTCGGCGCGGCGACACGCATGACGGCGAGCGGGGATTATTCCATCACCACCGAATCCAGCGCAGCGGGTGGCGGCAAAATCAAGGGCGGTCCCGGCGACATTTACCGCATGGATTCGAGCATCGGCGGGGTCGTCGGACTCTCCGTCGCCGGTTCACCCGTCACCGCCCTCAAAGCCGGCTACGCCGGGCAACTCTACGACACCGCCGCTTTGGTCATCAGCGCCACGACGACGACGATGAATGAAACGGCGACGCGGCAACTCACCGGCGTGCAACTTCTCGACGACTCGACACTGCTCGCCGTGAGCGCGGCTGCGATTACCTGGAGCGTGTTCAGCGGACCGGTCACTTCCATCTCCGCAGTCGGACTCGCGACGGCAGGCACCGTCTTCCAAAACACCCCGGCGACGGTGAAGGGAATGTTCGGCGGCTTCACGGGGTCGCTCAATCTTACGGTGCTCGAGAGCATCGCCGATAACTTCGCTGGCTATGCCGGGGACGCCGTCGGCGATGATTGGCAAGTCCAGTATTTTGGTGCGCCGCCGAATGTGAACGCCGGGCCGAATGTGGACTTCGACGGCACCGGGCAGACGAACCTTTTCAAATACATCGCCGGGCTGAATCCGCTCGATGCGACATCGCGCTTCAGCCTGACCATCCAAAGCGTGCCCGGCCAGCCGGCGCAGAAGAAGCTGATCTTCACCCCGCGTTTTAACGACCGCACGTATACCGTCACCTCCAAGCCCGGTCTCGCCACTGGCAGTTACGTGCCGCTGACAAATCCCTCCACGCCTAGCGACAGCGGCCAGCAGCGCACCATCACCGACCTGAGCGCGAGCGGGGCGGTGAAGTTCTATCGCGTGGAAATCACCTGGCCCTAAGTCCCGGCCAGGCACGCCGGGCGCGGAGGCTGCGGGACGAGGTCGAGTTCGGCGAGGAGCTGGCGATCTTCATCGGCGCCGGGATTTTTCGCGGTGAGCAGCTTGTCGCCGTAGAAAATGGAGTTGGCACCTGCCAAGAAACACAGCGCCTGCCCTTCGCGGGAAAGGCGGGTGCGGCCGGCGCTGAGGCGGACTTTCGCCTTGGGCAAAACGATGCGGGTGGTGGCGACGAGGCGGACTAACTCAAACACGTCCACCGGCGGCTGGCTCTCCATCGGCGTGCCGGGCATGGCCATGAGACAGTTAATGGGCACGCTCTCGGGCGCGGGCTCAAAGTTGGTCAGCACCTCCAGCATCCGCAGCCGGTCATGCACCGTCTCACCCATGCCGATGATCCCGCCGCAACAAACATCCATGCCCGCCGCCTGCACGGCTTCGATAGTATTCAGGCGGTCTTGAAAGGTATGGGAAGTAACTACCTCGGGATAGTATTCGGGCGAAGTGTCGATGTTATGATTGTAGGCGGTAACACCGGCCTCCTTGAGCTTGCGCGCCTCGGGGAGCGAGAGCTGGCCGAGGGTCACGCAGACTTCCATGCCTAGCTTGCTGACTTCGCGGATGGTGCCGAGCACCTGCTCAAACTTGGCATCGCCGTCCCGCACACCTTTCCACGCGGCACCCATGCAGAAGCGCGTCGAGCCATTCTCCCGCGCGCGCCTTGCCACTTCCATGACCGCCTCCGTTTCCATGAGCCGGCCAGCCTTTACCTCCGTGTCATAACGGGAGCTTTGGGCGCAGTAGCCGCAGTCCTCGGAGCA
>JAYVNN010000501.1:0-2918 GCA_043758435.1 Chthoniobacter sp.
AGTGTCTCTCATCCCCTCATCCTGCACTCGCTCCCCGCCTCCACTCCACTCTCTTCTCTCCAACCCAAATCAAAAACCCACTCCATTCCCGCAAGAACCGACAAGCTGGCGACCTACGAGAAGCTGACCGCCGCGATCAACGGCGCGAAGGACCGCGGCGACATTGAGGCGCTGCGGCAGATTGCGGGCGATCCGCACGGCTTCATTTTGCGGCAGGGCTGGGCCAGTCTCGACTTCCGCGAAGAGGAGCAGGTGGCGCGGTTGCGGCACCTCTGGGAGAGTCTGGAGCTGGAGATTCTCAGCGTGCTGGAGGCGATCAACCGGCTCCGCGAGAGTCCCGATTTCGAGCTTTACGAGCTGACCGCGAAGCAGCCGGAGATGCTGGACGGCGTGGTGGCGAAGCAGACGGCGCACTTGGAAAAGGAAATCAGCAAGCTAACGAGCGAGGCGGAGCGGTTGGGCAGGGAGATAGGCGAACTGACGGGGAAGGCCAGCGTCGGACGAGACTGATCACGCCTCATCGGTCGCCAGCGGTTCACGACTTGCAGGGCGATCCACGCCGTCGGGTCGGCGACGGAGCCGGCGCGCTCTTTTACCATTGGTTCACAATTCTCCGGGCCGATCCATACAGTTTGCTGACAATTGCGGGTAATGGTTCCGAAAGCCCCCACTCCATCTCATGAAACTCAATCGCCTCCTTATTTCGCTGGCCGCGACTTTCGCCGTCACGGTCAACAGCTCCGCCCACGATAACGCCGCGGCGCATTCGGATGTGGCGGTTTCCTTGATGGAGATGCTGAATGTGCGGGGCGGCGATGCCGCCGCCAAGCGGACGGCACTCGAGGCCGCGATTGCGCGCAATCTCCTCCGTGCGGAGGCCCCTCCGCTGCCCTCGGCGGAGTTGGATGCGCCGGCTTGGTTTGGCAAGCCCTCGGCCCAGCCCGGCGCGCACCGCCCGACCGCAGCGCCGCCGTGGGCGTGGTCGGCGCGGCGCGCACCGAGGAGCCACCAACTCCTGGCCAGTGCGGCGCTGAGCCCGATGTCCTTTGGCGCGAGCGGACTGACCTTCGGCGTCCTGGCCGCGATCCTGCCGCCGGCGGGCAATGGCAGTCTGATGGCCGCCTCGTTTGCGCCCTTCAAGCCGAAGGTGCGCTACTACTGGGACAGCACCTATTTCTACCAAGAATCCGACGGCATTCCAGATCGGACGCGGATGCCGAATCTGATGGTGGGCATCACGTCGTGGCAGCAGCAGGTGCCGCTGCCGACTTCCTATTTCGCGAGCACGACGAATGGCACGAACGATACGGCATCGCTCGGCTACCTGCAGCCGAACTACTGGAGGCTCCCGCTGGTGCCGGTGGCCGCGGCCTCGCCCATCTCGCTGACGGGTAACTTCCTGCGTGGGGCGGTCGCGCTGGGGGCGGATGGCGTGGCGATCTTTAATCCACGCAACAACACGGGCCAGTTCTCCCAGGCCATTGGCGAACTCGACGCCTATGGCGGTCACTGCGGGCTGGGCGATGACTATCACTATCACATCTTCCCCACGCATCTCACCTCCGTGCTGGGCAATGACAAGCCCATCGCCTGGGGTCTCGATGGCTACCCGGTCTATGGCTATGTGGAGCCGGATGGCAGTGCCATGCAGGCGCTCGATAGCGATGGCGGCCACAATCATGGCACCTGGGGTTATCATTACCACGCTCGCGGCACTTATAACTCCGGCACCGCCACCTGGACGCCTGCCTCGCCCTACATGATGAGTGCCATGCACGGCACCGTGGTGAACTACGGCGGGCAAATCGATCCGCAGCCCACGGGGTCCGGTTTGCGTGGCTCGGGCACGGGAGGCTACACGGCGCAGCCGGTGAGTGGTGCGAGCATTGTCGCGTTCAAAAATCCCGTCGCGCTTAGCGTTGATGGCTCCGGTCACTTCATCGAAAATATCGGCGGCACGGCGTCGAACGATGACTGGCTCATGCGCATCAGCATCAGCGGCGTGAGCTACGACATTTGCTGGCGGCTGAATCGCAATGCGAATCCCAAGACGATGACGATCACCTGGCGGCTGCCGGCAGCCACGACCACGACGACCTACAGCAATGCGGGCAATCGCATCACCGCCTATCCGATGGCGGCGAACACGATGGCGAAGCTGCCGGACACCAGCCAGACGCTGGACACCACCGCCACCTTTGGCGAAGACGCCGACTACACCATCAATGCGCAGTCCTTTGCCGACAATGGCAACAGCACCATCACCGATAACATCACGGGGCTGATGTGGCAGAAGGTGGACAATGGCGAATCGACTTGGGACAACGCGGTCACCAATGCGGCGGGGGTAACCACGGGCGGCTTCACCGACTGGCGATTGCCCACGCCGAGCGAGCTGTTCAGCATCTTCAATCACAACAACGGCAACCCCGCGCTGAACACCACTTACTTTCCCAATAACCCGGTCGGAACGGCTGGGTATTGGTGGACGAGCGACATCTATGGCAGCAGCACGACAAACGTGTGGTGCGCCAACTCTGGCGGCGGTCTCGGCGGCAAGCCGAAGGCTGAGACGCTCAGCGCTGGCGGCACCTTGCGTTATCACGCCCGCTACGTGCGCGGTGGGAAGCAGAACAACGGCCACAACTACACCAACAACAACGACGGCACGATCACCGACAACGATACCGGCCTCATGTGGCAGCAGGTGCCCGGCTCGGCTGTCGCGTGGGATGCGGCGCTGAGTTATGCGGAAAATCTCTCCCTCGGTGGTTATGGCGATTGGCGTCTGCCAAACGTGAAGGAACTGCAAACGCTCACCGACTATGCGCTCGCCACCGCAACGACTACCACCGGCATCAAGCCGAGCATCAATCGCACGTTGTTCCCCGCCGCCACGGCCACGGCGTATTGGTCAT
>JAYVNN010000502.1:0-9061 GCA_043758435.1 Chthoniobacter sp.
CCCGTGCTCCCCGTGTCCCCCGTGGTTAAAAACACTTTTAGTACACCCTCTAACAAACACCTAGGTTGCCCGTCTCACCCTCACAACGATGACTCCCGACTCGCTCCCAATTCCTGTCCCGCGGAGGATTCGCCGATGATTCCACGCACCTAGATGGCCGTGAAAATGCCGGACGAAACCACCGCCCCGGAATGGACGACGATCGAGCAGGTCTTTGCCGCGCTCGAAGCGCCGCTGCTCGCCTACGCCCGGCGGCTGCTCGGCGATTTCGCGGTGGCCGAGGACATCGTGCAGGACGCTTTCATGAAACTTCACATGCAATTCCAAAAGGTGCTCGCCCCGCAGCCGTGGCTCTACCGCACCGTCCACAATCTCGCCGTGGATCATCAGCGTCGCGCGAACCGCATCACCCTCATGGGCGACGGCAAAGACGAGGACGCGCCCGTGAATGAGGCCGCCGATGCGCAGCCCATGCCCGACGAGCAAATCGCCCGCTGGGAAGGTATCGGGCTCGTGCGCCTCGTCCTGGAAACGCTCGACGCGCGCAGCCGCGAGTTGATCCGACTGCGCTTCAACGAAGACCTTTCCTACAAAGAAATCGCCGACCGCACCGGCCTGAAAGTCGGGCACGTCGGCTACCTGCTCCACCACGCGCTGAAGGCGATGGCCGTCGAGTTGGAAAAAACGGAGGTCGCACGATGAACCCCGAAACCCCGATGACGCCCCGCGAGGAAACCGAAGTCCGCCTCACCGCCCTCCTCATGGGCGAACTCCCGCCCGACGAAGCCGCCGCTCTGCACGCGCAAATGGCCGCCGATCCCGCGCTCGCGAAACTTCACGCACGTCTGCGCCAGGCGATGGAACTGCTCCGCGAAGCCACGTCGCTACCCGATCATCCCGCGCCCGCGCAGCTTTCCAGCGAGCGCCGTGAGCGGCTCCTCGCGCATTTCAAAAACCCCGCGCCCGCGCCATCGCGAGTCATTGTGAAACCGCGCCGCGACTGGTCGTGGGCTGTGCCATTGGGATTGGCGGCGGCGCTGATTGCGCTGCTCGGCGGCACGGTGCTGATGTCGGGCTTCGCGGTGCGATTCTCGCGTGTCGAGGAAGCGCCGGATTTTGCGGCGGCAGACGCCGCGCTGAGTTTTTCCCCCGAACAAATCCGGGAGGCGGAGCCCGCGTCGGCAGCCACGAGCTGGGCCAGTCAGCCGGGAGCGATCCGTCCGTATGGCGAAACTGAAATCCGCCAGAAGTTGGCGGGCACCGGCCGTGCGGCCGGTGAAAACTCCGCCCGCTACGCTTTCACGCCGCCGCTTCCTGCGGCACTATCCGGAGTTTCGGCGGCGGCTCCGCTCGATTCTTTGCCAGCAGTCACTGCCACAGCTGCAGACCACGTCTACAAACTCTATTCTTCGGATGCTCTGACCGTCGTGACGGACCCTTCGGCCACAGCGCCCGCCCTGGCAGCAACCACCGTCACTGCGGGCACGACCAGTCTCGCGGCTTCCTTGGCTCCCGCACCCGCAGTTCCTGCGCCGACACTCGATCTTTTCTCAATCCCCGTTGTCGAGCCATACGCTATCTCCGAGCCGCTCTCGACCGCCGGAAAAGTCGAGATGTCGAAGATCATCGCCCCTTTCCAGCACGCGCCCGCCGGCCACGGCGCCAGCGACCGCGGCTTCGCGCAGCAGGCGGATGGCCTCGCCCGCAACAAGTCTGTCGAAGGCGGCGTTGCCGGCAATGACGCCGTCACTTTTTCCGGGGTGGCTTCGATCAATGACAACATCGAACTCCCCGCACTCGTCGCGACCGGTGGCGACACTGCGGCGCAGGGCGTCAGTCCCAAGCTGGCTTTCGCCAAGACCAAATCCGCGCCCGCACCGGTCGCCGCGTCCGCTGCCCCGGCCCCCGCCCAGTCGCATTTTTTCTCCGACTTCGACGCCGACGGCTCCAACAAACTCGGCGACACCCGCATGCTCGCACGCGGCGAAACTGCCGCCGGTGCCGCGCTCCATTTCGACTTGAACGAACCGGCCTCGCGACCGGAATTGGCCACCCTCAACGCCCCGGCGAAACCTGCCCCCGAAAGTTTCTTCGGCCGCAAACCCGCGGAGAAATCCGCGGCGGAAGAAGGGCTGCGCGAAACCGTGAAGCTCGCCGATGCGCAGCATGAATTCGGTCTCCGCGGCGCCAACGCCTCCACGGGCGGCACCGCGATTGTCGGCGGGGTCATCGCAAAAGCGGATGACGCCAATGCGCTCGGTTGGCTGGAAAAAACCGACGCGCTCGCCAAGAGCCTGCCCGACCAGCCGGCGAGCGAACTGGAAATGCGCCGCGCGCCTTTGGTCCAAGAAGAAACAGCCACGCGGTATCGACGGCTTGAAAACCGAACCGGGTTAATGAGCGATGCGACTTCTATCGCCCCGGCGGATCGGAAAAAATCGGAAACCAGCGACACCAACGGCGTGCTGGGCCTCGACGCAAAACTCGCGCCGAAGTCGGTCGAGCTTGATGGCTTTATCAATAACGACGAAGCGATTCAGCCGGACGACGCGAGTAAATCCCGCCTGACTGCCGGGATTACGAAAGGCGGAAAACTGATTGAAGACAATCTCACCGACCTCGGCGGCGTGATGCGTAAAGACGCGGGAAAAGTCGAAGACAGAAAGAATAGTAAATTAGTCGCGAAGACCGGATTTTTTGTCGATGACGAATCGACGAAGCTGAACATCAACACCGCGACGGAAGGAACTTTCTGGGATGTCCCTGTCCAGGCGCGTGGCGACATTTATCTCGGGCGAAACGTGCCGCTTGAGAAAGCCAAAGCGGCACCCAGCGAGCCCGCGTCATCCGGCAAACCCGCCAGCGTCGCCCAAGAGTCGGAAGTGCTCGCGCGTCACCTCGACGAGACGGTCGATGAACTAAAGCTGGCGGAACCTGCGATTCAAAAATCGCTGAAAGAGACTGGCGAGAGCGATGCCCCCGCGCCCCGCCTCAAAAATGCGCCTGAGCGTGAGATAAGCCGTCGAACAGAATACGAAACACGCGGTCGTGGTGCCATTGCGGCCGGTAGGAAGGCGCTCGCTGGAAATGATTACGAGACCGCCGCCGCTCAATTCAAAATGGCTGCAGACATCATCCCTAATTCGGCGAAAGACCGCCTGCTTTACAGCGCCGCGGCGGATGGCCTGACCGAAGCGAAGGCGAAGCTCGCCGAACAGCGTGACGGCACCAAGCCTTCCGACAAAGCCGTCGAGGTCGCCAAGCTGGAACAGGCGATGAAGCAAGTCGCGGCGAAGGATGCGGGTGACAAGCCCGCCGCGCAAAAGTCCGCCGAGCCTGCGCCTGTGCCGCAGCCGGAGATCGCCACGAGCGCGAATGCTTTCTCCACGTTTTCGCTCAATGTCAGCGACGTGGCTTTCAAACTCGCGGCGGCGAGTCTGGAGCAGGGGAAGATGCCGGACGTGGCGACGGTGCGGAGCGAGGAGTTCATCAATGCCTTTGACTACCGCGATCCCGAGCCTGCCGCGGGTGCGCCACTGGCCTGCACCACGGAGCGGGCGCGTTATCCGTTCGCGCAGAATCGCGATCTGCTGCGCTGCTCGGTGAAGACGGCGGCGGCGGGCCGTCAGCCGGGACGCCCGCTGAACCTCGTGCTGCTGCTCGACAATTCCGGCTCGATGGAGCGCGCGGATCGCGTCCGCATTTTGCACGAGGCGCTGCGTGTGCTCGCCGCGCAGTTGCAGCCGCAGGACAAACTGAGCGTCGTCACTTTCGCCCGCACCCCGCGGCTCTGGGCCGATGGCGTGGCGGGCGACAAGGCTGGCGAAGTGACCGCGCGCGTCGGCGAGATCACGCCGCAGGGCGGCACGGACATCGCCGCCGCGCTCGACCTCGGCTACGCGACGGCGCTCCGCCATTTCCAAGTCGGCAGCATCAACCGCGTCGTCCTGCTCACCGACGGCGCGGCGAATCTCGGCGACGTGAACCCGGACGCGCTCAAGCAAAAGGTCGAGGCCAACCGGCAGAAGGGCGTCGCGCTCGACTGCTTCGGCATCGGCTGGGAGGGCTACGACGACACGCTGCTCGAAGCCCTCTCGCGCAACGGCGATGGCCGCTACGGCTTCATCAACACGCCCGAGGAGGCCGCGACCGGTTTCGCCGCGCAGCTCGCCGGCGCGCTGCGCGTGGCAGCGTCGGATGTGAAAGTGCAGATCGAGTTCAACCCGCGCCGCGTGACCGCGTGGCGGCAGATCGGCTACGCGAAACATCAGCTCAAGAAGGAGCAGTTCCGCGACAACACCGTGGATGCCGCCGAGATCGGCGCGGCGGAAAGCGGCAACGCGCTCTACGCCGTGGAAGTGAATCCGCGCGGCGAAGGCGATCTCGCCACGGTGCGCGTGCGTTTCAAAGTGCCGGGCACCGCGGACTACCGGGAGCACGAGTGGACCGTGCCTTTCACCAAAGACGCGCCGCCGCTCGAGCAGGCCAGCCCCGCGCTGCGCCTGGCGGGAACCGCGAGCGCCTTTTCCGAATGGCTCACCGCCAGCCCATACGCGAGCGAAGTCACGCCCGACCGTCTGCTCGGCCTGCTCAACGGCGTCCCTGCCATCTACGGCGCTGACCCGCGCCCGCAGAAACTCGAATGGATGATCCGCACGGCGAAAAGCGTGTCTGGCAAATGAGGGCGCGCGGCGAGTTCCGGGGAGCACACGCGTCCCGCGTGTTGGCGAAGGCGTCCCGCCTTCGCGAACTTCCAAAGCGCGCCGAAAACAGATCACGCGTGTGCCGTGCGAGCGTCTTCGGAAGTTCGTCGCGGCGGGACGCCGCGACCAACACGCGGGACGCGTGTGCTCCCCGGAATTCCGCCGCCGCGTCCTCACGAAATCCGCACCAACTTTCACCCGCTCAAACCCCATGAAAATCCCCACGCTCCTCTGCACCCTCTGGCTCACCCTTTTCACCCTTGCAACCGCCGCGGAAACCGCCGCGGAAACCGCCGCCGAAATCACGTCCCCCGCCATCAGCGGCGGAGTCGCTGATGGAAAACTGAAGCTCACCATCGAGGGCGTGCTTGGCGGGCAGCCGGGGGACAGGGACAAGCTCATCTTCGCCACCGGATTTCGCCATTGGATCAAGGCCAGTCGCGACACCCTCCACCACCACATCGAGGCGACGTTCGACATCCTGCAAGGCGAAGCGAAGGAGCTGCCGCTGACGATTTCCGGCGAGGGCGACATCCGGCAAATCACCGGCGATGCGCTGCTCGACTGGAGCATCCGCCAGGACGCGGGCGGCGGGCGCACGCTCATTTTGCGGACGAAAAAAGGCGACAAGCCGCTCACGCAATTCAGCGTCGTCATCACCGCCGAGCGCGAATTGAAGGCGTGGAAGAATCCGCTGCAAACCTTCGCGCTCACGCCTCCGCAGCCGGCGCTGTCGAGCGGTTATGTGCGTCTCGAATCAGTGCCGGAGTTCGACGTGCAGCCGGAAGCGCCGAGCGGCCTCTCGCCGATGGAAGTGAAGTATCTCCCCGAGCCGATGCGCGGCGAAAGCAAGCCCGACGAGCCGGAGCCGCTCGCGTTTCAATTCCACGGCGCGGCCTACGCGCTGCCGCTGCGCATCGCCGCCGCCGATCCCGAGACGCGCAAGGTGGTGCTGCGTGACTTCAAGCTCACGGGCACGCTCGCCGAGCAGAACGCGGCTTTCGTTCTCACCGCGACGGCGCGCGTCGCGAACCCGCAGGGCGGCTCGCTGGCGCTGCTCTCCGGCGCGGTCGCGCTCACGGAACTCGCGCCGCATCCCGGCTGGCGCGTGACTTTCGACCGCGGGATGTACGTGCTCGTCTTCGACAAGGCGGGCGACTTTCCGCTCGCGTTCAAATTTAACGCCGCGGTGCGGCACAACGGCGGTTGGAATGGCGTCGAGTTTCGCATCGCGCCGGCGGCGCTGCAGCCGGTCGTGCTGCAAGGGCTGCCCGCGGACACGCAGTTTGAATTTCTCGGCGCCGCCCGGCCCGAGCGCACGGGCAATGATTTCACGAGCTTTTTGCAAGCCGACGAGGCGGTGAAGCTCTCGTGGAAAACCGCCGCGCCCGAGGCCGAGGGCAAACTTTTTTACGCCGCCGAAATGCTCGCGCAAATCAGCGTCGGCCCCGGCCTGATGCGGCAGTCCGCGCTGCTCGATTGCAAAGTCATGCAGGGCGAACTCGACCGCGTGACGCTGCTCATCCGCGGCGCGGGCGAGGTCACGCGCGTGCAGGGCGAGCAGGTGCTCGCGTGGAAAGTGGAGCCGGGCGCGAAGGCGGACGAGCGGCGGCTCGTCGTGCAGTTCAATCAGCCGCAGAAGAATCAGTTCACGCTGCATGTGCAGACGCAGACGCCCATCGGCGCGTTTCCGCAGACGGCGGACGCGATGCAACTGCGGCCCGAGGGCGCGACGCGGTTCGCCGGCTATTTCCGCATCGTGAACGAAGGCGCGGTGCGGCTCGAAGTCGCGGAAGCACGCGGGCTGTCGCAGATTTCGCCGGAGCAGTTTCCTGAGAGCGACGCGACCAAGGCGGCGTTCCGCGCGGGCGGAGAGCAGCGGTTTGCGTATCGTTTTTCCGGCGCGGATTTCGCGCTGCGGATTCAAGCGGATCAAATCCTGCCCGAGATCACCGTCTCGCAAGTCCTCGCGTATCAGCTCGGTGAAACGGAGCTGGGCATCGACGCCGAGATCGAACTCGACGTTCGCGAAGCACCGCTGCGCGAGCTTTTGCTGCGCGTGCCGCGCGGCTACGCGGTGGCGAAACTCAACGTCGCCGGACTGAGCGATTATTTTCTCCGCGATCTCGAAGACCCCACCGACGCCGAGCTGCGGCTCGTCTATGCGCAGCCCGTTTCCGGTCGCCAGATCGTGCAGCTTCGCCTCGAAAAAAATGCCGCGCTCGGTGCCGCGGAGTGGGCGTTGCCGCGAATCGAAGTGACGAAGGCGAAGTCGGTGCGGGGCCACATCGCGGTGTCTGCCGACGCGGGTTTCCGGCTCACTGCCGAGAAGACGCAGGCGCTCACGGAAATCGCGACCGCGTTTTTCCCGCGCAAAGTTGCGGGCATCCAGGCGGCGTTCCGCCTCGGCGAATCCGCGTGGGCGGCGACGATGCGCGTGGAGCGTCTGCCTCAATCCATCCAAGCCGATGCGTTCCATCTTTTCTCCATCGGCGAAGGCGTCGCGTACGGCAGCAGCGTGCTGAATTACGTCGTCTCCGGCGCACCGATCGCGACGTTCAAGGTCGAGCTGTCGGCTGAATATTTTAACGTCGAGTTCACCGGCAAAGACATTCGCAACTGGCAGAAGACGGACGGCGGTTTCATCGTGCAACTGCACACGCCCGTCGCGGGTGCGTACACGCTGCTCGCGACCTACGAGCGCCCGTTCAAGCCGCAGGGCGAGACGCTCGCTTTCACCGGCGCGCGCCCGCTCGACGCGCAATCCGAGCAGGGCCACACGCTCGTCATCAGCGCGTATCAGTTTCAGGTGAAGCCGGTGAATGTCTCCGCCGGACTGCTGCCGCTGGAGACGGGCGAAGTGCCGCCGGAATACCGCCTGTTCTTCGATGCGCCGATCCTCGCCGCGTACCGCTATGCCGCGCGGCCCTTCAATTTAAGCCTCGCGCTCAGCCCGCTGGCGCAGGGCGATTCCGTGAGCCAGGTCGTGGATCGCGCAGCGCTGACCACGCGCATCTCAAAGGAAGGCCAGGTGCTCACCGAGGCGCAGTATTTTGTGAAGAACCGCGGCAACGCGCACTTCCGCGTGACGCTGCCGGGTGGCACGGAACTGTGGTCGGCGACGGTGAACGGCGCGGCGGTCGTGCCGGTGAAAGACGCGAACGCGAATCTCATTCCGCTGCCGCAGCAGGCGGACCCGAACGCGGTGCTGGCCATCGTTTTGAAACTCGCTGAGCGCTCGCCGAATGCGCAGCGCGTGAAGGTCGCGACGCCCATCGTCGGCGCGCCCGTGATGCTCGCGGAGTGGAAACTGGAGCCGGACACGGGACAGCGGCTCGTCTATCGCGAAGGCTCGCTCACGCCGGTCGGCGGCGTCGCGGATGTCTCGGGCTTTGCGCAGCTCACGCAGATACTGGGCGACCGCGAGGCGATGGTGACGCTGCTCGGTGCGCTCGCGCTGATCGCGCTCGCGGTGTTCGTCTGGCGCGGCGCAACACGCGACGGCGTTTTCAAATACAGCGCGCGGCACACGCTCGCGCTGCTGCTCGGTTGCGCGGCGTTTGTTTTTGCGGGCGGGGCGCTCATCGGGCTTTGGAAAATCGCCGCGCAGCACACGGCGGAAGCGGCGCATGAGATTGCGTTTCTCGCGCCGGTGCAGCAGGCGGGGAGCGCGCTGTCGGTCGAGGTCGGAAATGTGGCGGATGAAACTTCGGTGTGGGGCGTGATCGGACGGGTGTGGCCGGCGTGCTTCGCGCTGTTCGCGTGGGTCTATGCGTGGGCGGCGCGCAAGCCGTGGTGGACGATCATCGGCTGGACGCTGCTCGCGTGGGCGGCACTGCGGTTTCCGAATGGCGCGGGCGCGTTCTTCGCGGTGCTCGCGCTTTTTGCGATCTGGCACATCGCGATTCCGGCGCTGCGCCGGCTCTGGCAAATGCCGCGCGCGCCGAAGCCCGCTGCACCTTTGCCCACCGCGGCAACGGCGGCGCTGCTCCTCGCGCTGTTCGTCAATGCCGCGATGGCGCAGGAATTGCCGAAGCAACCGCCCTTCGCCGAAACGGTGACGCAGGAGGTTCGCGTGGAGGAAAAGTTCGCGCTCGCGACGGCGAAGATTCATTGGCAGGCGGTGAAGGGCGAGCGCCTGCCGGTGCTTTTCGAGCCGGCGGTGCTGACGAAAGCGACCTATCCGAACGCCGCGCTGAAACTCGTGCAGACGGGCCTCGCGCCGAAGCGCACGCAGGAATTGCTCGCGCTCGAAAGCGGCGCGTTCGACATCGAACTTTCGTATCAGGTGCCGGTGGTGAAGAAGGACGCGGAGAGCGGATTCGTGCTGCCAGCGCAGTTTGGATTCGTGAACCAGC
>JAYVNN010000503.1:0-2906 GCA_043758435.1 Chthoniobacter sp.
TTTTTTAGCCACGGATGAACACGGAAAAGACACGGAAGGGGGAGTTCGGAATGGCGGAAATGCACCCAGATTTGGCAGCCATCGAAGGTGTCGAATCGCAATTGTTTTAGCCACGGATGGACACAGAAGACCCACGGAAGGGGGAGTTCGGATCAATGGAAGCGCACCCGGATAAGCTGCTCTGTCGCGAGGTGACGGAGGCGATTATCGGAGCCGCTTTCGAGGTATGGAAATATCTCGGTTACGGCTTTCTTGAAAAAGTTTACCAACGAGCGATGCAGGCCGAATTGGTTCGCCGCGGCTTGCGCGCCGAATGTGAGCGGCCGATCAGCGTTCTCTACAAAGGTGTGAACGTGGGTGACTACGCGGCGGATTTGGTCGTCGAGGAGAGCGTGATCATCGAGCTGAAAGTCGCCGCTGAATATAATCGCGCAGACGAGGCCCAACTTATCAACGAGCTGAAGGCCACCGGATTTCGCGTGGGATTACTGATCAATTTCGGACGCAGCAAAGCATCCTTCAAACGCCTGGTCGTCTGAGGCCATGCTCCTTCGTCCTCTTCCCCTTCCGTGTCTTCCGTGTTTTTCCGTGGCTAAATTCCGCCCGCTGCAATGTCGATGAAGCTTTACCTCGTCGCGGGCGAAGCGAGTGGGGATGCGCGTGGGGCGGAGCTGATGCGGGCGCTGCGGGCGCTGGACCCGACGCTCGAGTTTTTTGGCGCGGGCGGACGGGAGATGCGGGCGCTGGCGGGCGGGGCGTTTGTGGATTGGGCGGATGAGGCGGTGGTGGGGCTTTGGGACGTGTTGAAGAAGTACGCGTATTTCAAAAAGCAGTTCGATCGGATGTTGGCCCATGTGGCGCGCGTGCGGCCGGACGCGGTCATTTTCATCGACTACCCCGGGTTCAACCTGCGGCTCGCGAAGGCGCTTCGGCAAAGGATTCCGGGGCTGAAGACGATCTATTACATCAGCCCCCAAGTGTGGGCCTGGAACCGCGGGCGCATCGGCGAGATGGCGCGGTTTCTCGACCTGATGCTGTGCATCTTTCCGTTTGAAAAACCGCTCTACGAAAAATCGGGATTGCGCACCGTCTTCGTCGGCCACCCGATGCTCGAGTCCCTCGCTGCGAAACGAACGGGCACGCCGCGCGAGGCAAATCTGGTCGGGCTTTTCCCGGGGAGCCGGGGGAAAGAGGTGCGCAAGATTTTCCCGGTCATGGTCCGCGCCGCGCGCGCGATGCAACTGGCCGAGCCGACGCTCGCCTTTGCAGCCGCCGCCGCTTCGGAGGCCGCGGCGGATTCCATGCGCGCCATTTTGCGCGAAGTGAAGGCGGACGAAAGCTGGTGCCCGATCACGTTGCGCGGCTCGCACGCGCTCATGCAGCGGGCTTCGGCAGGGATGGTTGCGTCCGGCACGGCGACACTGGAGGCGGCGTTTTTCGGGATGCCGCTCGTGATCCTGTATCGCGTCGCGTGGCTCACGTGGGTGATTGGCAAGCGGCTCGTGAAGATCGATTTTCTCGGGATGCCGAACATCCTCGCGGGCCGCGAAATCGCACGGGAATTCCTCCAGGAAGCCGCCGAGCCGGACGCCATCGCCGCGGAAATGCTCCGCCTGCTGCGCGAGCCGGCGGCGCGGGTGACCATCGCGCGTGACCTCGCCGCCGTCATCGCGCAGCTTGGCGATCCCGGCGCGGGCACTCGCGCTGCTACTGCCATCGCCGCGGAACTCGGTTTCGCTCCGCCATGAACCCTCCGCCCCCGCCCAAAGACGATCTCCAGCCGTGGTTTTGCCACGCCATTTTGATCGCCATCGCGCTCCTTTTCCTCGTGCGGAATGTGCCGTGGCACCTCGACAATTACGATCAGGCGAAGCAGGCGTTCACCTCATTTGAGATGGTGCAGGAGGGCCACTGGTGGCTCCAGCACACGCCGGCCGGGAATCTCGCCACGAAGCCGCCGCTCGCCGGCGCGATCTCGAGCGGACTCTATTTTCTGATGGGCGGACACGGCTGGCCGATCGCATGGCGGCTGCCTTCCTTCGCGAGCGCGGTGCTCATCCTCGTGCTGCTGTGGCGCAGCGGAAACGCGATTTTCGGCAACAACATCGGCGGGCTTTTTGCGGCGGGCGCGTTCGGGCTGAACGTCTTCACGCCGCGCATCGCGACGCTCGTCCGCACCGACATGCTGCTCACGGCGTGCATCTTTCTCGCGGGCTGGCTCATTTTGAAAAAGGTCCGCCTCCGCGAGGAATGGAGGCCGCGCGACCGCTGGATGCTGTTCGCGATCATCCTCGTTTCGATGATGACGAAAGGCCCGATCGCGTTCGCCTTTTTGCTCCCAGGACTCGTCGCGTTCAGCCTTTTGACCTGGCGCTTCGATCTGAAGAATGACGCGTGGAGCGGTTGGTGGTGCTGGCTGGTCCCGCTGCTTTTCTTCGCCGCGTGGGCGGTCGTCGGATGGAAAATGGACCGCGATTTTCTCGATCAGGTCGTGCTCAAGGAATTCATCGGCCGCTTCAGCGTGGGCGAACACGCGGCGCATCAGCCGCGCAATCCGTTTTTCTACATCGGCCTCATCGCGCTGCGGTGGACGCCGTGGAGCCTGCTCGTGTTTGCGCTCCTCACCGTGAAGCGGGTGCGCGCCGCGTTCCGCGAAGATCCCGCGCTCCTCTGGCTCGCTTGCTGGTCGATCGGCGGGCTGCTTTTCATGTCAGCGGTGCCGTCGAAACGCTTCGATCGCATCCTCCCAGTGATCCCGCCGCTGGCGCTCATGCTCGTGGCGATGGCGCGGCATTTGCCGGGTTACGAATGGCGCCGCCAGCCGGTCGCGCGGCTCGTCCTCGGCTCGGTGCTCGTGGCCTTCGTGATCAGCGCGAGCTACGCCGGCTACGACATCGCGCAGAATT
>JAYVNN010000504.1:0-9045 GCA_043758435.1 Chthoniobacter sp.
TCGCGGGATCGAAGCGTTCGACGGCTTTCATCAGGCCGATGTTGCCTTCGGAAATCAGGTCGAGCAGCGGCAGACCGAGGTTCGCGTAATCGTGCGCGATCTTGACCACGAGCCGCAGGTTCGAGCGGATCATCAGGGAGCGCGCGGCCTTGTCGCCTTTCTTGATTTTGGCCGCGAGTTCGATCTCCTGCTCGATGGTGAGCAGCGGGATTTGCCCGATCTCTCGCAGGTAGATTTTGATTCCCGAATCGGAGTCTTCGCCGGATTTGTAGTTCATTTTAAGTGTCCTCAGACTTGGCAGTCAGTAGGTTGTGTTCGAGCAGTGTTACGAAAGTCGGAAGCTGGTTGGGTGTGTTTATTCCCGCGTTGGGGGAGTTTTTGTATCGGCTTTGTATTTACAATGAGTTGGGAAAATCGGCCTGGCAAGAAATTTTTTATCCCGCGAGGTCGGTAGTCAATAGCATTAAATAATACGGATTCGGACAGGCTTTGTTAGAGCGTGTTCAAACCTTTTTACTTCTCATCGGGGCTCTGGCACTTTCGCCCGCTGTGCTGGCAAAAGTATATTCCGCTGCGGTTTATGGCGTGGATGCCTTCGAGGTCGAAATCGAAGTCAACGGCGCAGGGGGCAACCCTGTCATCGTTGTCGTCGGTCTGCCCGATGTCGCCGTGAAGGAAAGCAGAGACCGGGTGACGACGGCAATCTCAAACAGCGGCTATCATTGGCCGCGCGGGCGCACGACGATCAACCTCGCGCCAGCGGATGTGAAAAAAGAAGGGCCGAGTTTTGATCTGCCCATCGCGCTGGCGATGATCGCCGTGGGTGCGGAAGTTGAATTGCCAAACGTGGAGCAATTTTGCTTTGTCGGCGAACTCGCGCTGACCGGGCGCGTGCGGCCCGTTCGCGGCGTGCTGCCTGTTGCTTTGGAAGCGCGGCGCTGTGGGCGAAAGGCGGTCGTCGTGCCGATGGAAAATGCGCGCGAGGCGGCGATGGTCGAGGGCATCGACGTGTACGGCGTGACGAATCTGCGCGAGGCCTTCGAATTTCTCACCGGGGAAAAAACGCTCACGCCGGTGCGCGAAGACATCACCCAGTTTTTTGCGCGGCATCAGAATTACGACGTCGATTTTGCCGATGTCCGCGGGCAGCACCACGTCAAGCGCGCCATCGAGGTCGCCGTCGCGGGCAATCACAACGCGCTCTTCATCGGCCCGCCCGGCTCCGGCAAATCGATGATCGCCAAACGCATCCCTACGATCATCCCTCCGATGGCCCTGGAGGAAGCCATCGAGTCCACCAAGATCCACAGCATCTGCGGCCTACTGCTCGATCCCGAGCACTCCTTCGTCGCCACCCGCCCGTTTCGCGCGCCGCACCACACCATTTCCGACGCCGGCCTGATCGGCGGCGGCACCACGCCCACGCCGGGGGAAATCAGCATCGCCCACAACGGCGTCCTTTTTCTCGACGAACTCCCCGAGTTCCGTCGCACCACCCTCGAAGTCCTCCGCCAGCCGCTCGAAGACGCCCGCGTCACCATCTCCCGCGCCGCCGGCTCCATGAATTTCCCCGCCGACTTCATGCTCATCGCCGCCATGAACCCGTGCAAATGCGGCTACTTCGGCGACCCGAAACGCGAGTGCCGCTGCAGCCCGCTCGACGTGCAGCGCTACCGCGACCGCATCTCGGGCCCGCTCCTCGACCGCATCGACATCCACGTCGAAGTCCCCGCCGTGCAGTATCGCGAAATGTCCAGCAACGTCCCCGGTGAAGCCTCCGCCGCCATCCGCGAGCGCGTGGAAAAAGCGCGCGGCGTCCAGCTCGCCCGCTTCGCCTCGCTCGGGAAAACGCGCACCAATTCCCGCATGAGCGCCAAGCACATTAAACGCTTCTGCGCGCTCGGCGAAGCCGCCGAGGGCATGATGAAAATGGCCATGACCGAACTGAACTTCAGCGCCCGCGCCTACGACCGCATTTTGAAAGTCGCCCGCACCATCGCCGACCTCGCCGCCTCCGAGGAAATTGCCGCCGACCACATCGGCGAAGCCATCCAGTACCGCACCCTCGACCGGAATCTTTGGGCGTAAGCAATCCGGCCTTATCCGGTCACCGCGCAGGCGGTGCGGGCGTGGCCGGAGCGATCGGATCCTTGGGCGCTTTGCCGGCCTTTTTTTCCTTCTTCTCCTTCTTCTTTTCCTTAATGTTCGTGCCGTCTTTTTTGACCTTCTTCTTTTTTTCGGCCTGCAATTCTGGGCTTTCGGGCTTCTTGGTGCAGGCAGTGAAGCCGCTCAATGCGAGGCATGAGACGAGGGTCAGACGCAGGATGATGGATTTCATGGGAAAATGAAAAGGCGGTGGGAGGTTCAGCTTGCGGACGATGCCGCGCGCGGGGCATCGCGTCCAGTCGCCATTTCATTTTTGCGCCGCTTCGCAAGCCCGGTTTGGCTTCGCGGAGAAAATCTTTTGACACCCCGGACTCCTCCGATACTTTCCGCGTCCCGCTTCCGGGCGGGTCAACCCTTCAACCCAACACCGCAGGAGAGCCCAAAGCTCGCCAGCACTGCAAAAGATCATGCAAACCAAACGCAGCAAACGCTACCGCGCCGCCGCCGAAAAGGTGGACACTCACAAGAGCTACGCGCTCCCCGAAGCCGTCAACGTCCTCAAGACGCTTCCCGCCCCGAAGTTTGACCAGACGGTCACTCTCTCCTTCCGCCTCGGAGTCGATCCGAAGCAATCCGACCAGATGGTTCGCGGCACCTGCCCGCTGCCGAATGGCTCGGGCAAAAACGTCCGCGTGCTCGTCTTCGCCGAAGGCCAGGCCGCGGCTGCGGCGCGCGAGGCTGGCGCGGAGTTCGTCGGTTACAAGGACATGATCGAGAAGTGCGTCGGCGGGTTTCAGGATTTCGACGTGGCCATCGCCACACCCGGAGCCATGGCGGAAGTCCGCAAGCTCGGCAAAGTCCTCGGGCCGCGCGGCCTGATGCCGAACCCGAAGACCGGCACCGTGACCGAAGACACCGCGAAAGCCGTGAAGGAAGTCAAAGCGGGTCGCGTCGAGTTCAAGCTCGACAAGAACGGCAACTGCGCCGTCCCCGTCGGCAAGTTTTCCTTCGCCGCGCAGGCGCTCGTCGAGAACGGCACCGCGGTCATCGAGGCCGTGGTGAAAGCCCGTCCCGCGACAGCGAAGGGCATCTTTGTCGAAAACTTGACGCTCAGCGCGACCATGACGCCCGGCCTGAAAGTCGATGCGTCCTCCTTCATCAAGAACTAACCGGAGACCGACCCACCATGCATCCTGCCAAAGAATCCATCGTCATCGACCTCGAGGCCAAGCTCAACGCCTCGCCCTTCCTTTTCGTCGCCGACTATACCGGCCTGAAAGTCGGCCAGTTTGCCGAACTGCGGAACCGCCTGTGGAATGTCGGCGCGCGCTGTCACGTCGTGAAAAACACCTTCCTGCGCCGCGCTGCGAAGAGCGCCGGCCTGCCGGAACTCGACGGCCTGAACGGCCAGACGGCCATCGTCATCGGCGACAAGGATGTCGCTGCTGCCGCGAAGGTGCTGAAAAACTTCACTGCCGAATTCAAGAAGCCCGAGATGAAAACGGGCGTCGTGGATCGGATCGTCGTCTCGACCGAGCAGATCAAAGCCATCGCCGACCTGCCTTCCCGCGAAGTCCTGCTCGCGACCCTGCTCGGCACCCTCAACGCCCCGGCGAGCCAGCTCGTCCGCGTGCTCAACGAACCGGCCTCCTCCCTCGCCCGCCTGCTCCAGGCCAAGGCCGACAAGGACGCCGCCTCCGCCCCGGCTCCTGCCGCTGCCGAGCCCACGCCTCCCGAACCCGCTGCCGCAGAGCCCGCGCCTGCCGCCGCCGAACCCGCCGAGGCTCCGCCCGCGGCTTAATCCAGATTTTCCCGGTGCCAACCGGGGAAGGCGCGGGCTTCGCAATTGGAGCCCGCGATTTTAATAACAACCAACAAATGGTTCCTCGTCGGGCCGGCGGCTGCCGGTCTGAAATCGCCCGAAGCTTCGGGTGGCGACGATACCGCGCAGCAGAAAGCATATGGCAGATACCAGCACATTAGTGGAACAACTCAGCGGCCTCACCGTCCTCGAAGTCGCGGACCTCGTGAAGCAGCTCGAAACCAAGTGGGGCGTGAGCGCCGCGGCTCCGGTCGCCGCAGCCGCCGCCGGCGGTGGCGCAGCAGCAGCCGCTCCGGTCGAAGAGAAGACGACGTTTGACGTCGTCCTCAAGGAAGCCGGCCCGAACAAGATCGCCGTCATCAAGGAAGTGCGCGCGTGCGTCGCGGGCCTCGGCCTCGCCGAAGCCAAGGCGCTCGTCGAAAGCGCTCCCAAGGCGCTCAAGGAAGGCGTCACCAAGGAAGAAGCCGAAGAGATCAAGAAGAAGATCGAAGCGGCCGGTGCCAAGGTCGAGATCAAGTAATCTCGCTCCCGCATTCCCCGAACTCGCCCGAGTTTGGACCACAAAAACGCGGCCTCGCAGGAGGCCGCGTTTTTGCTTTTGCGAGCGACGCTATCCACCCGCAGCCAGACTTTTTGCAAACTTTCAGGCCGGACGCAGCTTTGGCCCGCCACCGCCGGCAAAACCCGGATCCTCGCCGAGCAGGTCGCCTTGCGTCACCTCCTCCTGCCCGATGACCAGTTCGCCGGAAAAAAATCCGCCTTTTTCCACATTGATCGACCGCGCGTGAATCACGCCTTCGAGCACCCCGCCGGAGGCGACCTTCACGCAGCCGTCGCAGTGGATGTTTGCGGAAACCTTGCCGTGAATCTCGACGCCGCGCGCCTTGACCGTGCGGGCAAATTCCACGTCCGCCTTTTTCTCGATGACCAGCCGGTGCGCGTCGAGGTCGCCGAGAAAACGGCCCTGCACTTTCATCCGCGCCTCCCCCGTGCAGCGGAGCTGCCCGCGCAGCTTGCCCTCGATTTGCGCCGAGCCGCAGGCCATTTTCGCGCTCGTCACATCGCCTTTCGCGGTGACGACGATCTCCCCCTGCGTCTGAATGCTGCGCCCAAACGGCCCCGCGATTTTGAAGTCGCGCAAGTCCACGTACGAGCTGCACTGCGGGCACAGGCTCGACTGCGCCGCGCTGCTGACCTGCTGCCGGTGGCCGCACGAAAAGCAGCAGATGTCACGCACCTTTTCCCCCGCGACCATCTTCGAGAGTTTGTCGAAAATGGACGGCCCCTTGAGGCTCGCGACCTCTTTCGCCAGCAGCTTTTCGATCGAATAATGCTGCCCGCACTTGCGGCAGAAAGTCGATTTGGCAAAAGCCGACTCGAGCTGGCTGAACCCGCAGTGCGGGCAGTCGGCGCTGATTTTTTCGGCCGCTTTAGGGGTGTTGGCCACGGCGGGCCGCGCTTAGCGGGCGGGCACGGCCGCGCGCGGGGCTTGCTGCTGCGGGACGGCCCCGCCCTTCGGCGTGACCTCCGATTTGCCGACGAAAGTCGCGCCTTCCTCAATGACGAGCCGCGCCGCCTTCAGGTCGCCGTGCAGCACCGCGCGGGCCTTCAGCTCGCAGCGTTCCTCCACGGTGATGTTGCCATGCACCTTGCCGAGCACGGTCGCGGATTTCGTTTTGATCTCGCCGCGGATTTCCGCGTTTTCCCCGACGGTCAGCGTGCCGTTGGAAGTGATCTCGCCCTCGACCTTGCCGTCGATAGTGAGTTCGTTTTGAAACTTGATCGAGCCTTTGATTTCGACGTCGGCGGAGAGGAGGTTTTTGCCGGTGGAGAGGTCTGCCATGGGAAGTGAGTGGTGTGGATGTGGTGAATGCTGCGAGGACCGCGCGGCGCTTTTTTCGTGAGTGGAAAACGCCCCGCGGAGACGATGTGGGCCGCGACTATGGTGCGCGGGAAAAATCGTGTCAACGCCCGCCGCGCAGATTCACGGCGCGCGGCCCGTGAAAACTCAGCCGGGGATCACCGCGGGCAGGATCGGGCTCCACGGCCCTGGCTCCAGGCGGGTATTGAGCCAGCGCAGGGCAAACCAGACCGTCTTGCCCACATCCGCCGCGTCGAAATCCGCGCGGTAGGGCATCCGCGTCTCGATGGCTAGAAAGGCCATCGCGCTCGGCTCCGTGGGCGCGGTGCCGCCGATTTGCTCGCGGATTTCGCAGCCCTGTACCCCGGCGGGTTTGGCCCGCGAATCCGGCGTGGAGGCATCCACGATGAAGAGCCGCAGAATGGCCCGCGTGCTGGTGTCGATGCGCTGGAAGGACGGGGCCGTGGTCGGCACGCTCACCGGCGTCTTGGTCCCCTTGCGCACGGTCACGCCGAGCGCGGCCTTTTGCGCATCCGTCACCGCAGGGTTGGCCTGCACCGTGGTGGCGATGGCGCGGATCTCGTCTTCCAAGTCCTTGCGTTTGGCGTCCTTGTCCTGCGTGGCGGAGACCAGGGCGCTTTCGGCATTGTTAAAGCCCGTCCACGAGTAGCCCCACGCCTGGGCCTTGGCGGCGAGCGCCGCGGTTTGCGCGCTGGAAAGGCCCAGGGCGGTGGCGTTGGTGGCCGCATAGGGCGCGAACTTTTCCACCACATAGGTATCAAACTGGTCGTCGGGATTGGGGATGTAGTCGGACATGGGAGTTGGGGTTTTCCCCGCGGCACCACGCCGCCGGGAGTGGGCGGCAGTGTGAGAAAACGCGGCCTCGGGTCAAGCCCCGTTTTTGCCCCGCTGCGGCGTCCCACCGCGCCGTTCCCGCGCCGCGCCCCGCTCCTCCGCCGCCGCACCGCTGAGCCGCGGCACCGCACCACTGAACCGCGGCGTGCCACGCGGGAAGGAGATGCCCCAGGAAGGAACCACGCGCCCGCACCGCTGAACCGCCGCACCGCACCACTGAGGCGCGGCACCCGGCCATTGACCCCAGCGACCGCACGCGGGAGTCCATTCCTGCCACGAATGGACTTAGCGGCCAGCCCGTTTACTCTGGGAGCGCCCCTTTTACGCCACCCAGGCCGGGTCAAAGTCCAGCGCCCGCTGCACCCGCGCCCCCCAGCTCGAATCCACCGCCACATGCTGCACCAGCGCGGGGCGGTGCACCCACACCGGCCCGCCCGGCCCCAGCAGCCGGGCCAGCCGTTGCGAGGTCAGCCCCTCCTCCGTGTCCCATTGGGCCAGCGCCTGGCCCAGCGCCCAGCGCCGGAGCAGCAGCGCCTGCGCGCCGAGGAAGGTTTTCGGCGCCGCCGCAAAGCTGCGCGGCAGCGTCCCCCAGATCGCCGCCGCGCGCAGCGAGGGATTGAAGAGCGAGGCCAGCACGCACGGCCCATCGTCCAGCGCCTCCCATGAGCGCACCAGCGACCCCAGCCGCGGGTGAAACTCCAGGTCATCCTCCAGAAACAGCAGCCACTCGTCCTTCTGCCCGCGCTCATTCAGCACCGTGCGGCCCATCTTTGCAAAGGCCGCCGTCAGCCGCCCTCCCCGCGCCGCGGTCCCCCACCTTACGCCCTTGGTCCTCGGGGCCGCATCGAGATGCACGCGCGGCGCGGTGCCCCAGTCCGTGCGCGCCCAGCTCGCCAAAGTCCGCGCCAGCGAAGCCGCGCGTTCCCGGCAGGTCAGCAGGTGGACGGCGGGGAGCGATGCGGGCATCCAGAGGCTTTACCACCCCGGTCAAGCCCGCTATTGGTCCCCCCACCTCCATGGGCACCCTCTACTACGGCGACAATCTCGACATCCTCCACCGCTACCTCGCCGCCGAGTCGGTCGATCTCGTCTATCTCGACCCGCCCTTCAACAGCGCGCAGAGCTACAACGCCTTCTTTCAGGAAAAGGACGGCACCGCCGCGGCCAGCCAGATCAAGGCCTTTGAGGATACGTGGAAGTGGGACATCGCCACTGAGGCCGTCTATAAGGAAATCACCGAGCAGCCGGGCAAGGTCAGCGAAGTCATGCAGGCCTTCCGCACCTTTCTCGGCAGCAATGACATGATGGCCTACCTCGCCATGATGGCTCCGCGCTTAGTCGAGCTGCGCCGCGTGCTTAAACCCACCGGCTCCCTCTACCTCCACTGCGACCCCACAGCCTCGCATTATCTCAAGCTGTTATGCGATGCGGTATTTAGGGGGGAAAACTTTCGTAATGAAATAATCTGGCCGCGAACTAACGCGCATAACATTGCCTCCAATCACTTCTCAAGAATCCACGACACAGTCTTCTACTATTCGAAGACTGAGGACTATGTGTGGAATGCGCAGTATCTGGAATTCGCGCAAAACCAACTCAAGCGCTACAGCGTCGATGAGGAAACTGGACGCATGGTAACAGGCCAAGACCTAACAATGACGGGAAACCCGGAGCGCAACTTTGAGTGGCGGGGAACTAGGCCCGCGCCGAACCGCGGGTGGGGCTTACCTTTGGAAAAGCTCGAAACGCTTTGGGCTGAAGGCTTGATCCTCAAAAGAAAGGACGGATCGCCGCGACTAGATGGAAAGAAGGTGTTCCTCGATGAGAAAATGGGGATACCTGCGACGGACATTTGGATGGAAATTGAGCGCATCGGTAACACCGCAAAAGAACGCTTGGGTTATCCCACACAAAAGCCGCTTGCCCTGCTAGAGCGCATTATTTTAGCCAGCAGCAATCCCGGCGATGTCGTGCTCGACCCGTTCTGCGGCTGCGGGACGACCATCGACGCCGCGGAGAAACTCGGCCGCCAATGGATCGGCATCGACATTACCCAGCTCGCCACTTCGCTGATCAAAAGCCGGCTGCGCGACACCTATGGGAGCAAGATCGAGATCAAGACCGTGGGCGAGCCGGTGACTTACCAGGACGCCGTGGCGCTGGCCAGCAAGGCGGGCGACAACGACAAGTATCAGTTCCAATGGTGGGCGCTGGGCCTGGTGGGCGCGCGGCCCGTGGAGCAGAAGAAGGGCGCGGACGGCGGCATCGACGGCAAGATTCTTTTCCGCGACGACCCGCGGTCAGCCAAGCCCGAGCAGATCATCCTCAGCGTGAAAGGCGGCAAGCTGAAGGCCGACGACGTGCGGGCGCTCGGCCATGTGGTCACGCGCGAGGGCGCGGC
>JAYVNN010000505.1:0-2898 GCA_043758435.1 Chthoniobacter sp.
GCGGTTTTTGCTGCTGAATCTCTCCGGCTGCCTCGCCTTGATCTTGCACTCTCTCGCAAGGAACGACCTGCCCTTCATCATCCTCAACGCGGTCTGCGCGTGCGGTGGTGCGATCAATCTTTGGTATGTCTTCCGCCCGCGTCCGCACGGGAAACACGCGCATATCGCAACGCCGCACGCGCACGCTTAACGCACGCGGTCGAAGAGGATGGTTTTCGCGCCGTTCACGGTCGCCTCCCACGCGATGACCGCCGTCTCCGGGCCGCTGGCGATGCTGGCGGCGGCGGCGCTTTCCGCGAGGCGCACAGGTGCTGCACTGCCGCGCTGGAGCATGAGCGCGCCGCTGGCTTCCCATACGAGGAGTGGCGTCCTGCCCGCGTAGGCGGCAACGGCTTGGGCGGCGTTGACGGTGAGTTGCTTTTCGGGCGCGGACGGTTCGCTGGCAAAGATGGTGCGCTCGCGCCGCCAGACGGCGAGCCAGTTCCCGGCGGGCGCGAAGGTCAGGTTTCCGCCGTCCATCGGGCAGCCGTTCAGCTTCCATGTGCCGGTGCCGAGCTTTTGCGCGGGAGAAAAAGTGCGCCCGTCGCGGCTGGTGGCCATGTAGAAATCGCGGGAGCCGCCGAGCCAGTTGCGCCACATCGCGGCGACTTCGCCGGTCGGGGAGATGGCGACGTTCGGCACACAGCATTCGCAGATGTGGCCGTCGGGCGATTGGTAAATGGAAACGTCGGCACCCCACGTCGCGCCGCCGTCGCGCGACGTGCGGCCCCATAGCTCCGTGCCGCTGCCGCGCAAGTCGAGCCACACGGCGGCGACGAGCCCCCGCCCATCGCCCGCGAGCGCCTGCAAACCCTCCCGCGCGGATTTCGGTGCAGTGTTGAGCGGCGCGTTTTCCTTCCACGTCCTGCCAGTGTCAGCGGATGTCCATGCGTGGAGATTGCCGTCCGTGTGCGAGATGGCCGTGACGAGCACGAGCTTGTCGGTCGCCGTCACGCGCGGGCCGCGCCGCATTCGCAACGCCAGCTTGTCCAGTTCGCCTATTTTCACCGGCGCGGAAAACGCGCGCCCGTCCGGCGAGGTCGTGTGATAGATCGCGTTGCCTTTTCCAAAGATGACATGGACGCGGCCCGAAGGCGCGACCGCGATCTGCGGCTGCACGGCATCGCGCAATTCGGGTGGAATGATTTCGACGGGCGCGGCAGTGAGCGTCGCGGAAAAGGCGATGAAGGTGAGGAGGCGCGTGAGCATGATGGCTATGAAAGCACCCGGTCAGTGCGTGGGCAAAGTCTTCCAGCCGTGCCACGCCATGTAGGCGGCGAGGACGACGAGGAGCGCGCACGAGACATAGGGCGCGCGGCGCATCGCTTCGCCGAAACCTTTGAACCGCTTCTCCGCGTGCCGCACGCTCCACGCGGCGATGACGCCGGTTGTGACCATCGTGAGCGCAAGCCCGAAGCTGAAACAGGCGACCAGCGTGAAGCCAAGGGCGATGCGTTTGAGTTGGAGACAGATGAGCAGGACGCTGAACGCGGCCGGGCATGGCATGAGTCCGCCGGTGATGCCGAACAGCACGATTTGCGGCGTGGTCACGGTGCGTCCGGCGAAGCGTTGGCGGATGTCGTCGGCATGTTCGAGTTCGTGAGCGTCTTGAAACTCCGCGCCCTCGCCGTGCGTATGTTCGTGCGCCTCGCGGAACTCGGTGCGGGCCGTGTGGCGCTCGCTGCCGAGGGTCAGCGTGAGCACCACGTCGAACTCGTGCGGCTCGGGAATGTCGTCGCGCGATTCGAGGAAGCTGTCCTTCGCTGCGAAGGCGAAGGTTTGCCGCGCGCCGTCGGATCGCACGGTTTCGACGACGACGTTCGCGGCCTCGGGCAATGTCTCATTCGCCGAAGGTCGCAGGCGGAAGACCGGCGGCACGCCGTTCTCGAAAACGCTCAACTCGATTTTGCCCCGGCCAGTATCGAGGAGGAAGGATTCGTCGTGGTCGTGACCATGCCCGTTGTGATGGTGATGGTGCGCCTCACGCAAGTCGCGGCGGGTGCGGAGGAACATCCATAGCGCGAGTGCCAGGACGCCGACGGCAGAGCCGATTTGCAAATATGGCTCGGCGCTATCCGCATTCCACTGGTTGCCAAAATGCAGCGCGAGCGCGGCAAGCACCCATATGATAAAGGAATGAGAAATTGCCGCCGAGAGGCCGAGCAATACCGCCTGCCCAATGGTGCCGCGAATGGCGATGATGAACGCGGCCATCATCGTCTTCGAGTGTCCCGGCTCCAATCCGTGCAAGGCTCCGAGCAGGATGGCGGTGGGGATGAAGAGCCAGAGGCTCGTGCTGCCGCTTTGCAGGGCGTGGAGGATGTCGGGCATAAATGAGTGCGGCTATTTGAGGTATCGCTTGATGACCTCGATGAGTTCCTCGGCAGCGTGGGCCGTTTCCCGGTCAGGCTTGGTGTCCTGGGGCAAAAGGTGAAAGCGGACGTGTCCCTCCATGATCTCGGCCATGAGCGAGTTCATCGCGCCCCGACACGCGGCGAGAGTCAGGAGCACGTCGCCGCAATCCCGCTCTTCCTCGACGGCCTTCTCCACGCCGTTGATCTGCCCGCGAATCCGTTTGATTCGGTCGAGCAGCTTTTTCTTGTCGCGAGCGGTGTGAGCCATCCCGACTACATACCCTACCGGGATATGTTATCGCAATCGCATTCTTCGGCTCTGATTCCGCACACGCCGCGCGACTCACCTTTTCAACACTTCAAGATCGGGAAACAGGTCGATCCGCGCCCGGATGATCTGGCCATCACGCAGCGCCAGAACGTGAAGGCTGTTCGATCCGTCGAAGCCCAACGAGTCTTTGACGAAGCGCTCGTCACGATAAACTTCATGTCCATCGAGAATGAG
>JAYVNN010000506.1:0-2891 GCA_043758435.1 Chthoniobacter sp.
CGCGGAGGCCGACGATGAATCCTGCGCCACGCAAATACGCCCGTGTTTTGTTCGACGAATCGCACAGCGAAAGCTGGTCGATCTCGGGGGAGCGTGCGCGGGAAATGCAGCCGGAAAATCCGGCGAACTCGTCGTATCAGCGCGCGGCGGAGGCGCTGGCGGCGCGGGATTTTGTGGTGAGCCGGAATGTGGCGCTGCCGATCGAGAGCGCGGCGCTGGCGGCGGCGGATGTGCTGGTACTGGCGCATCCGTGCGATGCGCGGTGGGAGCGGACGACTTCGCCCGGCTCGCCCGCACTTTCGCCACAGGAAATCGCGGATGTGCTGGCGTTCGTCCGCGCGGGTGGCGGGCTGCTGGTCGTCACGGAATACGAGCACGACAAGTACGGCGACAATCTCAACGAGCTGCTCGCGCCGTGCGGGCTGCGGATTGAAAACGGGACGGCTTTTGACCGCAGCGCGTGTGTGCATGACAACGCGGAATGGCTGCTCGGTGAAGCCGTTGCGGGGACGCCGCTGGCGCATGGCGTGGAGAGCGTGTGCTTCTTCCGCGCGGGGTGGTGTGTGGCGGAAGCGCCGGGCGAAATTGCGTGGCGGACTTCCGCGAGCGCGTGTCCGCCGGGCGCGGGGTTGATTGCGGTGGCGCGGCTGGGTGCGGGGCGGGTGGCGGTGGTGACGGATTCGGTGCTGTTTGGTGATGAGCGGATCGGGGAGGGCGGGCATGCGCAGCTTTGGGTGAACATCATCCACTGGCTCGCCGCAGCGACGTTTGGGAGCGCGACTGTAGGGGAAGCTGGCAGCTTCCCCTACAGCACGCCGGCAGCATGGAGGGATTTGAAAAGTGCGGTCAACCGGCTGCGGGCGCGGCAGGCGGGGGATGGGAGTGTGGCGGTGGAGCATCGGCTGGAGTGTGCGCTGCTGGTGGATGCGGTGCTCGTGAGCCTTGCGGAATTGCGGCGGCAGTTTCCGCATCAGGCGGAGTATTTCGAGGCGCTGCCGGGAGATTTCCGGGCGTGGCTGGCGGGTGGTTTTGGGCGGCCGGATTTCGGGGCGTCGCTGGCGGCGTTTCATCCCGAGCGGGAGCGGTGCGATGGACGGGAGCACGTTGTCGTCTTTCCGCTGTACACGCCGAATGCGTCCGGCGACACGCGGTTTGAGGCGCTGCTGATGCGGACGCCGTGGCCGGGGTGGCTGGCGGCGTTGGAGCGCGGGGTGTATCGCAATGCGAAGTTTGCGCCGGGGCATCTGGTGGATTTCACGGACGGCTACGCGAGTGAGTGCGCGGTGCTTTTTCCCGAGACGGTGGCGCTGGCGGCGCGGCCCTCGAATCATTTCGCGACGATCTTTTGCGACCGCGAGGCGGCGCGGTTGCAACGCTGCGTGCAGCGGGCGGCGGAGGTGACGGGGCTGGTGCTTTTTCCTGAGCTGGAATGCTGGCTGGGGGCGCGTCCGCTGATCGAGGAGACGATGGCGCTGTGGGATCTGATCCATGATGCGTCGCACAGTCTCGGGGAGCTGCCGTTCGATCCGTTTATGATCCGGCAGCGCGCGCCGTTTTGGATGTACGGGCTGGAGGAATTGCGCGTGGATTTGCGCAGCTATGAGGAAGCGGCGCGGCTGGCGGCGGAGGGGTTTCTGTTCGGGCGCTACGTCACTTGGGCCATCGTCCTCGACCGCGTTTTCCGCTTTCCGATCACGGGGCCGCGCGTGCGGAATTATGACGCGCTCGGCGGGCAGTTGCTGTTCGCGTATTTGCATCAGCACGATGCGGTCGTCTGGCGGGACAACCGGCTCGCGATCCGCTGGGATGCTGTGGCGGCGGGCATCCGCGGGCTGCGGGAGGAAATCACGGCGCTCTACAAATTCGGCGCGGATTGCTCGCGGCTGACGTTCTGGATCACGGCGCACGATCTCATCGCGCGGTATGTGCCGCCGCATGTGGGGTCAAAATGGAAGGCGGGGGCGCGGGAGTTTGACGATGAGGGCGAGGTGAAAAAATGGCTGGCGCTGGTGCAGGAGGATGAGTTTCCGCTGGGGACTTTCCATGTGAATCTGCAGCGGCGGATGAGGTGAGCCGCGCACATCTTAACTGACTCCCGAACGCTGTCATCCTGAGCGGAGTTCCCGGCGGGCGAAGGTGGGCGGGAACGGAGTCGAAGGACCCCGGCGGTCCGATAATGTTGTTGCCCGTGCGCGGACCACCAAGGTCCTTCGACTGCGCTGCGCCCGCCTTTCCGCCTCCGCTCCGCTCAGGATGAAACTGTTTGGGAGGGTTCATTGCGGCCGCCAGCAAGACCCTTTTGTAAGAGCCAAAGGATGAAGGCAGGATTCAGCCCCGCTCCGCGTTTTTTTCAGCAGCGGTAGAAGCTGGGCTCGTGGCCGCGGCCGGTGCGGTACTGGCGGAAGGTGGCGAGGGCGAGGAGGGGCCAGTTGTTGCGATACATGTCGTAGCGCAGGTAGAAGACGCGGGGGAAGCCGGTGCCGGTGACTTCGGGTTCGGGCCAGGAGCCGTCGGAGCTTTGCCGTCCGAGGAGAAAGGCGATGCCGCGGCGGATGGCGCGGGTGTCGAGGGCGGCGGGTTGCGCGGGGTCGGTGGCGGCGATGAGGCCCATGAGCGCCCAGGCGGTTTGCGAGGGGGTGCTGGCACCTTTGCCTTTGAGGTTGGGGTTGTCGTAGCTGGCGCAGGTTTCGCCCCAGCCGCCGTCTTCGTTTTGGCAGGACTCGAGCCAGTCGCGGGCGCGGATGAGCCAGGGCTGGCGCATGTCTTCGCCGATGGCGCGGAGGCCGCGGAGGACCTGCCAGGTGCCGTAGATGTAGTTCACGCCCCAGCGGCCGTACCAGGAGCCGTCGGCTTCCTGGGTGTCGCGGATGAAGGTGATGGCGCGCTGGACG